>CBJMMB010000031.1:0-32198 GCA_966430775.1 uncultured Dyella sp. | reverse complement strand
CTTCTGACCCTACGCCGGGCCAGGCGCGATCGGTGGTCCGCCGTTACATATGCAACCCAAAATCGTCGCGCGTCGTTTTGCCCTTGTCGTCGATGCCCTTGGCATCCAGCTTCGGCGCCAGCACGAACACGCGATTGTCGTCGATCTTGCCACGCAAATACTGGCGCACGGCACCGGCACGGCGCTCTGCCAGATGGCGTAGGGCATCCTGGTCGACCGTTACATGGGCTTCCAGCATCTTGATCATTTGTTCGGACGGCTGCGACTTGGTCAGGCCAATAAGATCGCGCGGCTTGTCGAACTTGGCGTGCTTGTACGCCCGGGTGAGGTATTTGTTGTAGTCGTCGGTGCCGGGTTTGACGGGTGCGGCCTTGGCGGCGGCAGTGCCGATGTCGTCGGCTTCTTCTTTTTGCACCATGTCGTCGACGGTGACGTGGCGCAAACCGTCTTCGTCCACAGAAGGATCGACACGTCCGGTGATGTCGAGTTTCAGTTCCGGCTTTTTGTTGAGCACTTCCACCACGTGCGCGAGCTTGTCCTGCGCTTGCGCGTCGAGGGCGGATGAGCCCGCGGCAAATTCCACATAGCCCAGGTCTTCCTTGCCACCGCCGCCGCCGATGGAGCCGAGCAATCGGAACGGTGAGGTAACGGCGCGCTTGAGCAGATTGACGAACGCTTGCCAGATCACGCCGCCAAGGCTGAACTCGGGATCGTCGAGCGAGCCGGAAACCGGCACGTGAATGTCGATATTGCCGTTGGAATCCCTCAGCAACGCCACCGCCAGCTTCACCGGCAAGTGGCTGATGCCGGGGCCTTCCATGCGATCGCCGAAGGTGAGCTGGTTGAGCACGATATGGTTGTCGGCGTTCAACTTGTTGTGGTCGAGCTTGTAATGCACGTCCATGGTGAGCCGGCCCTTGGTGATCGGGTAGCCCGCGTATTTGCCCGAATACGGCGTCAGGTGCGTAAGCTCCACGTCCTGTGCCTTGGCCTTGATATCCAGGAACGCCACCGGTGTGAGCGGATTCATCGAGCCTTCGATATCCACCGGCGAATCGTTGTCCAGCTCGCCCTTGAGGCTCACATCCGCCGGTGCGTTGTCGGTATCGGTACCGAACGCGCCGATCTTGCCCGCGAGTTGAGTGATATTGGCCGTGTAGTTGGGCTTGATGAAATTGTCGGTGTAGTTGAGGTTGCCGTTGGCAAGCGTGATCTGGCCGATATGGATGTTTGGCGGTGGCGTGGTGGACGGTGGATTGTTCGGCGCTACCGTTGCCGTCGTGGTGGTGCCGCCGCCTGGAGCGTGCGAGGTTTCCTTTACCGGTGGCGGCGCCACGCGCAAGGGTTGCGCCGGGCCGATCTGTTCGCGCGTGACCGACACCGGCGCCTGCTCGGGATGGGCCACCACGTCCTGCAGGTTGATGCGGCCGTTGGTGTTGATGATCACGCGCGCGTAGAAATCATCCAACGCGAGTCCACCGATATCGACCTTTGGCGCAGCGCCACCCATTTCCAGCTTCATGTTGCTGGCGGCGAGTGAATTGAGGCGCAGGAAATCGTCGTTGGTGACCTTGTCCAGCACACGCAAGCGCCCCAGCAGCATGCTGCCCTGGTAACTCATCAGCGGCTGCGGCTTGTGGTCGCGATAACGGATGCGGCCATTGGCGCTCAACAATGCGCTGTCGATGTTGACGTTCAGCGGCACCTGCACGAGCGATGCGAAAGGCGCCACCCACAGCTTGGTGGCATTGATGCGCAGATCCGCGTCCATCGGTTCCGGCTTGACGTTGCCATCGATGGTGAAGCTGCCGCGGCCGATACCACCGCTCAGGTTGAGCTTGATCGGCTTGCGCATGTCGTCGGAAAGATTGTTCAGCGCGAATTTGTCGGCCTTGATTTCGATATGGCCGTTCTTGCTCGGCAGGCTGGGATCGGTCAGCGCGAAGCTGCTGCCGTCGATAAGCAAATGCGTGATGTTCCAATGCCAGCTTGGCGAGGCCGGCTGTTTGGTTTTCGCCGGTGGCGAGGGTTTGGTCAGGTTCGCAAGATCGATCGTGCCGTTCTTCAACCTGCGCGCATCGATCTTCAAGCCATGCAGTGTGACCTCGTCGAGCTGCGCGGTGCTGCTGCCCAGATCGAGATGCCTGATGTTGGCATTCAAGGAGCGCCACGCCACCGGCTTGCGATCGCGCTGCGCCAATACAAAATCGTTGATCGTGAGCTTGCTGTGCTCCATGGTCAGCGCCAGCGTCTTGCTCCAGTCGATGCGCTGCTGCGTGTCGCCATCCAGCGTGCCACCGGCGATGTCCGCATTGAGGGAATCCGGGCCGAGCGCGGCGAGCGGTTGCAGCGCGACGTGGTTGGCGCTGACCTTGCCTTCGAAGCGGCTTGCGTGCACGAACAGATTGCCGGCCGCATGCAACTGGCCGCCGGCCAGCGTGGAGCGCACATCCACCGCGCCCGGCTGCGCTGAGACGGTGGAAAGCTTGCGGATCGCGCCATGCATGTTTTCCAGCAGCAGATGCACCGGCTTCGGGCCGGTGAGATCGCTGTAGTCGAGTGCGCTGTTCTGCAGCACGAGCAGGCCGATCTGCGCATCGGTAGCTGGCGTGCCGGGCTTGGGCGGCGGCGCGTTCTTGCCGAGCAGTTCATCGAAGTTGGTGCGGTTGCCGGGTTGCTTGGTGTAATGCAGCGAAGCGTGATCGAGCAGGATGCTGATGAAGTCGTAGCGCGATTCCAGCGGTTGCACGTCGCGCAGCGCGGCCACGCCGTGCTTTATCTCCAGCATGGGGGCGCGATCGTGCGTGGTCATGCTGAAGTCGTCCAACTGCAGCGCGCCTTGCAGCACCAGTTGCGGCTTCGGTTGCGCCTGCACGAAACGCACGTCCAGCGTGCCGGACAACAGTCCGCTGGGAATGGCCGCGGGTAGCTGTGCCGAGGCATAGGCCAGGTATTTGGCCAGGTCCAGGTGATCCATGGTGAAGCTGATCACCGACTCGCGGCTGCTCGCGAACGGCTTGGTTTCACCCTGAATGCGCAACGGACTGCCATCCACGCGCATGGCCAGCAGCGGTTGCACGAAGATGTCCACGTCGTGCGGCAGGTTGGCGATGAATGGTACGCCGATGTCCAGCTGATCCACACGATGCGTGGCGTTCTGCACCCGGTCGTCGAACTGGATATCGCCGTTGTGCACGCTGATGTTGGAAACGGCGAAGCGCGTCGGCGACGCGTTCGGATCGGACGGCTTGGCCGCAAAGCGTTGGATGATGTCGCTGAAGTTGAAGGTCTGCGGACCGCTGCGCGTGATGTGAATCTGCGGATGCTGCAGTGTCAGCTGGTCCAGCACCGGCGCCATGTGGAACAGCGAACTCCACGAACCGTTCACGACCAGCTGATCCAGATCGATGAAGGGTGCGCTGCCGCCGCGCTCGCCGATATGCAGCCTGTCCACGGTCAGGCGCACGGTGTATGGATTCAGATGCACCGCGCCGATGGTGACCGGCCGATCCAGTTGCGCGGCAAGCTGTTTTTCCAGCTGGCTCTTGATCAGCCCGGGTGCAATGAAAAAGCCGAACAGGCCGAACAGCAACAGGACGATGGCGATGACCAGCGCGCTGATGCGCAGGCGGCGGGAACGATACAAGCGCGTCGCGCGTTCGCGGCTGGCCTGGATCAGCGCCTGCGGCGACCATGCTTGAGGTGACCGGTTCCAGTTCGTCATGCCGTCGATGCTCCTCCCGTGACATCGCGGACCGACCGTGCCGGCAAGCCGTGCACTTTCCTCAGATGGAAGTTCATGTCGGCACGCCGGGGGAGTGTAGCGTGCGAGGTAGGAATTGCGTAGGCGTCCTGCCGGAATTTTCCGATCGATTCAGCGGATGCCGGGACCACATAGGCTGGGATGAAATCCCAGCATCACCATGTCTATACACAGCTGGATGCTGGGATGGCATCCCAGCCTACGTGGCGTTTCGTGAGGGCTCGGGCATCAATGCCAGGAACAAACCACCTTGCCGCACGCGCCCGCGTCCATCAGGTCGAAGCCCTTCTGGAAATCGTCGATGTGGATCTGGTGGGTGAGCACCTTCTGCAGCGGGAAGCCGGTGAGCACCATCTGGGTCATCTTGTACCAGGTCTCGTACATGCGCCGGCCGTAGATGCCCTGCAGGGTGAGGCCCTTGAAGATCACCTTGTCCCAGTCGATGCCGGCGCCCTTGGGCAGGATGCCGAGCAGGGCGACCTTGCCTCCGTGGTACATGCAATCGAGCATGTCGTTGAAGGCGCGCTGGTTGCCGCTCATTTCCAGGCCCACGTCGAAGCCTTCCATGTGCAGGTCCTTCATCACGTCCTTCAGCGACTGGTTGGCGACGTTCACCACGCGCGTGGCGCCCATGTCGGCGGCGAGCTTGAGGCGGTAGTCGTTGACGTCGGTGACCACCACGTTGCGCGCGCCCACGTGCTTGGCGATGCCGGCGGCGATGATGCCGATCGGGCCGGCGCCGGTGATGAGCACGTCTTCACCCACCATGTCGAACTCCAGCGCGCAGTGCGCGGCGTTGCCGTAGGGGTCGAAGAAGGCGGCCAGCTCGGACGGAATCTGGTCCGGAATCGGCCACAGGTTGGAGGCCGGCATGGTCATGTATTCGGCGAACGCGCCGTTGCGGTTCACGCCGATGCCGATGGTGTTCGGGCACAGGTGCTGGCGGCCGGCGCGGCAGTTGCGGCAATGGCCGCACACGATATGGCCTTCAGCGGAGACGCGGTCGCCAAGCTTGTAGCCGGTGACCCCCGGACCGATGTCCACCACGCGACCGACGAACTCATGACCGATGGTCAGACCGGGCTTGATCGTGCGCTGGGACCACTCGTCCCACTTATAGATGTGCAGGTCGGTGCCGCAGATTGCGGTTTTCTCCAGCTTGATCAGCACCTCGTTCGGGCCGACTTCCGGCACCGGCACTTCTTCCATCCAGATGCCTTTTTCGGGCAGGCGCTTGACCAGGGCTTTCATCGTTTGCGGCATGGGGGACATCCACAGCAGGCGGGGAAGGGGCAGGCAAGCGGCAATTATATCGGCAGGTGTCATGCACGCCTTACTGCGCTGCGGCATGTGGAGAACGAAACGTTAGAATGGCCGGATGCCTGTCGATCGTCGCCCGCTCGCCATATTCCTGATGGGCCCGACCGCGTCGGGCAAGACTGCGCTGGCGTGCGCCTTGAGCGAGTGCTTTCCGCTTGGACTTATCAGCGTGGATTCGGCACTGGTCTATCGCGGGCTCGACATCGGCGCGGCGAAACCGGACGCCGCCACGCTCGCGCGCTACCCGCATGCGTTGATTGATATCCGCGATCCGGCCGAACCGTATTCGGCCGCCGACTTCAGCGCGGATGCACAGCTCGCCATGCAGCACATCGGCGAAACCGGTCGCATACCTTTATTGGTGGGCGGCACGGGGTTGTACTTCCGCGCGCTGCAACGCGGCTTGTCCAGCCTGCCGGAAGCGGATGCGACGCTGCGTGCGCAGCTGGCGCAGGAAGCGGCGGCGATCGGTTGGGACGGCATGCATCGCCGGCTGGCCGAACTGGATCCGCCCGCCGCCGCGCGCATCAAGCCCGGCGATGCGCAACGCATCCAGCGCGCGCTGGAAGTGATCACGCTGACCGGGCAGCCGCTCAGCGTCCAGCAACAGGGCGGACGTGGACAGCCGTTCCCCTGGCGGGTGCTGAAACTCGCGCTGATCCCGGACGATCGCGCGCCGCTGCATGCGCGCATTGCACAGCGCTTCGACGACATGCTGCAGCACGGCCTGCTCGAGGAAGTGCGCGCGCTGCGCCAGCGCGGCGATCTCACGGCCGACCTGCCGGCGATCCGTGCGGTGGGTTATCGCCAGGCCTGGGAGCATCTGGATGGCTGCTACGACGCGGCGGAGCTGCGCAACCGGGGCATTTTCGCCACCCGCCAGCTCGCCAAGCGGCAGATCACCTGGCTGCGCAGTGAGCTTGACGCCCGCGTGCTCGATCCGGAGCGGGCGAGCCCACTGGATCGGGCGGCCGACGCCGTACGCCTGTTCCTCGGCAAAAAGTGAGCGGCAGTCGTAAAAAAGATGACGTCTTTTCGTTATGTCTTTGTCACGACTTACAAAACTCTTTCATCCTTGATTTAAAAGCGGTTAACATTCGGGAAACTCGGACCGGGGCGCCATTTGGTGTCACCTTTTTCGGTCCATCCGTGGATGAGGGGGAGAACAAAAATGTCAAAAGGGCAATCCTTGCAAGATCCATTTCTCAATGCATTGCGCCGTGAGCGCGTACCGGTCGCCATCTATCTGGTCAACGGCATCAAGCTGCAGGGCACGATCGAATCGTTCGATCAGTTCGTGGTGCTACTGCGCAACCAGGTCAGCCAGATGGTCTACAAACATGCCATCTCCACCGTGGTACCCAGCCGTAACGTGCGCGTGGGCAACGGCCACGAAGGTCACGAAGGCCACGAGAGCCATCTCGAGCACGCCTCGGTCGAAAGCGAAGGTTGATTCACTCTGTTCGATAGACAAAAGAAAGGCGAACGGGCTGTGCTGGTCCTCCCGCATTCGCGGGGGGAAGACGATGCAGCCGAGCGCGCAGAGGAATTCGTCGAGTTGGTGAAGTCCGCCGGCGCGGAAGTGCTGGCCAGCATTCCCGCACGCGTGGAATCGCCCAACCCGCGTTACTACATCGGCACCGGCAAGGCCGACGAGGTCGGCGAAGCCGTGCGCGCGCTGGAAGCGGATGTGGTGCTGGTCGATCACCTGCTCACGCCGGTGCAGGAGCGCAACCTGGAAAAGCTGCTCAACGTGCGCGTGGTCGATCGCGCCGGGCTGATCCTGGACATCTTCGCCCAGCGCGCCCGCTCCCACGAAGGCAAGCTGGAAGTGGAACTGGCCCAGTTGAAGCACCTGGCCACGCGCCTGGTGCGTGGCTGGACCCACCTGGAGCGCCAGCGCGGTGGCGCCATCGGCCTGCGCGGCCCCGGCGAAACGCAGTTGGAAACCGACCGTCGCCTGCTTGGCGAGCGCGTCAAGATGCTCACCAAGCGCCTGGAAAAAGTGCAGACGCAGCGCGGCCAACAACGTCGCGCGCGCTTGCGCAACACGGTGCCGCGCGTGGCCCTGGTGGGCTACACCAACGCGGGCAAATCCACGCTGTTCAATGCGCTCACGCAGGGCGAGGTGTACGCGGCGAACCAATTATTCGCCACGCTCGATCCCACCGTGCGCAAGCTGGATGACTTAAGTTGCGGCCCCGCCGTACTGGCCGACACCGTCGGCTTCATCCGCGAGCTGCCGCACGACCTGGTCGCCGCCTTCCGCGGCACGCTGGCCGAAGCGCGCGATGCGGACCTGCTGCTGCATGTCAGCGACGCGGCGGATGAAGAACGCGAACGCCTGCGCCAGGTGGTCGATCAGGTGCTGGAAGAAATCGGCGCCGGCGACGTGCCGCAGCTGCAGGTGATGAACAAGATCGACCTGACCGAAGCCGCGCCGCGCATCGTGCGCGATGCCGAAGGCGTGCCGCAGCAGGTGTGGCTGTCGGCCGTCACCGGCCAGGGCCTGGACCTGCTGCGCCAGGCGCTGGGCGAATGCCTGGGCGGCGAGCGCGTGCAATCCGAATTGCGCCTGCCGCTCTCTGCCGGCCGCCTGCATGCCCGCTTGCGTGCAGCCGGGGCAATCGCCGAGGAAGCGGTGGACGAAGAGGGCTGGCGCTTGCGCATCGATGCGCCCAGAAGCGTGCTCGCGCCCTTGACCGGCGGGCAGGGCAAGGATGTGGAGCTGCTGCGCGGCCTGCTAGGCAACCCCGAGGAAGCCTCCCCGTAGGTTGGGCTGAGGCGCAGCCGAACCCCAACGTTGGGATGTGCATGGCGACGTTAAGCCATATCGCAATCCCGGCGGGAGGGCTTTAATCCAACCGTCTCTGCTAGAATGCGACCGTTTGTGCGTCAGCCCGACCGGGGTGCTTGCACGTCCACTATCCGTCACCATGTCCCATCCCGACCCCAGCGTTTTCCGGCCGTTGTTGCCGGCCTCCCAGCGGCCTCAAGGAGACTGACCATGGCCTGGAACGAACCCGGCAACGGGCAACGTGATCCATGGAACAAGAACAAGCGCGGTTCCGGTGGCGGCAAACCCGGGATCGAGGCCGCGCTCAAGCAGCTGTTTCACCGCCTCGGCCGATTGGGTGGCCCGGGCGGCATCCTCACCATCGTGGTGGCCATGCTGCTGGCCTGGCTGCTGCTGACCAGCTACGCCGTGGTAGGCACCGGGCAGGTGGGCGTGGTGCAGCGTTTCGGCGCCTACGTGCGCACGCTCAGCCCGGGCTTTCACCTGAAGCTTCCCGCGCCGATCGAAACCGTGCAGCCGGTGGCGACCTCGCGCGTACGCGCCATGTCCGACCAGATCCGCCTGCTCACCCGCGACCAGGACATCGTCTCGGTCGACTTCAATGTGCAGTACCAGGTGACGGACCCGAGGAAATACCTGTTCAGCACGCGCGACCCCGACGGCACGCTCAACGAAGCCGCGCAGGCCGCGGTGCGCGCGGTGGTCGGGGCGCAGTCGATGGACGACGTGCTCACCGGCCAGGGCGACAGCAACGCGCCGGCGCCGCATCTGAGCGCGCTGCAGCAACAGGTGCGCGATCAGCTGCAGCACACGCTGGATGCCTACGATTGCGGCCTGCAGGTCACCGACGTGAGCTTCCAGGCCATCACGCCGCCGCAGGAGGTCAAGGATGCCTTCGATGACGTGATCGCCGCCCACCAGGATCACCAGGGCGTGATCGACCAGGCCAAGGCCGCCACCAGCCAGGAGATTCCCAACGCCAAGGGCGAGGCCAAGCGCCTGACCGCCGCGGCGGACGCCTATAAGGCCGAACGCATCGCGCGTGCGCAAGGCGACACCGAGCGCTTCAACCTCATCCTGAAGGAATACCGCGCCGCGCCCGAAGTCACCCGCCGGCGCCTGTGGCTGGAAACGATGGAAGACATCCTGCGCACCAACAACAAGGTGATCGACGGCTCCGACGGCCGCGCCGTGATCAACATCAACGACCACGGGGACGCGCTGCCGGCCACCAACCTGCCCGGCGTCGGCACCGTGGCGCAGCCATCCGGCGAAGATGCGGACAAGGGGAAGCAGCCATGAAGACCACTGCTGCGATCGTCATCGTTCTGCTCATCCTGCTCGGCTTCAACAGTTTCTACACCGTGGGCGAAGGCCAGCACGTGCTGGTGCTGCAGTTCGGCAAGATCCTGCGCACCGACCGCCAGCCCGGCCTGCACGCCAAGGTGCCGCTGCTGCAGCAGGTGCTGACGCTGGATGAGCGCGTGCTTTCGTTCGACGGCGCGCCGCAGCGTTATGTCACCTCCGGCAAGCAAAGCGTCAACGTCAACTACTACGTGAAGTGGCGCATCGCCGACGCCGCCAACTACTACCGCGCCACCAGCGGCGATGAACTGCAGGCCGGCCAGCGCCTCAGCCCGATCGTCAGCAATGCGCTGCGCAGCGCGGTGAACGAGCACACGCTGGAGCAACTGATCGCCAGCGGCCAGGGCGACATCATCACCAGCGCCTTGCAGCAGTCCAACGCCGAAACGCAGAAGACGCTCGGCGTGACCGTGGTGGACGTGCGCATCACCGGTGTCGAATTCCCCGACGACATCAAGACCGCCGTCTACAAGCGCATGCAGACCGAACGCCAGCAGCAGGCCTCCGCCATTCGTGCGGACGGTAAGCAGCAGGCCGAATCCATCAAGACCGACGCCCAGACGCAGGCGCAGATGATCCGCGCCACCGCCGAGAGCGAGGCCGACAAGGTAAGAGGCGAGGGCGACGCACAGGCCGCGCAGATCTACGCGCAGGCCTACGCGCAGGATGCGGATTTCTTCGCGTTCTACCGCAGCCTGCAGGCCTACAAGAAATCCTTCGGCGACGGCCGCGGCACCATCATCCTGAAGCCCGATTCCGAATTCCTGCGTTACTTCGGCAATCCGGCCGCCGCGCCGGCGCGGCGCTGAGCACGTCATGCCGCACGATTTCTACGCCGCGTTGTGCCTGGTGCTGGTGATCGAAGGCCTGGTGCTGTTCGCCGCGCCGCACGGCTGGCAGTCGGTGATGCGCGAGGCGTCGAAGATGGAGCCGCGCACCTTGCGCGTGTTCGGCGCCATTGCCATCGGCATCGGCCTGCTCACCTTGCGGCTGGTGCTGGTGCACTGAAGAGATTCACCACGCGGTCATCGCCGCGAGTTAAGTTTTTCAAGTTTCCCGTTCCGCCGATCGGAACGTCCTTTTAGAGCGAGACACATCATGGGCAAGTCAGTCGTAATTCTTGGCGCACAGTGGGGCGACGAAGGCAAAGGCAAAATCGTCGACCTGTTGACCGAGCGCGTCGGCGCGGTGGCGCGTTTCCAGGGCGGCCACAACGCCGGCCACACCCTAGTCATCAAGGGCAAGAAGACCGTGCTGCACCTGATTCCCTCGGGCATTCTGCGCGACGACGCGCTGTGCTTGATCGGCAATGGCGTGGTGCTGTCGCCAGCCGCGCTCAAGCAGGAAATCGAGGAGCTCGAAGCGCAGGGCGTAAACGTGCGCCCGCGCCTGAAGATCAGCCCGGCCACGCCGCTGATCATGCCGTACCACATCGCCGTCGATAAGGCGCGCGAAGTCGCCGCCGGCGGCAAGGCCATCGGCACCACCGGCCGCGGCATCGGCCCGGCGTACGAAGACAAGGTCGCCCGCCGCAGCGTGCGCGTGGCCGATCTGATGTATCCGCATGAGTTGCCCGACCTCATCAAGGCCGCGGTCGAATACCATAACTTCATCCTCACCCAGTGGCTGAAGGCCGAGCCGGTCGATTACCAGAAGGTGCTCGACGACGCGATCGCCTATGGCGAATTCATCCGTCCGATGGTCGACGACGTCGCCACCATCCTGTACGACGTGCGCAAGGAAGGCGGCAACATCCTGTTCGAAGGTGCTCAGGGCGCCTTGCTCGACATCGATCACGGCACCTATCCGTACGTCACCTCCAGCAACACCACCGTGGGCGGCGCGCTGGCCGGCACCGGCGTGGGCGCCGGCGACATCGACTACGTGCTCGGCATCTGCAAGGCCTACGCCACGCGCGTCGGCGGCGGCCCGTTCCCCACCGAACTGCACGACGAGATGGGCGAGCGCCTGCGCAAGGTCGGCAACGAATTCGGCGCCAGCACCGGCCGCCCGCGCCGCTGCGGCTGGATCGACCTGGTCGCGCTCAAGCGCGCCGTGCAGATCAACGGCATCAACGGCCTGGCCATCACCAAGCTGGACGTGCTCGACGGCCTGGAAACCATCAAGGTCTGCATCGCCTACGAATACCGCGGCAAGCGCCGCGAACTGGCCCCGCTCGACGCCGACGGCTGGGCCGAATGCAAGCCGGTCTACCTGGAATTCCCCGGCTGGGAAGAATCCACCGCCGGCATCCGCGACTGGAACAAGCTGCCGCCTGCGGCGCGTGCGTATCTGCGTGCGGTGGAGGAGCTGTCCGGTTGCCGTCTGGCGATCGTGGCGACCGGGGCAGATCGTGAGGACACGATTGTGTTGGATGATCCGTTTGCCTGATCGCATTTGCGAAGCGGATGGCGAAAGAGGGGCTCTTCGGAGCCCCTCTTTTTATGGGCGTCGTTCTCGTTGTGCACCGGCTAGTGGCAAGGAAAGGATGCAACGCTTTCAGTTGACCAGCGTATTCAACCTGTAGGTTGAATACGCTGACATCAACCTACGGGTTGAATGCTACATGCCCGCCAACATCACGATGAATCCAGGACGGCTCATAAGCAAACGCTCAGGTAGCTACCGAAACCGCATCCGCTTCATCGCTGGTGGAAGTAAGTAGGCTGGGATGGCAATCCCAGCTTCTGTTATTGCCCAATGCTGGGATTGTCATCCCAGCCTACGCTACTCAACAAAACCGGAGAGGGGCGGTGCAGCAGGGGCTCTCAGCTTTAAGCAAATACGGGTTTCTTAGGTACTACATTTTCTTGCTTTGCACCTTCATTGCGCGTGCTGCTTTCCGCGACATGAATAGCTAAGCCAGCTTGCCCCGCAGCCAGTTCCGGCCGCAGCGTCAGCGCCGGAATGTCGTAATCCCCCGCATTCTGCTTGCGGAACGGAATCGGTGCGGTGTTCCATAGATTGTCGAGCCGCTGACCCAGCTCATCGCACGCCTGCTCGAAGCGAGCGTCATCCATCTTGCCCGTCCGATAGATCACATACGGCGGCAGCACGTCGAAGCCCGGGTAATAGAGAATGCCGTGTTGGATGGGAAACAGGATGTCGTTGATCGGCCCGTTGATGCCGCGCGGGCTGTAATGGGATTCCCAGCCGCCGGCGGTGACGATCAGCATCGCCCGTTTACCGGCCAGCGTGCCTTCTCCGTAGCGGTCGCCCCAGTGCCGGTCGGAATGCTCGCCGACACCATACGCGAAGCCGTAGGCGTAGACGCGTTCCACCCAGCCTTTCATGATGGCCGGCAGCGAGAACCACCACAGCGGGAATTGCAGGATTACGGCGTCGGCCCAGCGTAGTTTGTCCTGTTCGCGCGCGATGTCTTCGCTCTGCCGGCCGAGTTCGAATGCGCGCTTGGAATCGCGCGAAGGTTCGAAGCGATCGCCGCTCTTGCCGGCCAGGCTGTCGTTTTCGTCGAGTACCGCCTTCCACTGCATGGCGTAAAGATCGGATACCTGCACGGCATGTCCGGCGGCCTGTAGGCGCTTCACAGCGAAGTCCTTGAGTGCGCCGTTCAAGGATTTGGGTTCCGGATGGGCGTAGACGATCAGCACGTTCATGGCAGCACCTTCAATGGAGGGATTGGGCTGCAAGATAGGTGTCGGGGCGCTATATTGGAAATTAATTGTCGACATTTCTGGTATTGCCATGAGTAATTTGCGGCGCCTGGATCTCAATCTGCTGGTGACGCTCGATGCATTGCTGGCTGAGCGCAATGTGACGCGCGCGGCGCAGCGCCTGAATTTCTCGCAGCCTGCAGTGAGCGTGCAGCTGGCCAAGCTGCGGGAATTCTTTGGCGATCCATTGCTGCTGCCTGGGCCACGTGGCATGCAGCCCACGGCGCGAGCGGAAGCATTGCGCGAACCTCTGCGGCTGGCGTTGGAAGCCGTGCAGGGCGCGGTATCGCCCGTCAGGCCGTTCAATCCGGCCGACGCCCGTCACACCTGGCGTGTTGCCGCGACGGACTACGCCGAATCGACCATCGTGCTGCCCATCTTGAGTGGCCTGCGATCGCAAGCGCCCGGTACACGGTTGGCGGTGGTCGAAATGGTGCCCACGCGGATCGCGAAACAGGCCGAGCAGGGAGAGATCGACCTGGCGTTTCACACCACCGAAGGCTCACCGCCCGGTCTGCGTCGGCGCACGCTGTTCAAAGAGCGCTATGTGCTGGCCGGTCGTGCGGATCATCCGCGGCTGAAGCGGCGCCCGACCTTGGCGCAGTTTTGCCAACTCGAGCACGTGATGGTTTCGCCGGATGGCGGCGGCTTTCTGGGTACTACGGACGAAGTACTGGCTGGAGCAGGGCGTACACGCAATGTGGCCCTTTCCGTGCCGCATTTTCTGTTCGTCAGGTCGGTGTTGGCGAGTACCGACATGGTGGCGATGCTGCCTTCGCGACTGGTCCGCAATAGTCCTGAATTGAAGATTGTGGAACCGCCCATCGAAGTGCCCGGCTACGAGATGTCGATGCTGTGGCACGAACGCGTGCATCGCGATTCGGCGCATCGGTGGTTGCGGGATTTCATCGCGGCGGCAGTCTGATGTCATGGACTTGAAGCGCATGCTTCGTGCGTTGACTGGCCAAGCACGGCAGATGAGTATCCTTCTTCGCATCCAATGGAAGAGGTGACGCCTGATGGCTACGAAAACACGAACCGCGCTGATCGTGGGCGCATCGCGCGGACTCGGCCTGGCGCTGGCGAAGGAGTATCTGGCGCGCGGCTGGCAGGTGATTGCGACAATCCGGAGCAACCCATCGCGCGCATTGGAACAAGCGCAAGCGAGCGCGCATGGCCGCCTGACGATCGAACACGTCGATATCAACGAGGCGGCGCAAGTGGCGGCGTTGCATCAGCGGCTGCATGCACGATTGCTGGACGTATTGTTCGTCAGTGCAGGCATCGCCTCCGATCCCGATGTGCCGATCGGCAAGGTCAGTGCGGAAGCGTTTGCGCGCGTGATGATCAACAACGCCTTGAGCCCGATGCGCTTCATCGATGCGTTTCACGACCTGGTGCAGCCCAAAGGCACGATCGTGGCGATGTCTTCCGGGTTGGGCAGCGTTGCCAACAATACCGAAGGCGGTTGGGAGGTTTACCGGGCGAGCAAGGCGTCGCTGAACACCTTGATGCGCAGTTACGCCGCGCGCCAGTTCGATGATCCACGTACGTATCTGCTGATGGACCCGGGCTGGGTGCGCACGGACATGGGCGGTGCTGAAGCGCCGCTGGGTGTGGAGGACAGCATTCCGCGCGTGGTGGATGTGCTGGAAGCGAATGCCGGCAAAGGCGGTTTGCGTTTTCTCAATTACCGCGGGCAGGCGGTGGCCTGGTAGGTCACTACAGCAAACCCCAACAAGTGAGCACACATAGCGACGCTGGGTTTCGGCTGCGCCTCTACCAGCCTACGCCGATATGCCTTTATGGACTTAATCGGCGGACGGCGCGGCCTATAACTTGCTTGTCAGCTGCAAAGCGCTTGCTTGTGCGACGTGGCCAGGGGATCGGGCCGACGTGGCGGCGTCCCAGGATGGGCTTGCGTTGCGAAGACGGTTCCCCACGTGGGAACTGCGCCTTCGACGTGACGCATTTTGTCGATAGCCGCCGCGCTGTTGCTTTATCCCGATCATGAGGAACGTTCGTTGCGTGTCGCCTGGTTACTCGTTTCGCTGTTGACCGTCCATCTGCTTGTGGCGAAGTGGAACGGCCACGCCGAGGCCGTGTGGCCGCAGCTGGCGATGATCGCGGTGCAGTGCTCGGCCGTATGGGCGCTGTTGAGGCGCTACCGACGCAGCCCGGCATTGATCCGGCTGCCGTGGCTGCTGCTGGCGGTGGCCGTCTCGATGCAGGTGTTGTGGGCGAGCACCAATACGCTGGCGACGTTGCTGGGCGACAAGGGCGGCTACCTTGCCGCGCTGGCCACCGTGCTCTCGGCGCTGTACATGATCCCGTGCATGTTCATGGTGACGCGCTCGTTCGCGTTGAACGAACCGCGCACCGTGGCGGTGCTGGACCTGGTGTTGTCGTGCATGGTCGCGGTACTGGTGTATGAGTTCTTCACCAGCCTTTTGAGCGGACCGTTGGCGTCGGATCCGTCGAGCATCTACGTGGTGCTGTACCAGGCCGATGCGATCGATTTTTCGCTGGCGGCCATGGCCATGTTGCGGCTGTTTGGCGCGCGCAGCTTTCGCTGGCGCTATTTCTACTACGCCGCCAGCGCCTACCTGCTGGTCAACGCCATCGTGGCCGCGATTTACAACCGCCTGGAGATGCACGGCCTGCCATGGTGGGCCGGCTCGCTGATCGATGCGCCGCACGCGCTGCTGGCGCTGGTCGCCACACGCCAGCCGCCGCGCTGGTTGCGTGCGCATCATCCCTCGCTGGCGGTTTCGCAAACCATCGCCTCGTTCGCGCCGATCCTGCTGTCGATGATGGTGGTGATGCTGGCCATCAGCACGTCACGCATCAATTTCATTCCGAGCCTGCTGGTGGGGGCGTCGGCGGTGTTGTTCTACGGCTTGCGCGTGGCGTTCATCCAGAGCCGCAGCATGGACAGCCAGCGCGCCGTCACGCTGAGCGCCTGGCGTCTCGAACAGCAAGTGGGCCGCGATCCGCTCACCGGCATCGCCAATCGCGTCACGCTCGATACGCGCTTGCGGGAGGCGCTCGAAGAAGGGCAGGCAACCGGAAGCTATTGCTCGCTGCTGATGGTCGACATCGACTACTTCAAGCAATTCAACGACAGCCTCGGCCACGTCGCCGGCGACGGCTGCCTTGTGCAGGTGGCCGAGGCGTTGAGCCGCAGCCGCGTGCGCGCCCATGACCTGGTCGCGCGCTACGGCGGCGAGGAATTCGCCATCGTGCTGTTCGATGCCGGCAGCGAAGCCGCGCAGGATGTCGCGCGCCGCTTGATCGGCGCCATCGAGCGATTGCAGATTGCGCATCCCGGCTGTCCGCTGGGACGCGTCTCGGTAAGCGTCGGCATCGCCACGCAGACCGCGCATACACCGCTGGATCCGCTGGCCTTGCTGGACGAGGCCGATCGCGCGCTTTATCGCGCCAAGAGCAATGGCCGAAATCGTTACGAGCTGGCGCGCGTCATGCTGCCCAGCAGCGTGCCGTAGCGTGCCTGGCGCGTTTTGCGAAACGGCAGGCGCGGAAGCACGCAAGCAACCGCATCCACCGTGGCAGCGCTTCGGCGCACTAATAAACCCAAAATCCACGCATCGCTGATTCGCCAAGGTGCAAGCTGTGCGCGTCCACTCAACGGGAGCAGACGTCATGGCAGCGCATCGTTCATCCGACCCTCGCAACACCCAGCGAAACGACAACGACGCCATCGAGCCGCAAGCCGTATCGCGCGCACTTCGCAAGGAAGGCAATGCGGGCGGCGTCAGCGGTACCGGACAGGCCTTGCCGCATCACGGTTTTGACGATGCGGAGCGACGCGAAGCCTTGGGCAATCCGGTAAGCGATGAAGCGCAGTTGCCCATGCCTGAAGCCGGCAGCAGTTATCAGGCCGGCGGTACGCACCTCAACCGCGAGCGGCAGGTGGCGACGCGCAAGGATCGCCTGTCCGGCAGCACCGTGGCGAGCAAGGCGCATGATGGTCTCGACCCTGCGCCGGGCGCGCCGGCGAATCGCGAGTGACGCACGGCTGTGCCGCCGTTGTCAGGCGACTGGCGGATGACGATGCCGAGCAGCATTGCGCTGCCGGCCACGCACGCGATGCACGATGAACGCGAGCGGCAACGCAAGGCCTACCACCCAATGCGCCCATGACGCCACCAGCCGCCATTGATCGTCGACCAGGTAGTAGAGCAGGTAGCCGGTGGCGATCAGCCAACCGAGCAGCGCCACGGTGATGCTGCCGGACAGGCGATGGCGGCCGGTGCGCCAACCCGCCACGACGTGCACGCCCCACACCAGGCCGAACGTCCACAGCGCGGCGAACGCCATCATGGCGTGCAGGCGCAGCCACCACGGTTCCAGCGGATTTTCCGTGGCGCCGAACTCGCCTTTGCTTTGCAGGAAATAATGAAACACCAGCCACAGCACGCCGCTCAGCCATAGCATGCCGCCGATGCCGTAGACGGTGTAGCGTCGACGCCGCGACAGGCGCAGCGGAGTGGGGTGATGCCCGACCACCGTGCGGTTGGGCAGCGTGCGGGTGATCATGCCGCCGCTCCAAGCACCGACCAGGTATCGGATGCGTCGTGCAGGTAGGCCGTGGCATCGAGGCGCTGCAACAAGGGGACACTGTCCGCGCCTGTCGCCAATACGATCTTGGTCAAGGCATCGGCGTGCATGCAGGTGGAGGCGACCACGCTCACGCACGTCTGCGAGCCGACACCGGTTCGCGTTCGACCGTGCACGTGCGCGCTTTGGCCGGTGTCGCCAAACGCACGACTGGTGCTGGTGGCCACGGCCGCTTCATCGATTTCCAGCACCGGTTGCGTGACACCCGGTTCGCTGCCGGTATCGATGGCGACGCGATGAGGGCCTGGTCCGAGCATGCGCAGATCGCCGCCCGCGTTGACGCAGGCATCGCGAATGCCATGCGCATGCAGGCATGCGATGGCTTGGTCCACCGCATAGCCCTTGGCGATACCGCCCAGGTCCATCCACAGCGGCCGTTGCAGCACGACGCCGTTGGCATCATCCAATTGGATGTCGCGCCAGCATGCATCCGCAGCCGGTATGGCGGTATGCGCGGGATAAGGCAGCAGGCCTTGCGCAACGAGCTGGCCGGCGATGGTGATGTCGAAAATTCCGTCGCTCCACGCGGAAAAAGCGAGCGCACTGCGCAGTACCTCGGCCGTTTGCGGATCGACCTCGACACGCGTTCCCGGCGGGGCGCGATGGATGCGCGAGAGATCGCTCTGCGCTTCGTGAAAACTCATCAAGGCGTGCACACGCGCCACCGCGGCAAACGCGGCGTCGATCGCGCGATGGCCGGCGGCCGCGTCCTCCGCTTCCACGCGGATCGCGACCGTGGTGCCCAGCAACGGTCGTGCGCGTTCAAGCGTGCTGCTGGGCAAGCACGAGGGCATAGGTGGCAAGCAGGCGCTTCACGCCATCGGTGATGTGCCGGCTGGAAAGCGTGGCGCCAGAAATGTTCTTGATGTCGTCGCCGATCTTCAGCGGCGCGCCGTGCGTCTTGCCGGTGAACTGCGCGCGCCAGTTCGCGTTGCGCACCTGGTCGCCATAGGTTTCGCGATATTCGAGAATTTCCACGTCCTTCACCGCGCCGTGTTCGTCCAGCGCCAGCGCGAACGGAATGAAATCGTGCTTGCCCACCACCTGGTCGGCGATGAACCAGCCGCCGGTGGAACTCTTCCACACTTTCAACTGCGGGCTCAGCACGTTGACGTCGCTATCCTTTTCGATCGCCTTCATCTGTTCCGGCGTCAAGGTGACGAAGGCAGGCGTGAGGGTGGCGCCGGGAAACATCAGCGCCTGCGCCTGTTCCACGCTCAGATACACGGTGGCGCGAACAGGCGCGGCGACCACCAGGGCCGCCACGGGAATCAGCAGGAGACGGGATTGCATGTTCCCTCCTCAGAAGTAGAAGCCGCCCTTGATGCGCAGGCGGTATTTTTCGAAGTCATTGTCGAAGACGCGGCCACCCACCACCGCGCCCGGCACCGTGTCGGAATGCGTGCTCGCCCACGGCAATTGTTCCAGGAACGTCGCCGTAATGAAGAAACGCTTGCCGCCGTAGTGAATGGTGGGCCCGAAGTAGTAACCGTTGTTGGTTTCGTGCGTGAAATTGTAGCTGTTGTATTCGTGCTCGTTTTCGAATTCGAGCCCGGCCGACCAGTCGGGTGCGAAGCGATAGGACGCCGCCAAACCGAGGTTCGCATCCACTTCGTAGTTCCAGGCGTTCTTGCCGGGCACGTCATCGACATGCTGGTTGCGCCATTCCGGCGCATAGGTGGCGTTGAACGCGGTGACCAGGCGATCGTCGAAGAAGTTCTTCTGCAGGATCAGCTTGGCTTCCAGTTCGCGGAACGCCGCACCGATGGTGGGCTCCACGTACACGGCCATGCCGATCTTGTCGGTGTACGGGCTAAAGATGCGATAGATCACTTCGCCCGACACGCCGACGAAGCGCGATGCCTGATAGTGGCTATAGGGATCGGGGTTGTCGTACGACAGTGGTTCGGGCGGCGTGGTGACGCCATAAGGGCCGTTGCGATACGCCTGCGCCCAGGTGTAATTGAGGTACATCGCCACCTGCAGGTTGTCGGCCAGGCCGTACTCGAACTCGGTGCGGCCATCGAGCTGGTCGAAGGTGCCGGCCACTTTCTGATGGCGCCAGGTGGCCCACTGTTCCACTTCCATCGCGCCCTTGGGCAGCAGGTCGGTGGTGTAGACGTAGCCGAACTGGCTTTCTTCCGCGCTGGCCGTGGAAGCGAGGCCGGCGCCGAGCGTGCCGGCGGCAAGGGTGGCGAGAAGTAACGCAGCGCGGCAGGTACGCGGCTGACCCATCAGAAGAACTCCTAGGAAAAGTATTAAGATAACAAATGCGAATTATTCGCATTATGGTTTGGATGTCAATGGCTGGGAGCCTGTGGGAGGGTGTGCGAATCTTTCAGATCACCTCACCGTCATTCCGGCGAAGGCCGGAATCTATCTCCAGTACGAAGCATAGATTCCGGCCTTCGCCGGAATGACGGTGAGGTTTTTTGTGGCGGTCTGCCAGCGCATAACTCACCATCACACATCACCACGCACAAGCTCGCTTGCGCGAAGTTGATGCCCAAAAAAATCCACCCATCACCGCAAATAGGCCACGCCACGTTCGTGCTACGCTCCGCCCAGGTTGAACGCAGTCATACCTGGGAAAACCTAAGTAACGGCGTGCAGCACGCCGCAGGGGGAAAAACGATGGGTTTGTTCGTCTTTTTGGCGTTGATCGTCGTGGTCGTCGTGTACGTCGTTTCGCTGTACAACGGCCTGGTCACGGCGCGTAACAGTTACAAGAACGCTTTCGCGCAGATCGATGTGCAGCTCACGCGCCGCCATGATCTGATTCCCAATCTTGTGGAAACGGCCAAGGCCTATCTCGCGCACGAACGCGGCACCTTGGAAGCGGTGATCCAGGCACGCAACGCAGCCGTCAAAGGCTTGGCCGACGCCAAGCGCAATCCTGGCGACCCTGGCGCGATGGATCAGCTGGCCGCCACCCAGGACGGCCTCAACCAAAGCCTGGGACGCCTGTTCGCACTCAGCGAGGCGTATCCCGATCTGAAAGCGAACCAGACCATGATGCAGCTTTCCGAGGAACTTACCTCCACGGAAAACCGCGTCGCCTTCGCGCGCCAGGCCTATAACGATGCGGTGATGACGTACAACAACCGCCGCGAAGTGTTTCCCGCCTCCTTCGTCGCCAACAGTTTCAGCTTTGCACCCGCACAGTTGCTGCAGGTGGAGGACGCTGCGGTGCGCGAAGTGCCCAAAGTTTCTTTCGGTTGATCGCTCCACGAGCTCGTCGATCGCGCATCGATCCTGCCGGGAGGGGCGGAATGGATTTTTTCGCCGAACAGGCGCGTGTACGCAGCAGCACCCGCGTGCTGGTGCTGTTGTTCATAGCGGCGGTGCTCGCCATCGTGGCCGCCGTGGATCTGGTGGTGTTGCTGGTGTTCGGCTATCCGCGGCACTTCGTCCGGCTGTTTGCATCCGGCCAGACGCTGCACCACACACCGTCGCTGCTGACCATCAGCACCATCGCCGTGCTTGCCCTTATTGCGGGTTGCGCGTGGTATCGCATCAACAGTTTGTCCGCGGGTGGCAAAGCGGTGGCCGAAGATGTTGGCGGCGAGCCGGTGCCGCCCGATACGCAGGATCCCAGGCTGCGGCAACTGCGCAATGTGATCGAGGAAGTGGCGATCGCGTCGGGCACGCCGGTGCCGGACATCTATTTCCTGCCGAACGAACCTGGCATCAATGCGTTCGCTGCGGGCTATTCGGCGTCCGACGCCGCCATCTGCGTGACGCAGGGTTGCCTGGATCATCTGACGCGCGACGAATTGCAAGGCGTGATCGCGCACGAATTCAGCCACGTGCTCAACGGCGACATGCGGCTCAATATCCGTTTGATGGGATTGCTGTTCGGCATCATGGCGCTGTCGGTGATCGGCCGCCAGCTTGCGTGGTCTGGCACGTCGTATGGCGGCAGGTACGATGATGATCGTGGCAGGGGTGGCGGCTACATGTTCGGCTTCCTGCTGCTCATCATCGGTTCGATCGGGCATTTCTTCGGCCGCCTGATCCAGGCTGCGGTGGCGCGTTCGCGCGAAGCGCTGGCCGATGCATCCGCCGTGCAGTTCACTCGGCAGACGCGTGGCATCGCCGGCGCGCTGAAGAAAATCGCGGTGCTGGAAGAGGGTTCGCAATTGCAGGTGGCGAACCGCCATGAAGTGGCGCACATGATGTTCGGCGATGTGGACGACTTCAACGCATGGTTCGCAACGCATCCGCCGTTGCTGGCGCGCATCCGCACGTTGGAACCCTGGTTTCGCGAACGCGAGCTGGCGCAGTTCGAAACGCAGATGCATGCCTCATTGCAGGCCGAACCATCCGCCGCAACCAGTGAGGATACCTCCGCACCCACGCGCGTGCTGCCGCCGCTGGAGTGGCCTGGTCAGGTCGGCGCCGCCGTGCTTGCTGCCCAGCCAACCGTCGCACCGCCGCCGGTCGAGCCGAAGGACAAGGCCTTGCAACATGCGGCGACACTGCAGCAGGGTATTCCCGCGCATCTGGACGAAGCCGCCAGGCAGCCCGAATCTGCGCTCGCCTTGGCGCTCGCGCTGGCCATGTCCGAACACGACGATCTGCAGGTCAAGCAAAAGCGGCTTATCGCCAACGCCTTCGGCGACGACGTGCAATGCGCTGCAAGCAAGCTCGCCGTGGATAAAGCATCCGTACCGGCCACCTCGCGCCTGCCGCTGGTCGCGCTCGCTTTCCCTGCGCTCAAGCAACTGCCGCAAGGACGTCTGCAGACTTTGCTGGAAACGCTCGACGCGGTGGTCAGCGTCGATCCGCTGGTCGGGCTGGAGGACTATTGCCTGGTACGACTGCTGCGCATGCATCTGCTGGAAGCCTTGAGCCGCGCCAGGCACCGATCGATGGCCAGAAGAAACTGCCCGCCTGCCGCGACAGCGTGGCATTGGTTTGCGCGGTGGTGGCGACGTATGGCGCCAACGATGACGGCGCAGCGCGACGGGCATGGTTGCTGGCGATGAACCAGGCGTTCCCGGGCATGGCCGCCAACTGGCAGACCCTGCCGCTGGATTGGCAGACGCCGTTCGATCGCGCATTGGACGATCTGGATGGTTTGATGCCGGCCGCGAAGGAAATCGTTATCCAGAGTTTGCTTGCCGCCGTTCGCGCGGATGGCGTGGTCACGCCGACCGAGACCGAATTGTTGCGGGTGATTTGCGCGAGCCTGCATTGTCCCGTGCCTGCGCAGGCGGACAATGCCCTGTAGGTTGGGTTAGCGCAGCGTAACCCAACATGTTCGTGCGACAACGTTGGGTTACGCTGCGCTAACCCAACCTACAAATGCAAAAAGCCCCGCGCGAAGCGGGGCTTTTTGCCAATGTAGAAGCCATCACACCTCGGCTTCTTCCTTGTAAGCATCCACCGGAATGCAAGCGCACATCACGTTCTTGTCGCCGTACACGTTGTCCACGCGCGCAACCGGCGACCAATACTTCTGCAGCTTGAGGCTGGGCAGCGGGAAAGCGGCCAGTTCGCGCGGATAGGCGTGGGTCCACTCGGTGCCGGTCACCATGGTGGCGGTGTGCGGCGCGTGCTTGAGCGGGTTGTCTTCGCGATCCAGGCGGCCGTCTTCGATCGCGCGGATCTCGTCGCGGATCTGGATCATCGCGTCGACGAAGCGATCCAGTTCGTGCTGCGATTCGCTCTCGGTCGGTTCCACCATCAGCGTGCCGGGCACCGGGAAGCTCAGTGTCGGTGCGTGGAAGCCGAAATCGATCAGGCGCTTGGCCACGTCTTCGGCGCTGATGCCGGTGCTGTCCTTGAGCGGGCGCAGATCCAGAATGCACTCGTGCGCCACCAGCCCGTTGCGGCCGGTGTAGAGCGTCTCGTAATGCGACGCCAGACGTTTGGCGATGTAGTTGGCATTGAGCAGCGCAACCTGAGTGGCTTTGCGCAGACCTTCGTTGCCCATCAACGTGATGTACATCCAGGAGATCGGCAGGATGCTGGCGCTGCCGAAGCTGGCTGCGCTGACCATGCCGACCTTGCCTTCACCGCCGAGCTCCCTGGGCAGGAATGGCGCGAGATGCGACTTCACCGCGCACGGGCCAACACCCGGGCCGCCACCGCCGTGCGGAATGCAGAAGGTCTTGTGCAGGTTGAGGTGTGAGACGTCCGAGCCCCACTTGCCGGGCTTGGCCACGCCCACCAGCGCATTCATGTTGGCGCCGTCGGTGTACACCTGGCCGCCGTGCTGGTGCACGATCTCGCAGATGCGCACCACGTCTTCCTCGAACACGCCGTGCGTGGACGGGTAGGTGATCATCAGCGCAGCGAGGCGATCGGAATATTTTTCCGCCTTCGCGCGAATGTCGTCGATGTCGACGTTGCCATTGGTGTCGCACTTGGTGACCACCACCGTCATGCCGCACATCTGCGCGGAAGCCGGATTGGTGCCGTGCGCGGATTCGGGAATCAGGCAGATGTCGCGCTTGTCTTCGCCGCGCGAGCGGTGATACGCGCGAATGGCGAGCAGGCCGGCGTATTCACCTTGTGCGCCGGAGTTCGGCTGCAGGCTCACCGCGTCGTAGCCGGTGCATTCCACCAGCATCGCTTCCAGTTCTTCGATCAGCTGCTTGTAGCCTTGCGTCTGGTCGGCCGGCGCCAGCGGATGGATGCTGCCGAATTCCGGCCACGTCACCGGAATCATTTCGGCGGTGGCGTTGAGCTTCATGGTGCAGCTGCCGAGCGGGATCATGGTGCGATCCATCGCCAGGTCCTTGTCGGCGAGCGAGCGCATGTAGCGCAGCAGTTCGTGTTCGCTGTGATGCGTGTTGAACACCGGATGCTGCAGGAAGGCTTCCTTGCGCAGCAGCGCGGCGGGCAGTTCGTCCGGCGTGTTGGCGTCCGCTTCGTCGATGTCGACGATCTCGGCGCCGAACAACTTGGCCAGCGCGAGCACGTCGGCGCGCGTGGTGGTTTCGTCCAGGCTGATGCCCACGCTCTGGCCGTGGATCTGGCGCAGGTTGATGCCCTGGCTTACGGCCTTGGCATGAATTGCATCGGCGTCGACATTGGTGATATGCAGCGTATCGAAGAAATCGGTACCCACCGTCATGCCGGCGCGGCGCAATGCGGCGGCCAGGATCGCGGCAAAGCGATGCGTGCGGCGCGCGATGCGCTTCAGACCATCCGGGCCGTGGTACACCGCGTACATGCTGGCCATCACCGCCAGCAGCACCTGCGCGGTGCAGATGTTGGAGGTGGCCTTCTCGCGGCGGATATGCTGTTCGCGCGTCTGCAGGGTGAGGCGGTACGCCGGCTTGCCTTCCGCATCCACCGATACGCCGATCAGGCGGCCCGGCATGGAACGCTTGTATGCATCGCGGCACGCAAGATAGGCGGCGTGCGGGCCGCCGAAGCCGAACGGCACGCCGAAGCGCTGGCTGTTGCCGACCACGATGTCCGCGCCCCAGGAACCCGGCGAGGCAATCAGCGTCAACGCCAGCAGATCGGTCGCCACCGCGACGATGCCGCCGCGCGCATGCACCGCATCGGCGACCGCGCGATAGTCGTTGATCTGCCCGTACGTGTTCGGGTACTGCAGCAGCACGCCGAAGCTGTCCACGCTGGACGCTTCGGCCGGCTCGCCCACGCGCACTTCGATACCGATACCATCGGCGCGCGTGTGCAGCACTTCCAGCGTTTGCGGATGCACGTCGTTGGCGACGAAGAATATGTTGCTCTTGGATTTGGCCGAGCGCTTGGCCAGCGTCATCGCCTCGCCCGCGGCGGTGGCTTCGTCCAGCAGCGAGGCGTTGGAGATGTCCATGCCGGTGAGATCAGCGACCATGGTCTGGAAGTTGATCAGCGCTTCCATGCGGCCTTGCGAGATTTCCGCCTGGTACGGCGTGTATGCCGTGTACCACGCGGGATTCTCCAGGATGTTGCGCAGGATAACGTTCGGCGTGAGCGTGCCGTAGTAACCCTGGCCGATGAAGTTCTTGAACACCTTGTTCTTGCGCGCGATGGTGCGGATCTTCGCCAGCGCTTCTTCTTCCGTGATGCTTTCGGGCAACGCCAGCGGCTGTTGCGATTTGATCTGGCCGGGCACGATCGCGTCGGTCATCGCTTCCAGCGAGTCGTAGCCGATCACGCGCAGCATCTGCGCGATTTCGGCATCGTTGGGGCCGATGTGGCGCTCGATGAAAGCGTTGTGGTGCTCGAGTTCGCGCAGCGAAGGGGAATGGGTCTGGCTCATGGGCAAGGGCGTCCGAAGAAAACGTGCAGGCCGCACGCGGGGCGCCCCTCTGTCCTTTTGCCTGAGAGTTTGGAAGCTCGCGCTTCGTGCCCCTTCGGCGCCGGATTCAACCGGTCTCTCCAGAGTCTTGGGTATACGGCGGTATGGAGCCTGAGCGATTACGGGCGTTGCGCCTTCGGCAGCGGGTGTTTGCCCGCTTCTCCCACCGTGTACATCAAGGTGGCGATTATACCCCTGGAGGCGTTGCGGTATAGCTGGTGGGGGATGGCGTTCGGCGCATGGCATCCACGTTGGGGTTCGCTGCGCTCAGCCCAACCTACGGCAAGGCTTCAGTAGGTTGGGCTGACCCCGGACTTGATCCGGGGGAACCCCAACGTAAGGAAATAGCGTAGGGAGCAGGATTATGAACAAGCCATCTTTCCGCATCGAACAACTCGACCACATCGTGCTGCGCGTCTATGACGTTGCCCTTATGCAGGCGTTCTATTGCGACGTGCTCGGCTGCACGGTGGAGCGTCGCCAGGAAGAACTGGGCCTGATTCAACTGCGCGCCGGAAGCTCGCTCATCGACCTGGTCGGCATCGACGGCAAGCTCGGCCGCCAAGGCGGCAAGGGCCCTGGCACGGAAGGGCACAACATGGATCACCTCTGCCTCAGCGTGGCCGACTACGACGAAACCGCGATCCTGGCGCACCTGAAGGCGCACGGCGTGGATGTGGGCGAAACCGGCAGCCGCTATGGCGCCAAGGGCGAGGGCCCGTCCATTTATCTGTTTGATCCGCAAGGCAACATGATCGAGCTGAAAGGGCCGCCTTCGACTTAGACCCTCCACACGCATACGTATGCATACGTATGCGTATGAAAAAGCATGGGCCAGAGGTCACGGATTTAACGTTTGTGACGTAGTTCTCGTTATAATGCGCGCTTCCCAGGGCGTGTGTGCCTGCTGTCCGTAGCTACGGCGCAGCACACTCGCGTGCGGTCCCGCAAAGCGATGTTCCTCGGCATTTGCGCTGGATTTCACGGCGGTTTTCGATGGTTGCGGATCTCGCACGCTGTATCGGCGCGTGCCAGACGATCCGGGCCGTTTCTGGCGCAAGGAGTTTGAGGCATTGGCCGGCTTCCCCACCGGCCGATCCGTTCACCGCGAAGGTATTCGCAGTCTGTCCGCGGCGGGCAGGAGCGTGAGCTTCTGCGCGCCCGGGTCGCGTGCGGCCTTCCGTGGGCAAACGGTTACATCGCGTCGCCGAGGACGCAAACGACAGGTGTTCGATCTTTCATGGTGTCGCGCAACGACGAAGGTCGTCGCGCACTTGCAGTTCGAGGGTGCCGGTGTGTGTGAATCGGATGTTTCTAGGCGGCCATACGATGGCGATGGCATGGATACGGTTGCAGTGTCTGACCGCGAAATAGGCAAGCTGCTCAACGATCTTCCTTCCGCGCATGGTTCGGCGCAGGACGGACGCGCGTGGAAGCGGCGTTTCAACGATCCGGCCAAGCGGGCGCGTCGCGCGGCGCGCGTGGTTCGGCATATTCGTTTCGTCTATTTCGCCAACGTCGACGACGATAGCCTGTTCGGCGAATACCACAACGACCTGGTCACGGCCGAAGTGCTGATGGACCGCGTGCTCGCCGCGCGCGCCTCCGGCATGAAGGCGGTGCACCCGCATCTGCAGAGCGAAGCGGAAGAGCGGCTGTTGAACCGCCCGCCACGCGGCAGCTTTTCGCAGGTGACGCCCGAATACATCCGTTGGTACGGTCGCGACGGCGCGCGCCGCAACCAGCCGATGGTGCGCGAGGAACTGGCCATCGAGCTGATGGGCGAATACGGCTACAGCTACAGCGACGCGCTGGACATCGCCACCAACGATTCCGCCGCGCTGGCGCGGCTGGACCAGGCATGGCTGCTCAAGCGCGCCAAGACGCCGATCTATTGCCGGCCGCTGCACGCCGGGGAGTTTCATCAGCTCGCGCGCGCGATCGAAGCGGCCTATCAGGTGCCATCCGGCGATGCGCAGGTGGCGCGCGCCAACACCGAGATCGCACGCCGCGCCGCCGCGGTGCTCGGCACGGTGATGGACGAGTTTGTGGAATCGCCGTTCCGCACGCCGGTGCTGGCCGAAGCGTTCGCGGAATTTCACAGCGCGCACCTGCTGCGCGTGGCGCACGCGCGCCTTGCCGGCTTGCAGCCGATGCCGGTCACCGGCGTGCTGGGCTGGTTCTCCGCCAAGCGCGCGCGGATTTATGCGGAAGTGCAGGCGCGTTTGGCCGCACGTTAACCGCGTTCCACCCGTAGGTTGGGTAGAGGCGCAGCCGAAACCCAGCGTAGCCATGTGCATGGCAACGTTGGAGTTCGGCTTCGCCTCAGTCCAACCTACAGACCATCATGGCAATGCAATCGCCTTCTGCCCGGCCGCCTTCAGCTTGTCATTGAGTCCAGCCACATCGTGCTGCTTCAACTTCTGCCACTCATCGAGCGTGCTTGCCAGCGTCTGCGTCAACGTGGCGTACGAAGCCTGCGCATCCGGGCTCGGATCGGCATCGGCATCGTCCACCGCGCTCAGCAGTTTCGCCAGGTTTTCCGACAAGGCGCGCAAGCTATCGGTGCGACGCGGCGGTGCGCCGATCGTGTTGCGCGGATCGGCGTGCAGCGGCATGCCGGAAACATCGGAAACCTGCGCAATCAACGCGCCGATCTGATCGTGCAAGGCGCTGTTGGCATGCGCCTGGCGGTCATCCAAGGCCTGCAGCAACTGCTTCGCTTCGGCGCCCGCTTTGGAGGCTTGCGCAGAAGCGGTTTCCACCTTGCCGGCCAGCTCGAACTCGCGCTGCATCGCGGCTACCGATACGGTCACGCGCGGATCGGGCTTCACCACCAGCGGCTGCTTGTAGCTGCGCCCGCCGACGCTCAACTCCACCGTGTAGTTGCCGGGCGGCGCCCATACACCATCCTTGGCGCGACGGCGCGATGGCGCTTCGCCTTTCGCGGCGTAATGCAGGTTCCATACGAAGCGATGCATGCCGGGCGTGGTGAGTACCGGCGTGGGAATGTGCACCCACTCCGGCGCATATTCGAGCTTGACCGGATCGAGCATCGGCGGCTTGTCGTCGCTGCTGAAGCTGTGCACGGTGTTGTGCTGCGCGTCGTAGATGGTGAGCGTGACCGGGCCTTTCACATGCGCGGGCAGCGCGTAGTCGATCATCGCGCCTTCCGGCGGATTGGCCGCCAAGGGTTCATCCTTCGGCATCGGCGTGCCGGTGAACAGCGGGCGGCGCACGCGGTACGCATCCGCAGGCTTGAACAACGTGACAGCCTTGCTGCTTGCATCATCCACCTGGCGCAGCGCCGTCACGTTGTCCATGATCCAGAAACCGCGGCCGTGCGTGGCGATCACCAGGTCATCCTGGTGTACGTCGATATCGCGCACCGAGGTCGACGGCAGGTTCTGTTGCAGCGCCTGCCAATGCGCGCCGTCGTCGAACGACACATACATGCCTTTCTCGGTGCCCGCATAGAGCAGGCCTTTGCGTACCGGATCTTCGCGCACCACGTTGACGAAACTGTCGGCGGGAATGCCGTTGTTGATGCGCGTCCAGTTCTTGCCGCCATCGGTGGTGCGGTAAATGTACGGCGCATCGTCATCGAGGCGATGGCGATCGATCGCCAGATACGCCACATCCGCGCTGAAATGCGAAGGTTCGATGCCGCCGACTTTCGACCACGGCGTCAACGCGGCCGGCGTGACGTTGCTCCAATTTGCGCCTTCGTCGTTGGTGCGCCATACCAGGCCGTCGTCGGTACCCACCCATAACGCCTTCGCATCGAGCGGCGAGGGCGCGATGGTGTAGATCACGCCGCGCGCCTTGTCGACATGGTTGTCGTCCGCGGCGGTGGCGGCGTCGAGGTTGGAAGGTACGCCCGCATCGGCGCGGGTGAGGTCGGGGCTGATTGGCGTCCAGTGTTCGCCGCCATCGGCGGTGCGGAACAGGCGCTGGTTGGAGAAATACAGCACCTTGTGGCCGCGCTTGGAAAACGCCAGCGGCAGCGTCCACGCAGCGCGGTAATGCGTGTTGGGATAGGCCAGCGTGGGATCGATGCTGCGTACCTGTTCGGTACGCATGTCCAGCTTGTCCACGCGACCGCCGTAGACGATGTCGTGATCGTCCGGATCGGGCGCGATCATGTCGCTTTCGCCGCCGGGCGTGATCTCGTGGAACTGCTGCATGGTGATGCCGTCGCTGCTGCCGCCGCGGCTGGGCAGCGCTACCGCGCCGGAGTCCTGCTGCGCGCCATACACCCAATACGGAAAACGATTGTCGGTGGCGACGTGGTAGATCTGCGCCGTCGGCTGGTTGTACCAACTGCTCCAGGTGGCGCCGCCGTTGAGCGTGATCAGCGTGCCCTGGTCCACGCCCAAAATTTGCCGGTTCGAATTGGTCGGATCGATCCACAATTCGTGGAAATCATCGCCAGTAGGGTCACCCTTCAGCGCGATAAACGTTTTGCCGCCATCATCCGAGCGCAACACGATGGTGTTCATCACATAGATGCGATCCGCATTCTTTGGATCGACCGTGAGGCGATTGAAATACCAGCCGCGCTGCCAGATGCGCTGGTCGTCGGTGATGTGTTTCCAATGCGCGCCGCCATCGTCGGAACGATAAAGACCGCCTTCGCCATCGGCCGCATCCACCAGCGCATAGACGCGGTTCGGTTCGCTCGTCGCAGTGGCCAGGCCGATGCGTCCGGGATGCGCCGCAAAGCCATTGCCTTGCACTTGCGTCCAGTGCGAGCCGCCATCATGCGATACGTATAAGCCGCTGCCGGGCCCGTTCGATGGCGGATACACGCTCCACGGCGGACGGCGCGTCTGCCACAGCGCGGCGTAGATCGTGCTGGGATCGTCCGGCTTGAACGCCATGTCGATCGCACCGGTGTCGTTGTCCTTGAACAGCACCTTGTCCCAGTGCTGGCCACCGTCGGTGGAGCGGAATACGCCGCGCTCCGCGTTCGGGCCATAGGCATGGCCGAGCGCGGCGACGTACACCACGTCCGGATTGCGCGGATCGATCAGTATGCGCCCGATCTGCCGGCTGTCTTCCAGGCCGATGTGGCTCCAATGCTTGCCGCCGTCGGTGGACTTGTACATGCCGTTGCCATGCGCGATATCCGAGCGCATATCCGCTTCGCCGCTGCCGACGTAGATCGTGTCCGGCCGCGAGGGCGCAATCGCCAGCGCACCGATCGAGCCGACATGCTGGTCGTCGAAGATCGGCTGCCAGGTGCGGCCTGCATCGTTGGTCTTCCACACGCCGCCATCCACAGCGCCGAAATAGAAATGCCGGTCATCGCCGGGAATACCGCTGACCGCCAGCACGCGGCCGCCGCGGAAGGGGCCAATCAGGCGCCAGTGCAGGTCCTGGAAGAGGGAGGCATCGACGGTGGCGTGGGCGGCGAATGCCGTGGACAGTCCAAGGGAGAGCAAAGCAAGGCGACGCAGGTACACGGGGCGGTATCTCTTGCGGAGGAGGTTTTGTTTCCCTTCCCCCGGGCTAGGTAGGCATCCTCACCATGTTCGAACTGCCCGATCTTGCCTCGCCGTCATTCCGGCGAACGCCGGAATCCAGTTTAAATATGCGTGCGAAGCACTCAAAAGCGATTTTGTGTCCTGCGGACGGCATATCGGAACTGGATTCCGGCGTTCGCCGGAATGACGACCAGGCATGACCCGGCCTTACGGAACATTTGTGTGGATAACTACGCCCCGGGGTAAGGAAGTGGCTGCACGCAATGTAACCCTCCAGCGGCCGAACCCAAAGGGTAAACCGATGGCATATAGCCAAGCATCACCCACATGCGCGATAAGAGGCGGCTATCCCCGTCGCTGACTGGATGTCGCATGTTGCCCTTGCGCCGCGCCGCATTGCCGCTTGCCTTGTTGCTTTCGCTGATGTCTCTTTCCGTATCGGCGCAAGAAGACGACCAAGGCCCTGGCAGCCATAAGGCCACCAATCTGCCAACGGTCAACGTGCACGGCGAAGACTGGCGCAAATACCTCAAGGCCAAGCTCCAGTACCAGATGCCGGAGGTGGATGGCCCCAAGATCACCGTGACCAAGAAAACCACGGTGACGCACCTGGAAAACCAGCCCACGGTCATCGGCAACAACCTCAACCAGACGCTGGCGCGCACGCCGGGCGTGCTGGTATCCGAGCAGCCCACGCCCACGCAGTTCAATCTCAGCTATCGCGGCATCGGCAACCCGCAGGAAGCGGAATACGTGCTGGTGATGCAGGACGGCATCCCGATGGAAGGCGACTGGATCGGCTTTCCCACGTTGTATGCGTTCCCGCTGACGCAGAGCCTGTCGCAGGTGCAGCTTATCCGCGGCGGCTCCAGCCTGCTGT
>CBJMMB010000030.1:0-32879 GCA_966430775.1 uncultured Dyella sp. | reverse complement strand
TGATGCTGCTGGTCGTGATCCCGGTCATCGCGATGACCCTGTATTTCGCCTGGCGTTACCGCGCCTCCAACACCAAGGCTACCTACGCGCCGAAGTGGTCGCACTCGACCGCGATCGAAGCGGTGGTGTGGACCGTTCCGTGCATCATCATCGCGATCCTGGCGACGATCACGTGGACCACCACGCACGCGCTCGATCCGTACAAGCCGCTCGATCACCACGCCAAGCCCATCACCATCCAGGCAGTGTCAATGGATTGGAAGTGGGCTTTTATCTATCCGGACTATGGTGTGGCCAGCGTCAATGAATTGGCGATACCGACCAATGTGCCGGTGCATTTCGAGATCACTTCCGATTCGGTGATGAATGCGTTCTTCATTCCGCAGCTCGGCAGCCAGATCTACGCCATGGCGGGCATGAAGACGCAGCTCAACCTGATCGCGAGCGAGCCGGGCAACTATGCGGGCCTGTCCAGCAACTACAGCGGCGCGGGCTTCTCCGACATGCACTTCACCGCGATCGCAACCTCGCAGCAGGGCTTCGAGGACTGGATCAAGAAGGCCAAGGCCAGCCCGGTCAATCTCGACGACCAGGCCTATCACGCCTTGACGCAGCCGAGTATCAAGGTGCCGGTGGCGTACTACGGCAACGTCAAGCCGGGCATGTTCGACAGCATCGTCAACCAGTACATGGGCGACATGCAGATGGACAAGATCGGCACCGCCCCTGCGCAGGCCAGCGCCATCCCCTCGCATAACGATCACGCCAAGGCTGCGGAGTAGGCCAATGTTCGGAAAACTTTCTCTATCGGCCATTCCTTTCCATGAGCCGATCATCATGGGCACCCTGTTGATGGTGTGCCTCGGCGGTGCCGCACTGCTCGGCTGGGTGACCATGCAGCGCAAGTGGGGCTATCTGTGGAGCGAATGGTTCACCACCGTGGACCACAAGCGCATCGGCATCATGTACGTGATCCTGGCGCTGGTGATGCTGCTGCGCGGCTTTGCCGACGCCATCATGATGCGCGCCCAGCAGGCGATCGCCGCCTCCGATGCCGCCGGCTACCTGCCGCCGCATCACTACGACCAGATCTTCTCGGCGCACGGCGTCATCATGATCTTCTTCGTGGCCATGCCGTTCGTGGTGGGCCTGATGAACCTGGTGGTGCCGCTGCAGATCGGCGCGCGCGACGTGGCCTATCCGTTCCTGAACTCGCTCAGCTACTGGCTGACCGCGTCGGGCGTGGTGCTGATCATGATGTCGATGTTCATCGGCGACTTCGCCGCCACCGGCTGGCTGGCCTATCCACCGTTGTCGGAGTTGAAATTCAGTCCTACCGTCGGCGTGGATTACTACATCTGGGCGCTGCAGCTATCGGGCCTGGGCACCACGCTGAGCGGCATCAACTTCGTGGTGACGATCCTGCGCATGCGCACGCCGGGCATGAAGCTGATGCAGATGCCGGTGTTCACCTGGACCGCGCTGGTCACCAACATCCTGATCGTGGCGGCGTTCCCGGTGCTGACCGTGGCGCTGGCGCTGCTGGCGGCCGACCGCTATCTGGACATGCACTTTTTCACCAACGAGCTTGGCGGCAACGCCATGCTGTACATCAACCTGATCTGGATCTGGGGCCATCCTGAGGTCTACATCCTGATCCTGCCGTGCTTCGGCGTGTTCTCCGAAGTGGTGGCGACGTACTCGGGCAAGCCGCTGTTCGGCTACAAGTCGATGGTGTACGCCACCGCGGGCATCGGCGTGCTGTCCTTCATCGTGTGGTTGCACCACTTCTTCACCATGGGCTCGGGCGCGGACGTGAATGCCTTCTTCGGCATCTCGACCATGATCATCTCGATCCCGACCGGCGTGAAGCTGTTCAACTGGCTATTCACCATGTACCGCGGCCGCATCCGCTTCAATCTGCCGATGATGTGGACGGTGGCGTTCATGGTCACCTTCACCATCGGCGGCATGACCGGCGTGCTGATGGCCGTGCCGGGTGCGGACTTCGTGCTGCACAACAGCCTGTTCCTGATCGCGCATTTCCATAACGTGATCATCGGCGGCGTGCTGTTCGGCCTGTTCGCCGCGGTCAACTACTGGTTCCCGAAGGCGTTCGGCTTCAAGCTGGAAGAGCGCTGGGGCAAGGCGTCGTTCTGGTGCTGGGTGGTCGGCTTCTATATGGCCTTCATGCCGCTGTACGTGCTGGGCCTGAAGGGCATGACCCGCCGTATGAACCACTACGCCAATCCGGACTGGCAGCCGTACCTGATCGTGGCCGCCGTCGGCGCCGGCATCATCGCGCTGGGCATCGGTTTCATGCTGCTGCAGTTTGCGGTGAGCATCCGTAATCGCGCCGAGAATCGCGATCTCACCGGCGACCCGTGGGGCGGCCGTACGCTGGAGTGGGCCACCAGCTCGCCGGCGCCGTTCTATAACTTCGCGGTGCTGCCGAAGGTGGAAGAACTGGACCAGTTCTGGGCCGACAAGGAGCACAAGCGCGCCTATCCGCAGTACGCGCACTACGACGACATCCATATGCCGCGCAACACCGGCGCGGGCGTGGTGATGGCGGCCTTCGGCACCGTGCTCGGCTTCGCCATGGTGTGGCACATCTGGTGGCTCGCCGCGGCCGGCCTGCTCGGCATGATCGGCACGTTCGTCGTGCGCGCCTACGACACCGACGTGGATTACTACGTGCCGGGTGCCGAGGTCGAGAAGATCGAGCGCGCACGCCTGGTGCCGCTGAACAAGCTGATCGAAAACGTGGGTCCGGCCTCGGCCGGCGAGAAGGTGGCTTAATCCATGAGTACCGCAATTACTGCTAACGGCGTCGTCGCGCACGGCGGCGCCCACGAGCATCACGACGACGGCTCCAAGACCCTATTGGGTTTCTGGATCTACCTGATGAGCGACTGCCTGATCTTCTCGGGCCTGTTCGCCACCTTCGCCGTGCTGGGACACGCCACCGCCGGCGGCCCGAGCGGCAAGGAGCTGTTCGACCTGAAGTTCGTGTTCGGCGAAACCATGCTGCTGCTCATCAGCAGCTTCACCTTCGGCTTGGCCATGCTCAACATGCATGCCGGCCATCGCAACAAGGTGATCGCCTGGCTGTTCGTCACCTTCCTGTTCGGCGCGGGCTTCGTGGGCATGGAAGTCTACGAATTCCACCACCTGATCGTGGCCGAGCACGCCGGTCCGAGCCGCAGCGCATTCCTGTCCGCGTACTTCGGCCTGGTCGGCACGCACGGCCTGCACGTCACCTCCGGCCTGATCTGGCTGCTGGCGATGATGCACATGGTGGGCAAGTTCGGCCTCAACGATGTGGTGCAGCGCCGCCTGTCGTGCCTGAGCCTGTTCTGGCACTTCCTGGATCTGGTGTGGATCTGCGTGTTCACCTTTGTCTATCTGTTCGGGGTGCTCTGATGTCGAGCCAGCATGGTCATTCGAATGCGCACGCGCACAATGCGCACGGCAGCCTGAAAACCTATGTGGTCGGTTTTGCGCTGTCGCTGATCCTCACGCTGCTGTCGTTCGGCTGCGTGATGAGCGGGGCGGTACCGCAGCACCTGGTGGTGCCGGGCCTGGTGGTGTTCTGCGTAGCGCAGTTGCTGGTGCAGCTGGTGTTCTTCCTGCACATGAGCGCCGCGCCGGGCCAACGCGACAACCTGTCGATCGGCGTGTTCACCCTGCTGATCATCGCCATCGTGGTGGTGGGTTCGCTGTGGGTGATGCACAACATGAACCTGTACATGATGCATCCGGCCAGCCAGTCCATGCCGTCGAGCATCGGCTGAGGCGCTTGCCCGCCATATCGCCCGCCGCCATGGCGGGCTCGATCAAGGCTCCCGCGTGGGGGCCTTTTTCGTTTTTGCGGCGCGGTTTCGGCGTGGGTTGGGGTGCGAACCCCGACATCCGAGCGCGATAGGCATGGCAATGTGGGGATTTGCACCCCAACCTACGGTTGGCATCCCAAGGCGCCGCAACATTTTTCAGCCTTTCTCGGCGCAGCCATCTCGCGGCAGGAGCGATCTGCCGCTAAAATGCCGATTTCCAGCACGGCTGCTTTCCATGACCCCCCTGATTTTCGTCACTGGCGGTGTGGTGTCCTCTCTTGGCAAGGGCATCGCAGCGGCGTCGCTTGCGTCCATTCTTGAGGCGCGCGGGCTTTCGGTCACCATGATGAAGCTCGATCCCTACATCAACGTGGATCCGGGCACGATGAGTCCCTTCCAGCACGGCGAGGTCTACGTGACCGACGACGGCGCGGAGACCGACCTGGACCTGGGCCACTACGAGCGCTTTGTCCACACCCGCCTGACCGGCAAGAATTCCATCACCACCGGCAAGATCTACGAATCGGTGATCCGCAAGGAGCGCCGCGGCGACTACCTGGGCGCCACGGTGCAGGTGATCCCGCACATCACTGACGAGATCAAGCACTGCATCCACGAAGCCACCCGCGGCTTCGACGTGGCCCTGGTCGAGATCGGCGGCACGGTGGGCGACATCGAGTCGCAGCCGTTCCTGGAGGCGATCCGCCAGTTGCGCATCGAGCACGGCCCGGAGAAATGCCTGTTCATGCACCTGACCCTGGTGCCGTACATCAAGGCTGCCGGCGAGATCAAAACCAAGCCGACCCAGCACTCCGTGAAGGAGCTGCGCTCGATCGGTATCCAGCCGGACATCCTGCTGTGCCGCTGCGAGCAGCCGCTGCCGGACAGCGAGCGCCGCAAGATCGCCCTGTTCACCAACGTGCCGGAGCAGGCGGTGATCAGCGCCGCCGACGTGGACATCATCTACAAGCAGCCGCTGTGGCTGCACCAGCAGGGCCTGGACGACATCGTCGTCAAGAAGATGGGCCTGGACGCCAAGCCGGCCGATCTGTCCGGCTGGCAGCGCACGGTCGAGGCGGTCGAGCACCCGAAGGACGAGGTGACCGTCGCCATCGTCGGCAAGTACGTGGAACACAAGGATGCGTACAAGTCGCTGGGCGAAGCCTTGCGCCACGGCGGAATCAAGCAACAAACCCGCGTGAATCTGCAGTGGATCGACTCCGAGCAGATCGAAGCCGAAGGCGCCGCCAAGGTGCTGAGCGCGGTCGATGCCATCCTGGTGCCCGGCGGCTTCGGCAAGCGCGGTTTCGAGGGCAAGATCCTGGCCGCGAAATATGCGCGTGAGTTCGGCGTGCCGTACTTCGGCATCTGCTACGGCATGCACGCGGCGGTGGTGGATTTTGCGCGCAACGTCGCCGGTCTCACCGATGCCGATTCCAGCGAGAACGATCGCCACACGCCCAATCCCGTGATTGGATTGATCACCGAATGGACCACGGCAACGGGTGAAGTCGAGCAGCGCAGCGAGCGCTCGGATCTCGGCGGCACCATGCGTCTGGGCGCGCAGGAATGCCGACTCAAGGCCGGTACGCTGGCGCGCCAGCTGTATGGCCAGGACATCGTGCGCGAGCGTCATCGCCATCGCTACGAATTCAACAACCGCTACCGCCAGAGTTTCGAAGACCTCGGCATGGTGATTTCCGGCAAGTCGATGGACGACCTGCTGGTGGAAATCGTCGAGTTGCCGATGCAACAGCATCCGTGGTTCCTCGGCTGCCAGGCGCATCCGGAATTCACTTCCACGCCGCGCGATGGCCATCCACTGTTCATCGGCTTCGTGCGCGCCGCGCGCGAATACAAGGCGGTGCGCGACGGCGAGAAGCTGGCGGCGAAGGGGGCGGTCGCATGAAGTTGTGCGGTTTCGAGGTCGGCCTGGACCGGCCCCTGTTCCTGATCGCCGGCCCCTGCGTGGTGGAATCGGAACAACTGCAGATCGACACCGCCGGCACGCTGAAGGACATCACCGGCAAGCTCGGCATCAACTTCATCTTCAAATCCAGCTTCGACAAGGCCAATCGTTCCTCCGGCGGCAGCTTTCGTGGTCCCGGCATGGAAGAGGGCCTGCGCATCCTGGGCGAAGTGAAGCGCCAGGTGGGTGTGCCGGTGCTGACCGACGTGCACGAATACACGCCGATGCACGAAGTGGCCGCAGTGGTGGACGTGCTGCAGACGCCGGCCTTCCTGTGCCGCCAGACCGATTTCATCCAGAACGTGGCGCGCGCCGGCAAGCCGGTGAACATCAAGAAAGGCCAGTTTCTGGCGCCGTGGGATATGAAAAACGTCGTGGACAAGGCCAAGGCGGTCGGCAACGACGACATCCTGGTGTGCGAGCGCGGCGCCAGTTTCGGCTACAACAATCTCGTTTCCGACATGCGTTCGCTCAGCGCGATGCGCGATACCGGTTGCCCGGTAGTGTTCGACGCCACCCATTCGGTGCAGTTGCCGGGCGGGCAGGGCACCAGCTCCGGCGGCCAGCGCGAGTTCGTGCCGGTGCTGGCGCGCGCGGCGGTGGCGGTGGGCATCGCCGGCCTGTTCGCCGAGACGCATCCGGATCCGAGCAAGGCGCTGAGCGACGGGCCGAACGCCTGGCCACTGGGCAAGATGGAAGCCTTGCTGCAAACCCTGCTCGAACTCGACCAGGTGACCAAGCGCCACGGTTTCCTCGAGAGCACGCTGCAACCTTAAAGGACACGCATGGCCACAGACGAATCGCTGATCCGACTGCTCACCGACATTCGCGATATTCAACGCGAGCATCTGGAGCTGTATCGGAAGCGCAGCGAAGCGGCCATTGCCAAACAGGAACAGGCGCTCGATGTGACTCGGCGCTTCCAGACCTTCAACCGCATAGTGACCGCGGTGCTATTCGTAGCGATCGCGGCCATCATGTTTTGGATCTTCAAGCACTAACCGATTTAGGGATACGACTCCATGACGACGCAGATCACCCATATCCACGCCCGTGAAATCCTCGACTCCCGCGGCAACCCCACGCTCGAAGCAGAAGTAACGCTGGCCGGCGGCGCCTTCGGCCGCGCGGCCGTGCCGAGCGGCGCCTCGACCGGTACGCGCGAAGCGGTGGAACTGCGTGACGGCGACAAGTCGCGTTACCTGGGCAAGGGCGTGAAGAAGGCGGTCGGCAACGTCAACGGCGAAATCGCCAACACGCTGAAGGGCTTCGACGCCGCCGACCAGAAAGGCCTGGACAAGAAGCTGATCGAGCTCGACGGCACGCCGAACAAGGGCCGCCTCGGCGCGAATGCGACGCTGGGCGTTTCCATGGCTGCCGCGCACGCCGTGGCCGCGTCGCGCAAGGAGCCGCTGTGGAAGTACCTGTCCAACGGCAAGCCGGGCGCACTGCCGCTGCCGATGATGAACATCATCAACGGCGGCGCGCATGCCGACAACAACGTCGACGTGCAGGAATTCATGGTGCTGCCGGTGGGCCTGCCGAATTTCGCCGAGGCGCTGCGCGCCGGCACCGAAATCTTCCATGCGCTCAAGAGCGTGCTCAAGGGCAAGGGTCTCAACACCGCCGTGGGCGATGAAGGCGGCTTCGCGCCGAACCTGCGTTCCAACATCGAAGCGCTGGACACCATCCTTGAGGCGGTGAACAAGACCGGCTTCAAGATCGGCAGCGAGATCCTGTTGGGCCTGGACGTGGCCAGCTCCGAATTCTTCAAGGACGGCAAGTACGACCTGGAAGGCGAGGGCAAGGTCTACACGCCGGCGCAGTTCGTCGATCTTCTGGCCAGCTGGGCGCAGCAGTACCCGATCGTCACCATCGAAGACGGCATGGCCGAAGGCGACTGGGACGGCTGGAAGCTGCTCACCGACAAGATCGGCAACAAGGTGCAGCTGGTGGGCGACGACCTGTTCGTGACCAATCCGGCGATCTTCCGCGAAGGCATCGACAAGAAGATCGCCAACGCGATCCTGATCAAGGTGAACCAGATCGGCACGCTGTCCGAAACGCTCGAAGCGATCGCCATGGCCGACGCCGCCAAGTACGCCGCGATCGTCTCGCACCGCTCCGGCGAAACCGAAGACACCACCATTTCCGATATCGCCGTGGCGACCACCGCGACGCAGATCAAGACCGGTTCGCTGAGCCGCACCGACCGCGTGGCCAAGTACAACCAGTTGCTGCGCATCGAGGAAGCGTTGGGTTCGTCTGCCGTCTACGCCGGCCGCAACGCGTTCCCCAGCCTCTCCCATCTGCCCGGTTGAGGTCGCACCTTAAATCATGCTGCGTTGGGTCGCCTTGATCCTGCTGTTGATACTGATTGGACTGCAGTTCGAACTGTGGTCCAGTCACGGCGGCATGTCCGAGGTGACCAGCCTGCGCGCTGCGGTGAAAAAGCAGCAGGACGAAAACGACAAGCTGACCCAGCGCAACCAGGCGCTGGCCGCGGACGTGAACGATCTCAAGCATGGCGAACAGGCGGTGGAAGCGCGTGCTCGCGGCGAGCTGGGTTTGATCAAGCCGGGTGAGACGTTCTACCAGGTGGTGCCGAAACCAGCGGCGAGTACTGCTGCGCCGGCAGCGACTGGAACGAGCGGTCGTTGATGATGATGTTTACGTTGCCGAAAACTGCCCCCTCCGCTACGTGTAGTAGGGGAGGGCTGGGGTGGGGTGAAGCAATCTCGCGGCGAGTCCAATCAATGCGGCAAGCTCATGCAACCCCACCCCAGCCCTCCCCTGCAAGCAGGGGAGGGAGTGAAGCGTCGCGCTGAATGACCTCTCCTGAATCCGAACTCCCCCGCGCCTACGGCACGCCGCCGTTGACGGCCACGCTGCGCAGCACACCCGAAGACTTCCGCGTCGAAGAAATCCTCGGCTACGACGCCGATGGCGAAGGTGAGCACGCCTTGCTGTGGGTGGAGAAACGCGACGCCAATACCGATTGGGTGGCCCGGGAGCTGGCGCGCTATGCCGGCGTATCCCCGATGAACGTCGGCTATGCCGGCTTGAAAGATCGTCATGCCGTCACGCGCCAAGCTTTTACGGTGCAATTGCCGGGCAAGGCCGATCCGGATTGGGATGCGTTTCCGCATTCGGAAGTCAAAGTGCTCGCGAGCACACGCCACAAGCGCAAGCTCAAGCGCGGCGCCTTGCGTGGCAATCGTTTCGTGTTGGTGTTGCGCGACGTTCGCGGCGATCGCACGCAAGCGGAAGCCGTGCTGGGCAACATCGCCACGCGTGGCGTGCCGAACTATTTCGGCGAACAGCGTTTTGGCCGCGAAGGCGGCAACGTGGCGCAGGCGCGGGCGATGTTTGCCGGACGCCGCGTGGATCGCGACAAGCGTTCCATCTTGCTTTCCGCCGCACGCTCGCAAATCTTCAACAGCGTGCTGGCCGCGCGTGTGGAACGTGATGCGTGGGACAAGCCGCTGGAAGGCGAGATATGGTCGCTGGCCGGTTCGCGTTCGTGGTTCGGTCCCGAACCGTTCGACGATGTGCTCGCTGCGCGCTTGGCGCAAGGCGACATTCATCCGTCGGGGCCGTTGTGGGGGCAGGGCGAACCGCCCGCCACCGAAGCCGCTGGCGAGCTGGAACGCAGCGTGGCTGCGCAATACCTCGATCTTGCCGAAGGGCTGGCCGCCGCGCGCATGGAACAGGAGCGACGGCCGCTGCGCTTGCTGCCGAAGGATCTTCGCGGGCGTTGGCTGGATGACGAAGCGCTGGAGTTGAGCTTCGAACTGCCGGCAGGCGCGTACGCCACCGTCGTTGCGCGAGAACTGATCGCGTAGGTTGGGGTGCAAACCCCAACACCGCGATGTTCAATCGAGATGGCCATGTTGGGGTTTGCACCCTGATACATCCCCGCATTTTTGCTCTGCGCTTTTTTTCTCCGAAAAAACGAAGGCCTTCATGCTACGAGCCGCTAAAAATAGGCCAAAACGTCATTCCGGCGAAGGCCGGAATCTATGCTTCGTGCTGGCGATAGATTCCGGCCTTCGCCGGAATGACGGTGAGGAAATATGAGCATTCGGGCACAGGCCAGCTAACTTGCTCATTCCGCTCAACATATCAGGCCAAAAATGCGGGGACATTTCAGGGTTTGCACCCCAACCTACGTTCAATCCGACGAACGTATCAAGGCCGCGATATCGTTGATCAGCGCGCCGTGCATGCCGCGTTTCTCATACGTACCTTCCTTGCGCAGATGCAACCGGCTAGCCGGTTGTCGCGTGAACCGGCGCCGTATCGTACGAAGCAGCCTGCCGCGCATCCACGTACACCCAGGCCTGTAATCCGGAATTCAGGGTTACCGCGACGCGCTTGTAATCGTCCACTTCGTAATCATCCGCCTGCGCCAGTTCGGTGTCGGTGATGTCGAACACCATGCCGCTGACGCAATCCTCAAGCCGATTGGTGAAGACGAGCATGGGGTGATGGGTTTTTCCGCTGGCGCGGACCACCTCGGGATCGTCGATCTTGATTTCGGTCTGGACGAATCCGGTCAACTGGTCGGCCTGGCCGGCGAGCCGGCGGCCGAAGGTCGCCAGTTGCACGTTTTCCTGCTGCAGCGTGCCGTACGAGAAGAGCTTGGGCATGAAGCCTATCCTTTGAGCAAGACCACTACCGCTCCCGTGCCGCCTTGCATCGGACGCGCGGAAGCAAACGCAATCACATCGTCGCGACGGCGCAGCAAACGATCCGTCAGCACCTTCAGCACCGGTCCGGACGCCTTCGAACGCAGACCCTTGCCGTGCACGATGCGCACGCAGCGGAAGCCTTGCGCGGCGGCGTGCGCGAGAAAGTCGGCGATGGTCGCTTGCGCGGCCGCGGCGTTCATCTGGTGCAGGTCGATCTCGTCCTGCACGCTGAACTGGCCACGCTTGAGCTGGCGCAGCAGTTTTGGCGGATAGCCGTCGCGCAGGTAGCTGAGTTCTTCGCCCACTTCCATCAAGCCGGGATCGAAGGCCATGTCCAGCAGTTCGCGCGGCACGGCGGCCTCGTCGGCTTCGAACATGTGGGGGTGCGGTTCCGGCTTGGGGCTTTCGGGCGGCGGCGCCACCGGGTCGAACTGGCGTATCTCGCCGATCGCCTCGCGGAACAGGCGGCTGTCCTCGTCGCTCACGATGGCGGGATGGCGGCGTTTCATGAGCGTGATCGTAGCGAAAGCGGCGTACGCATGGCGAGGATCGGGCAAACGCCGATGAAACCGCGGGTCGGCTCGGTTAGACTCCCATGTCTAGGGCGTGCGCGTTCGCCTACGCGGATGCGCGCCGGCAATTCAATCTCGAACGGATCATGATGCGAGTTCTGGTAAGCAACGACGATGGCGTAGACGCGCCGGGCATCCGCGTGCTCGCCGAGCGCCTCGGCGCGGTGGGCCAGGTCACGGTGGTGGCGCCGGACCGCGACCGCTCCGGCGCCAGCAACTCCCTCACGCTCGATGCGCCGATCCGCGTCTCGCGCATGGACAACGGTTATTACCGCGTGGTGGGTACGCCGACCGATTGCGTGCATATCGCGCTGGCCGGCATGCTCGACTACGAGCCGGACATCGTCGTTTCCGGCATCAACAACTCCGCCAACCTGGGCGATGACGTGATCTATTCCGGCACCGTGTCGGCGGCGATGGAAGGGCGCTTCCTGGGCTTGCCGGCGATCGCCGTGTCGCTGGTCAGCAAGGACCACAAGGGCGAACACTACGAATCGGCGGCCAAGGCCGTGCAGTTGCTGATGGAGCGCCTGCTGGTCGATCCGCTGCCGGCCGACACCATTCTCAACGTCAACGTGCCGGATCGTCCGTGGGCGGACATCCGCGGGTTCGAGACCACGCGGCTGGGCAAGCGCCATCGTTCCGCGCCGTGCATCAAGCAGACCGATCCGCGCGGCAAGCCGATCTGGTGGATCGGCCCGGCCGGCGACGTGGATGATGCCGGCCCCGGTACGGATTTCGATGCCGTGCAGCGCGGCTACATTTCGGTCACGCCGATTCACGTCGATCTCACCCGTTTCCAGGCGCTGGAAAAAGTCAGCAGCTGGGTACGCGGCTTGAGCGACGGCATGCATCAACAGGAAAACGGTAAGGCCGCATGATCCATCCGTTGCCGCCATCCGCATTGAAAGGCGAGGGCATGACCTCGCAACGCGCACGCGACCGGCTCGTTACCAAGTTGAAGGAAGAGGGCATCCACGACCAGCGTGTGCTGGACGTGATGCGCAATCTGCCGCGCCATCACTTCATCGACCAGGCCTTGCATTCGCGCGCCTACGAAAACACCGCGCTGCCGATCGGCCATGGCCAGACCATCTCCCAGCCGTGGGTGGTGGCGCGCATGACCGAAGCGCTGCTCGAACCATTCGGTCCCAAATCCGGTCGCCCGCAGAAGGTGCTGGAAATCGGCACCGGTTCCGGCTACCAGGCGGTGGTGCTGGCGCAACTGGTGCCGCAGCTTTACACGGTGGAGCGCATCGAGGAACTGCTGCGCCAGGCGCGCCGCCGTTTTCGCCAGCTTGGCCTTGAGAACATCCGCTCGCGGCATGACGACGGCAAGCTCGGCTGGGCGGCCGAGGCGCCGTTCGACGCGATCATCCTTACCGCGGCGGGCGATGCGATTCCCACCCAGATGCTCGATCAGTTGGCTCCCGATGGCGTGCTGGTGGCGCCGGTGGGTTCCCCCAGCAGTCAAACCTTGATCCGCATGCGCGGCGATGGAAAAGGCGATTTCATGCAGGAAGAACTTGGCGCGGTCAGTTTCGTACCTCTGCTGGGCGGCATCGGCTGATGCAGCTCTTCGGAAAACTCTATGCGCGCGTTCTGGTGTGGGCGCGCGATCGCCGGGCCGTGTACTACCTGTGCGGCCTGAGCTTCGTGGAGGCCTTCATCTTCCCGATCATGCCGGAAGTGATGCTGGCGCCGATGATGCTCGGCAAGCGGCACCGGGCGTTCTTCTACGCGAACATCAGTCTGCTTTTTTCGCTGCTGGGCTCGCTGGTGGGTTACGCGCTGGGACACTGGGCCTTCCACGCGCTCACGCCCGTGCTGCAATCGCTGCACCTGTACGATTCGATCGAGCGCGGCGTGGAAAGCCTGCGCACGGAAATGAACCAGCATTGGCTGCAGATGCTGCTGGTGCTGACGCTCGCGGCGCTGCAGCCGGTGGTGCCGATGAAGTTCGTCACCTGGGCCTCGGGCATCGTCGGCGTGCCGGTGCTGCCGTTCCTGCTGTGCATGCTGATCGGCCGCGGCAAGCGCGTGTGGCTGCTGGCCTTGTTGATCCGCCTGTTCGGCGAGCGTGCCGAGCGCATTTTGCACAAGCACATCGAATGGATCGGCTGGGCCGCGCTGGTGGTGCTTGCGGGGCTGGCGGGTTGGTGGCTGCTGAAGCATTAATGATAGGCGATCGTTTCGTGTGCACCGCATGAAAACTCTGCGCCGCCCCGTTATGCTGGCCCGCATGAATGAATGGATGCGATGGCCCGCACTACTTGCCGCTATGGCGTTACTTGTGACCGGTTGCAGCACGGTGGTGGTGCAGCCGCCGTCGAACGCATCGGTCGCCGCTTCACGCCCAACGCCTGCACAGCAGCCGGGCACGTACACGGTGACCAAGGGCGATACGCTTTACTCCATCGCCTTCCGTAACGGTACCGATTTTCGCGAAGTGGCCCGTTTGAACGGCATCGATGCGCCGTACACGATCTGGCCCGGCCAGGTGTTGAAGCTGCCGGGTAGAGGCGCTGGCGCCGAGCCTGTGGCGACGCATGCATCGCCGTCGGTCGCAGCAACCAAGACACCCGCACCGCCGCCGACCGCTGCGCCGGTCTTCCAGACGGTTGAAACCACGCCTGCACCGGCGAAGCCCTCATCGGCGCCGACGCCGGCGCGTGCAAGCTCGGCCGCCGTGGTTTCCGCGCCGACCGTGCATCCCGCGCCGCCGCACGTGGCGCCGGCTGCCGCAGCCGCGACCAATCCACCGCCACCGCCTGCGGCCGTCACGCCGACGCCGGCGCCCGTAGTGGCGGCCAGCGGAAGCACGCGCAGCGCCGGCGGCGTGAAATGGCGCTGGCCGGCGTCCGGCCAGATCATCGGACGCTTCCAGTCCAATGCGGCGATTCCGGGTATCGACATCGCCGGCAAGGCTGGCGATCCGGTGGTCGCTGCCGCCGATGGCACAGTGGTGTACAGCGGCAACGGGCTGGTGGGCTATGGCGAGCTGATCATCATCAAGCACAACGACAGCTTCCTTTCCGCCTATGGCCACAACCGCAAGCGGCTGGTCACGGAAGGGCAGCAGGTAAGAGCAGGGCAGCAGATTGCGGAGATGGGCTCGAGCGGCAGTTCGCGTGACGAGCTGCAGTTCCAGATCCGCAAGGATGGCAATCCGGTCGATCCGCTGGAGTATTTGCCGTCGCGTTAGCTTGGCGCCGCGCCCGAGAGGGCTGCGGTGAGGGGACAATCTGGCGTAGGGCTGCTTTGGGCGCGTCTTGGCTCGATCATGCCGCTTGCAAGATTGACCCCTCACCCCAGCGTTTTCGGGGCGAAAAGCGCTCAGGCAACGGGAAGAATGAACGCGGCCACCACGCGCCGCCCTTCGCCGGCGAGCAGGTCGTAGGTGCGTGCAGCCGCTGCGTTGTCCATCACTTCGATACCGACGCCGCGGCGCAGGAAGCCGGCCATGAACGCCGCCGGCGGAAACTGCTGGCGCGTGCCGGTGCCCAGCAGCACCACTTCCGGTTGCAGCTCAAGCACCGCTTGCACGTGATCATCGCCCAGGGCCTGGGCGCTGCTGACCGGCCATTGCTCCACCGCGCGCTGGGGCGAAAGCAGGAAACTGGCGGTCAATTCGCGATCGACCACCGTGATGGCGCGCTCGGTGACGCGGCGGACGAACAGGTAATCGCCAGGGCGGTCCAGTGACAGATCCACGGCAGCCTCCTCAGCGCGGCAGGGCGAGCCGCGGGTCGTCCTCGTTGCGTCGGAACAGCACCACGATGTGCCCGATCTGCTGCACGTTTTCCGCGCCGGTGCCCTCGAGCAGGAACTGGATCTGCGCCTCGCGCTCTTCCTTGTCGCCGCCGGACAGCTTCACCTTCACGAGTTCGTGATGCGACAGCGCCAGATCCAGCTCCTTCACCACCGCCTCGGTGGCGCCCTTGGCGCCCAGCAGAATCACCGGATGGAGGTCGTGTGCGAGGCTTCGCAAATAGCGTCGCTGCGAGGGGGAAATGGCCATGCGTTCAGTCCAGGATGCACTGCAGGTAAGCCGTAAAGGGTATCATGCCCACCCCTGTTCCCGGTCCGCTAACCGACCCATGCCCCGCAGCAAGAGCAGTTCCCGCTGGCTACGGGAGCATTTCGACGACGTCTACGTGAAGAAGGCCCAGGCCGAAGGCCTGCGCTCGCGTGCGGTGTTCAAGCTGGAAGAACTGATCGAGCGCGATCACTTGCTCAAGCCGGGCATGCGCGTGGTCGACTTGGGCGCCGCGCCGGGCGGCTGGTCGCAGCTGGTCCGGCAACGCCTGGGTGATAGTGGTACTGTGGTGGCGCTGGATATCCTGCCGATGCAGGGGATCGCCGGTGTCGATTTCCTGCAGGGCGACTTCCGTGAAGAAACCGTTCTGCGAGCATTGGAGGCACGCCTGGATGGCCGCAAGCTCGATCTTGTGCTGTCGGACATGGCCCCCAATATGAGCGGTGTGGCACTGGCCGACCAGATCCGGGCGATGGACCTGGCGGAACTGGCGCTTGATTTCTCGAGGCACTGGCTCAAACCGGGCGGAGCATTTCTAATCAAGCTGTTCCAAGGCACCGGCTTCGACGATTACCTGCGTACCTTGCGCGTTGAGTTCTCGCGCGTAAGTATGCGTAAACCCAAGGCCTCCCGCGCGCGTTCGCGTGAGGTGTACGCGCTGGCCACCGGCTTTCGACCGGCCGGCCCGCAAACTGGCGAGAACCGCGCATGAACGAAACATGGAAAACTCTGTTGCTCTGGCTGGTGATCGCAGTGGTGCTGATCACCGTGTTCCAGAGCTTCAATCCGCACGGTGGCGCCTCTTCGGACCTGCCCTACAGCAGCTTCGTGCAGAGCGTGGACAGCGGCAACGTCGCCACCGCCAACATCAGCGCGGAAAACCCCGCCACCATCACCGGCAAGCTGAAGGACGGCAGCAACTACCGCACCGTCGCGCCGGTGCTCGGCTTCTCCACCAACTCGGTGGTGAAGCAGATGCAGGACAAGAACGTCACCGTCACGCAGGATTCCGGCACCGGCTTCTCGCTGATCGGCCTGCTGGTGAACTGGCTGCCGGTCATTCTGATCGTCGGCGTATTCATCTGGTTCATGCGCCAGATGCAACAGGGCGGTGGCGGACGCGGCGCGATGAGCTTCGGCCGTTCGCGCGCCAAGCTGCAGGGTGAGGACCAGGTCAAGGTCAATTTCAGCGACGTCGCCGGCTGCGACGAAGCCAAGGAAGAGGTCGGCGAGCTGGTCGAATTCCTGCGCGATCCGGGCAAGTTCCAGCGCCTGGGCGGCAAGATTCCGCGCGGCGTGCTGATGGTCGGCCCGCCCGGCACCGGCAAGACCTTGCTCGCCAAAGCGATCGCCGGCGAGGCCAAGGTGCCGTTCTTCTCGATCTCCGGTTCCGACTTCGTCGAAATGTTCGTCGGCGTGGGCGCTTCGCGTGTGCGCGACATGTTCGACCAGGCCAAGAAGCACGCGCCGTGCATCATCTTCATCGACGAAATCGATGCGGTCGGCCGCCATCGCGGCGCCGGCCTGGGTGGCGGACACGACGAGCGCGAGCAGACGCTCAACCAGTTGCTGGTGGAAATGGACGGCTTCGAAGGCACCGAAGGCATCATCGTCATCGCCGCCACCAACCGTCCGGACGTGCTCGACCCCGCGCTGCTGCGCCCGGGCCGCTTCGATCGCCAGGTGGTGGTCGGGCTGCCGGACGTGAAGGGCCGCGAGCAGATCCTGAAGGTGCACCTGCGCAAGGTGCCGATCGCCACCGACGTCGATGCAATGGTTATTGCGCGCGGCACGCCCGGTTTCTCCGGCGCGGATCTGGCCAACCTGGTCAACGAGGCGGCGTTGTTCGCGGCGCGCGAGAACGCCCGCGAAGTGCGCATGACTCATATGGACAAGGCGCGCGACAAGATCCTGATGGGCACCGAGCGCCGCTCGATGGCGATGAGCGAGGACGAGAAGAAGCTCACCGCCTATCACGAAGCCGGTCACGCCATCGTCGGCCGCTTGGTGCCGGAACACGACCCGGTCTACAAGGTGACGATCATTCCGCGCGGCCGCGCGCTGGGCGTCACCATGTACCTGCCGGAAGGCGACAAGTACAGCATGAACAAGACCGCGATCGAATCGCAGTTGTGCTCGCTGTACGGCGGCCGCGTGGCTGAGGAGCTGATCTTCGGTACCGACAAGGTCACCACTGGTGCGTCCAACGATATCGAGCGCGCCACCAAGATGGCGCGCAACATGGTCACCAAGTGGGGCCTGTCGAACGAGCTCGGCCCGGTCACCTATGGCGAGGAAGAGGACGAAGTCTTCCTGGGCCGCTCGGTGACGCAGCACAAGAACGTTTCGAACGAGACCGCGCGCAAGATCGACGAAGTGGTGCGTGAGATCCTCGACCGCGCCTACGGTCGCAGCAAGCAACTGCTCACCGAGAACATCGAGAAGCTGCACATGATGGCGGACGCGCTGCTGCAGTACGAAACGATTGATGCGCGCCAGATCGACGACATCATGGCCGGCCGTATTCCAGGCCCGCCGGCGGACTGGTCCAAGACCTCGTCGATGGGGCAGTCGGTGCCGCCACCGCCGCCGCGTGGTGGCGATGCCGGCGCGAAGGTGGGCGATCCCGCCACGCAGAGCCGGATCTAAGCCAGTTTGGTTATCACGAACGCCGGGCCTTAGGGTCCGGCGTTTTTATGCGGCACAGGAAAATATTTACCCGGGTAATATTGCGGAACGCGTTTTTATCCGGGTATTATTCAGCGCCTTCTGCCGAGTGCCCCGCCATGACCGCTTCACCCTCTGTTTCCTACACCAGTTTCCAGGGCCATCGGCGCCTGGCATCCGGAGCCCCGCACGTCGTCGCCCTGGCGGTGAAGCTGGCTGTCGAACGAGACGACGCCAGGCCCGTCCTGGTCTTCGACGACAGCACCGGCCGCGCCATCGATCTCGACACGCGCGGCAGCGATGAAGACGTGCTGGCCCGCTACGGCGCCGCATCTGCCCGCGACGTCGAAGCGATCGAAGCCCCGCGCGGTCGCGGCCGTCCGAAGCTCGGCGTGGTGGCGCGCGAAGTAACCCTGCTGCCGCGGCATTGGGAATGGCTGGAATCCCAGCCGGGCGGACCGTCCGTCACGCTGCGCAAGTTGGTGGAAGAAGCGCGCCGCACGCACGACGAACGCGACAGGACGCGTGGCGCGCAGGAGCGCGCGTATCACTTCATGTCTGCAATGGCAGGTGATATGCCCGGTTTCGAAGAAGCCACGCGCGCCTTGTTCGCCAACGACCGCACGACATTCAGTGCATTGATCGCCGCTTGGCCGGCGGATGTGCGCGATTACGCCATGCAACTCGCGTTCGGCGAGTGACGGATGCTGCGAGTAGTTTGAGGTGCGAGATGTCCCATACGGTAGGTTGGGGGTGCGAACCCCAACATGATGTGCATGGGCATGACGACGTTGGAGTTTGCACTCCAACCTACGCGAGGAGGTCCAGCACTTTTTCCGGTGGGCGTGCGACCACGGCTTTGCCATTGGCGACTACGATGGGTCGCTCGATCAGGCGGGGATGCTTGACCATCGCGGCGATCAGCGCGTCTTCGCTCAACGATGGGTCGGCGAGCCCGAGTTCGCGGTATTCGTCTTCGCCGGTGCGCAGCAACTGCCGCGCCGTGATGCCTAGCTGCGCCAGCAGCGTCTTCAGCTCCGACGCGCTGGGCGGCGTTTCGAGGTAATGGATCACCTCGAACGGCTTGCCGTGCTGTTCCACCAGGGCGAGCGCGCTGCGCGATTTCGAGCAGCGGCTGTTGTGATAGATGCGGATCACGCGACGGCTCAGCGATTGCCGCCGCCGCGGTTACCGCCGCCACCTTGCCCATGCGGGCGGTTGCCGCGCTGCGGACGGCCGCCGGGACCGGCAGGACGGTTGCCGCCGCGGTTGTTGCGATTGCCGTTGCCGCCGGCATTGAAGCCGCCATACGGGTTGGCACCGCCGCCACCGCTACCGCCGCGACGCTTGCCTTGGGCCTGGCCGCCGCCTTGCGCGCGTCCACCGCCCTCGCGAGTTTCGCCAGCAAACCAGGTGCGTGCGGGTGGCAGCTCCTGGCCGGGGCCAATGCCGCGCTTCTTCTTGTGGACCTTCCGCTGCTGGCGCTCGGGCGCTGCCACGTTGCCGTTCACTTCGCGATTGGGATTGGCGCGGCGACGCTGCTTGCCGCGCGCGGGTTGGTCTTCGCGAATGCGGTCGAACGCACGCAGTTCGCGCGCTTCATCGTGATAACCGCCGCTCCACGCAGCGGTGCCGCCCTTTTCAGGACGATATTCGACGACGTTGCGCGGCGCGCGGCGCTGGTGCAGTACCGGGCTCAACGTCAGCACCGGTTGCGGCGCGCCAAGGCCGGCGTTCTTGCGCAGTTCCTTGACGGTTTCTTCGTTGAGCGTTTCGCAGTCGCCACGGCGCAGCATGCGCGGCAATTCGATGCCGCCGTAGCGGATGCGCTTCAGGCGGCTGACCAGGAAGCCTTGCGAATCCCACAGCCGGCGCACTTCGCGGTTGCGGCCTTCACGGATCACCACGCGGAACCAGCTATGGCTGCCACCGCGGCTGATGATGGCGATTTCGTCGAAGCGGGCAGGGCCGTCTTCCAGTTCCACGCCGGCCTTGAGCTTCTCGATGATCTCGTCGGGCACTTCGCCGTGCACGCGGCACAGGTATTCGCGTTCCAGGCCGTTGCGCGGATGCATCAGCGCGTTGGCCAGGTCGCCGTCGGTGGTGAGCAGCAAGAGGCCGGTGGTGTTGATGTCCAGGCGACCCACTGCGACCCAGCGCGCGCCTTTCAGTCGCGGCAACTGTTCGAACACGGTGGGGCGGCCTTCGGGATCTTCGCGCGTGGTCACCACGCCTTCGGGCTTGTGGTAGACCAGCACTTCGGCATCGTCGCGGTTGTCGGTGGCGACCACGAACTGCTTGCCGTCGATCACCACGCGATCGCCGGCGCGCACGCTGGCGCCGATGGTGGCGGCGCTGCCGTTGACTTCGACCTCACCGGCCTGGATGCGTTGCTCGAGCATGCGGCGCGAGCCGAGTCCGGCGTTGGCGAGCACTTTGTGCAAGCGCTCTTCGATCTGCGGGGTGTTTTCGGCCGGTGCGGCGCGCTTCAGGCTCAATACGGATTTTTGCGGCGCGTTCATGCGCGGTACTCCTCGGTGTCTTGCTCGGCGGTGCCGTGATCGGCATCCGCGGGGTTCGCTGCCTCATCGGCAGTGGCGGGATGGGTGTCGACGATGGCGCTCACTTCGTCAGTGGGCTCGTCGTGTTCGGGTGCGGTGTGTTGCGGTGGGGGCGATGGCTCGGAAGGGTCTTCGCCTTCGTCCGGTGTTTCGGTGTGTGCGACGGGTTCTTCGTCAGCGTGCGCTTCGCCGTGTTCTGCGTGGACGAGCGCCTCGTCGGTGCGTGTTTCGTGGTGCTCGGTGCTGGTTGTTTCTGCTTCGGCGGATGCTTCCTGCGCCGGTGTTGCGTGCTCGGCTTCTTCGGCCTCGGCGTCCGGGTCGATCGGCAGGTCGCGCACCGGCCGGGGCGGAAAGGAATCGTCATCCAGCCGCAGCTGTGGATCTTCCATGTCGCGGATTTCCGACAGCGGCGGCAACTCGTCCAGCGATTTCAGGTTGAAGTAATCGAGGAAGGCGCGGGTGGTGCCGAACAGCGCGGGTTTGCCGGGTACGTCGCGGTGGCCGACGACGCGGATCCATTCGCGTTCTTCCAGCGTCTTGATGATGTTGGAGGACACCACCACGCCGCGGATCTGTTCGATTTCCGGACGGGTGATCGGTTGCCGGTAGGCGATCAGCGCCAGCGTTTCCAGCAGAGCGCGCGAGTAGCGGCTGGGTTTCTCCGTCCACATGCGCGAAACCCAGGGGTGTACATCTTGGCGCACCTGGTAGCGAAAGCCGGAGGCGACTTCCTTCAGTTCCACGCCCCGGCCCTGGCAATCCTCGGCCAACTGCTCCAGCGCCATAGCGATCTGGGCGCGGTCGACCTCGTCTTCCTCCACGAACAGCTCGCCCAGTTGCGCGACAGTCAACGGCTGGCTGGCGGCCATCAGGGCGGCTTCGATAATCGGTTTGAGTTGCTCGATCTGCATGGCCTTAGGATCGGATATCCATAGCGGTTGCGTTTCTCTTGAGGCTGCGCGTCATTCGCCGCCAGAGGCGGTGGTGGGTGCTTCGAACACATCGTCGCCGCCGAAGTCCTCCACCACGGCGGCTTCGCCGGCCGGAGCTGCGTTGGCCTTCACGTAGATCGGCGCCAACGGTTCTTCCTGCACGATGCTGATCAGGAACTCCTTGGCCAGTTCCAGCATGGCCAGGAAGGTGACCACTACGCCCAGCCGTCCTTCGGTGGCATCGAACAGCGACTCGAAGCGATGGAACTGGGCGCTGTCGAGCCGGCTGAGCAGCTCGCCCATGCGCTGGCGCACACTCAGCGCCTCGCGCTTGATGGCGTGATGCCCGAACAGTTCGGCCCGGTGCAGCACGTCCTTCAGGGCCAGCAGCATTTCCTTCAGATCCAGCGGCGGCGGCAGCTTGATCACGTTGCGCTCACCGGTGTCGGCCTGCGCCACCACGGTGTCGCGCTCCAGGCGGGGCAGGCCGTCGATGTCCTCGGCCGCCTTCTTGAAGCGTTCGTACTCCTGCAGGCGTCGCACCAGCTCGGCGCGCGGGTCTTCCTCCACGCCTTCTTCCGCGGGCGGGCGCGGCAGCAGCAGCCGCGATTTGATCTCGCCCAGGATCGCCGCCATCAAGAGGTACTCGGCGGCCAGCTCCAGGCGCATCACGTCGCGCATCATCTCGATGTATTCCATGTACTGCCGGGTGATCTCGGCGATCGGGATATCGAGAATGTCCAGGTTCTGCCGGCGGATCAGGTACAGCAGCAGGTCCAGCGGTCCTTCGAACGCCTCCAGGAAGACTTCCAGCGCGTCCGGCGGGATGTACAGGTCCTGCGGCATCTGCAGAATCGGCTCGCCACGCACGACCGCCAGCGGCATTTCCTGCTGCTGCGGTACCCCGGCGAACGCGTTTTGCGTTGCTTCTATTGGCTGAGACTCGGTTGGCTCAGTGCTCATCAATGCATGTCATTGGCCCGCCCTCAAGTGGGCCGGCGTTCGTTCTGTTGACGACTCAGAACCCTTATCCAATACACGGAAAACAAAGGTTCATGCCTGGAATGCCTGGTTGCTTGAGGCCATTCCGATAAAGCCAATCTGCACGATGCTCAGCCGAGCGTGCGGTTTCCCGCGATAGCTGGCCCTGATGAATCCACACGATGTGGTGGTTCGTGTCAGGCTGGCGGTCGTCGGGCGCCGGGTCGGTAAAGATACGATCAGGCAAGAACCGGCGTGACGCCGCTGGCGTCGCCCGCGATTCGTAAAAGGTCGGCTGAGTACATCGGGTGAAGGCCATTCCAACCGGGGTTCCCGGCGCCCGTCCATGCATGGCTCCACGCGCGGGTTACAGATTAACGGCACTGTTGCGGCATGTCCAGCCAAGGCTTCAGCCGCCGGATGGGGTTGTCAAGAAAATCTCGGGTGTTGCGGCGCGGGCGGAAAAAGCGTCGCCAGGCACCGAAAACTGGCCTGATTCGCCATTGTTCGCGTTGCGGCAGCATGTGACCCTTTCGGTCCGCTGTCTGGCAGATGCAGCGTGCGAATACACACATTTATCGTGCCGTGAAACGTAGTTGTAGCAGTGGCATGTGGCTTGCTTCATCATATCGCACATCCGGGAGACGCCGGCAGGAATACGCTGGTGCGACGATGGCGAAGCCGCTCCCCCGACAGCGCGGCTCCATCGCCACGCAGGTCGGATCTGGCAGCGCGTCAACGGTGTAGGGCGGGTAGGGAGCTAAGAAACATGAATACAAAACGTGACGACGCCATGGACGGTTCCAGGGATCATTTGCGTCCGGCGCGCATGCGCATCAAGACCACGGTTCTGATGAGTCACGGCGACGAATCGCATCCGACCGACCTGATCGATATCTCGGCGACCGGCGCCCTGGTGCTGCGTCCCAACGAATGGTTCGGCAGCCCCGGCGAAAGCTGGGTGCTGGACATGATCTTCGGCGACGACCTGCACATCCACCTGGAAGCGAAGGTGGCGCGCGTGTCCGAGCGCCACATCGGCTTTGCCTATACGCGCATTCCGGAAGACAAGCAGGTGCCGCTATGGAATCTGCTGGGCGGCTATGCGGACATTCTGGAGATGTGGCACGACGCTTGAGGAAGTGCGGGAATCGTCAATCGGGAATCGTGAATCGTAAGAGCAGTACGCGGCAAGGCGGCTGCTCTTAACTATTTAGGACTTCTTGGTCTACGCATCAACCCGCTACAGCCGGCTGCTTCTTCTCATCCCGCAACTCGCGCCGCAGGATCTTGCCCACGTTGCTCTTGGGCAGGGCATCGCGGAACTCGATCGTCTTCGGGCGCTTGTAGCCGGTGAAGTTCTCGCGGCAGAACTCCTTGAGCTGGTCCACCGTAAGGCTCGGGTCCTTGCGCACCACGAACAGTTTCACCGCTTCGCCGGAGTGTTCGTCCGGCACGCCGATGGCGGCGACCTCGGCCACGCCCGGATGCTTCATCACCGTATCCTCGATCTCGTTCGGATACACGTTGAAGCCCGAGACCAGGATCATGTCCTTCTTGCGATCGACGATGTACACGTAGCCGTTCGCATCCATCTTGGCGATGTCGCCGGTGTGCAGCCAGCCGTCGTCGGTCAGTACCTTGGCTGTTTCGTCGGGGCGCTTCCAATAGCCCTTCATCACCTGCGGGCCGTGCACCATCAGCTCACCCACTTCGCCGATCGGCAGCGGCTGGTTGTCTTCGGACCAGATCGCCACGTCGGTGGAGGAAATGGGCAGGCCGATCGAGCCGTTGTATTCCTTCAGATCCAGCGGATTGATGCAGGCGGCGGGCGAGGTCTCAGTCAAGCCATACGCTTCGGCCAGCGTGCAGCCGGTCACCTTCTTCCAGCGTTCGGCCACGGCGCGTTGCACCGCCATGCCGCCGCCCAGGCTCAGATGCAGGTTGGAAAAATCGACGCTTTCGAAACCGGGCGTATTGAGCAGCCCGTTGAACAAGGTGTTGACGCCGGTGATCACCGAAAAGCGCGAGTGCTTCAGCTCCTTGACGAAGGCCGGCATGTCGCGCGGATTGGTGATGAGGATGTTCAAGCCACCCAGGCGCAGGAACACCAGGCCGTTCGCCGTCAGCGAAAAGATGTGATACAGCGGCAACGCGGTGATGACGATCTCGCGTTCTTTCTTCAGGTTCGCGCCGATCCACGCGCCGGCCTGCAGCATGTTCGCCACCATGTTGCCATGGGTGAGCATGGCGCCCTTGGCCACACCGGTGGTGCCGCCGGTGTATTGCAGGAACGCGATGTCGTCGTGCGTGATGGACGGCATCGGCACCGCGTGTTTCGCGCCGGCGTCGAGTGCGTCCTTGAAGCGTGTCGCCTGCGGCAGCGAGTAGGGTGGCACCATCTTCTTCACGTGCTTGAGCACGAAGTTGATCGCCACGCCCTTGAGGCCGAGCAGGTCGCCCAGACCGGTGGTGACGATGTGCTTGACGTGCGTTTCGGCCACGACCTGCTGCAAGGTGGCTGCGAAATTGTCCAGCACCACGATTGCCACGGCGCCGGCGTCTTCCAGCTGATGCTTGAGTTCGCGCGCCGTGTACATCGGATTGGTGTTCACCACCACCATGCCGGCGCGCAGCGCGCCGAACAGCGCGATCGGATACTGCAGGACGTTCGGCAGCATGATTGCCACGCGGTCGCCCGGGGTGAGTTTCAGTTCGCCGGTCAGGTAGGCGGCGAATTGCCGGCTCAGCGCATCGACTTCGCCGTAGGTCATGCGCTTGCCGAAGCTGGAGAACGCGTCGCGCTCGCGATAGAGCGCAAAGGCTTCTTCCAATACGGCCACCACCGAGGCGTATTGGTTGATGTCGATGTCTGCGGGTACGCCATCCGGATAGTGATCCAGCCACGGACGCTGATTACTCATGTTCGATCCCAAGCTCCTGATGACATACCGTTGGTGGCGACCGCATGCATCGGGCATCATGCGGGCGAAGCATTGGAGCATACGCCGGCGTAGAGCGGCAAGCCGCGTCGCAGCGCGTTTCCATGCGAAAAAGCAGCCGGATGCCGACCATGAACTTTCTGTACCGTTTTTCGCTGCTGGCCCTGTTGCTGGCGGTGCTGGCCGGGTGCCATCGCGCTCCGGACGAAGTGCTGATTCGCCAGGCCATCGACAAGACTGCCCAGGCCACCGAGCAGGTCGACGCATCCGCGGCGGTCGCCGCGCTGAGCGACGATTTCGACGGCAACGGCGGCACGATGACCCGGCAGGACATCGCCAACCTGCTACGGGCAGCGAAATTCCGCGGCGAAACCTTGCATGCCGTGATGGGCCCGGTGGATGTGCAGCCGCGCGGTGAGCGCTACATGGCCAGCTTTACCATCACGCTGACCAGCGGCGGAAAGCTGTTCCCCTCGGAACTGGGCGTCTACAAGGTGGAAACCGCGTGGCGCCGGGAAGGTCGCGAATGGCGCTGCTACAACGCGACATGGACGCAGCAACTGTAGGTTGGGGTACAAACCCTGATACATCCCCGCATTTTTGCTCTGCGCTTTTTCTCCGAAAAAACGAAGGCCTTCATGCTACGAGCCGCTAAAAATAGGCCAAAACGTCATTCCGGCGAAGGCCGGAATCTATGCTTCGTGCTGGCGATAGATTCCGGCCTTCGCCGGAATGACGGTGAGGAAATATGAGCATTCGGGCGCAGGCCAGCTAACTTGCTCATTCCGCTCAACATATCAGGCCAAAAATGCGCGGACATTTCAGGGTGCAAACCCCAACACGCCATGCGGACCGACATGGCAATGTTGGGGGTTGCATCGAGATCAGGCGGCTTTCTTGCTCGCCAACTGCCGCAGCACGTACTGCAGAATGCCGCCATGCCGGAAGAACTCGCGCTCCTTCGGCGTAAGCAGCAGTACCTTCACGGTAAAGGTCTTCTCGCCTTGCTCGCTCTTGGCTACCACCTTGGCCTGCTTCGCTTCGCCGTCCATCAGGCCGGTGATCTCGAACGTTTCCTTGCCGCTGAGGCCGAGTGACTTGGCGTTCTCGCCATCCTTGAATTGCAGCGGCAGCACGCCCATGCCGACCAGGTTGGAACGGTGGATGCGCTCGAAGCTCTCCGCGATCACCGCCTTCACGCCCAGCAGCAAGGTGCCCTTGGCCGCCCAGTCGCGCGAGGAGCCGGTGCCGTATTCCTTGCCGGCGATCACGATCAGCGGCGTCTTGTCTGCCTTGTATTTCATCGCCGCGTCGTAGATGGACATCTGCTCGCCGCTCGGCACATACAGCGTGTAGCCGCCTTCCACGCCATCGAGCATCAGGTTCTTGATGCGGATGTTGGCGAAGGTGCCGCGTACCATCACGTCGTCGTTGCCGCGGCGCGAACCGTAGGAGTTGAAATCCTTCGGCTCCACGCCTTTGGAGATCAGGAAGCGGCCGGCCGGGCTGTCCTTCTTGATGGAACCCGCGGGCGAGATATGGTCGGTGGTGATCGAATCGCCGAACAGGCCCAGCACGCGTGCGCCGTGGATGTCCTCGATCCTGCCCGTCTCCATCGTCATGCCTTCGAAGTACGGCGGGTTCTTGATGTAGGTGGAGTCGGCCCACCGGTACACCGCGCCTTCCGGCGAGGCGATGCTGTTCCAGCGGCTGTCGCCCTTGAACACGTCGGCGTAGTTCTTGGTGAACATGTCCGGGCTGACCGCACCGGCCATGACATCGGAAATTTCCTTGTTGCTCGGCCAGATGTCCTTCAGATACACCGGCTTGCCATCGCTGCCGGTGCCGAGCGGATCGGTGGCGAGATTCACGTCCAACGAACCGGCCAGCGCGTAAGCCACCACCAACGGCGGCGAGGCGAGGTAGTTCATCTTTACTTCCGGATGCACGCGGCCTTCGAAATTGCGATTGCCGGACAACACCGACGCCACCGCCAGATCGCCGTCACCGATGCCCTTGCTGATTTCCTGCGGCAGCGGGCCGGAGTTGCCGATGCAGGTGGTGCAGCCGTAGCCGACCAAGTAAAAGCCGACTTTCTCCAGCTCCTTCAGCAGGCCGGTTTTTTCCAGGTAATCGGTGACCACCAGCGAGCCGGGCGCGAGCGAGGTCTTCACCCATGGCTTGGCCTTGAGACCTTTCGCTGCAGCTTTCTTGGCGACCAGGCCGGCGCCGAGCATCACCGCCGGGTTGGAGGTATTGGTGCATGACGTGATCGCCGCGATCACCACTGCGCCATCCTGCAAGTGGAAATCCTGGCCATTCATCGACACATGCGGACCTTGCGCCAGTGCACTGGCGTCATGGCCCACCGCGGTGCCGCCACCTTCGCCGGCAAGGCGCGCTTCGGCACGCGCTTCGCTGCCGTTCTTGCGGTTGACGGTGAGGGCGGCGAGGCTGTCGTGATAGCTCTTCTTTACGTCTTCGAGCAGCACGCGATCCTGCGGACGCTTGGGGCCGGCCAGCGATGGCTTTACGTCGGTGAGGTTGAGTTCCAGCGTGGCGGAGAATTGCGCGTGCGGCGTGTTTTCGTCGTGCCACAAGCCTTGCGCCTGCGCGTAGCTCTTCACCAGTTCGATCTGGTCTTCGCTGCGGCCGGAGAGGCGCAGATAGTTCAGCGCTTCCTGGTCGATCGGGAAGATGCCGCAGGTCGCGCCGTATTCCGGCGCCATGTTGCCGATGGTGGCGCGGTCGGCAAGCGGAAGATGTTTCAGGCCGTCACCAAAGAACTCCACGAACTTGCCTACCACGCCGAGCTTGCGCAGCATCTGCGTCACGGTGAGCACCAGGTCGGTGGCGGTGACGCCTTCGGAAAGTTTGCCGCTGAGCTTGAAGCCCACCACCTGCGGAATCAGCATCGACGACGGCTGGCCGAGCATTGCCGCTTCCGCTTCGATGCCGCCCACGCCCCAGCCAAGCACGCCTAGTCCGTTGACCATGGTGGTGTGCGAGTCGGTGCCGAACACGGTGTCGGGATAGGCCCAATCGGCGCCATCTTTCTTGCCGGTGAACACCACGCGCGCGAGATGTTCCAGGTTCACCTGGTGCACGATGCCGGTGCGCGGCGGCACCACCTTGAAATTGTTGAACGCCTTCTGGCCCCAGCGCAGGAACGAGTAGCGCTCGTGATTGCGCTCGAACTCGATCTCCACGTTCTTGTCCAGCGCGGAAGGCGAACCGAACGCATCCACCTGCACCGAGTGATCGATCACCAGTTCGGCCGGCGCCAGCGGATTGATCTGGTTGGCGTCGCCGCCCAGCTTCACCACCGCATCGCGCATCGCGGCCAGGTCCACCACGCAGGGCACACCGGTGAAATCCTGCAACACCACGCGTGCGGGCATGAAGGAAATCTCGGTATCCGGCTCGGCCTTCGGGTCCCACTTGGCGACCGCTTCGATTTCCTTCCTGGTGACGTTGACGCCGTCCTCGTGGCGCAACAGGTTTTCCAGCAGGATCTTCATCGAATAGGGCAGGTGTTTCAGATCGAACTTCTGCCCGAACTTGGCGAGGCTGGCGATCTGGTATGAGCTGCCGTTGACCTTGAGGGTGTCGCGGGTGGCGAATGAGTCCAGCATGGGGATAGCTCCTGTTGCTTGAAGACGGCGGGCGCGCGCGGCGTAAAGGGAAATGCTAGAGCAGCGCGCGTTAGGGGAATTGCAAAAAGGTTCGCGTTCCGTCCGGGGGATGCCGCGCAGTTTGGGCCAAATCGGCGAGCGCGCAAGTTGCCGCGATGTTGCAGGATTTCGAACGCAGCCGGAAACAGCTTGTCGTTGCTGGGGTTTGGGGGCGGCTGGCAAAATACGCGCTTCTTTGCTGCCTTGCTCTTCCGGCGAGAGGCAGCCATCCAAGCTACCGCCATTTCCCGAAGGATCCGATCGCATGCTCAACGCCTATCGCCAACATGTCGCCGAGCGCGCCGCGCTGGGTATTCCCGCGCTGCCCCTGTCGGCCCAGCAGACCGCCGAGCTGATCGAGCTCTTGAAGAACCCGCCCGCGGGCGAGGAATCCTTCCTGGTCGACCTGATCACCCACCGCGTGCCGGCCGGCGTGGACGATGCGGCCAAGGTCAAGGCGTCCTACCTCGCCGCGGTGGCGTTCGGCAGCGAGAAGTGCGCGCTGATCAGTCGCGAGAAGGCGACGGAACTGCTCGGCACCATGCTCGGCGGCTACAACATCCAGCCGCTGATCGAACTGCTGGACGATGCGCAGGTCGGCGCCATCGCGGCCGAAGCGCTGAAGAAGACGCTGTTGATGTTCGACGCCTTCCACGATGTGAAAGAGAAGGCCGACAAGGGCAACGCCAACGCCAAGGGCGTGCTGCAGAGCTGGGCCGATGCCGAATGGTTCACCAGCCGTCCGGCGGTGCCCGAGAGTCTCACTATCACCGTGTTCAAGGTGCCGGGCGAAACCAACACCGACGATCTCTCGCCCGCGCCCGACGCCACCACGCGTCCGGACATTCCGCTGCACGCGCTGGCGATGCTCAAGAACAAGCGCGACGGCGCGCCGTTCCAGCCGGAAGAAGACGGCAAGCGCGGTCCGATCCAGTTGATCCAGGACCTGAAAGAAAAGGGGCATCTGGTCGCCTACGTCGGCGACGTGGTCGGCACCGGTTCCAGCCGCAAGTCCGCCACCAACTCGGTGCTGTGGTGGACCGGCGAAGATATTCCCTTCATCCCGAACAAGCGCTTCGGCGGCGTGTGCCTGGGCAGCAAGATCGCGCCGATCTTCTACAACACGATGGAAGATGCGGGCGCGCTGCCGATCGAACTGGACGTCTCCAGCATGGAGATGGGCGACGTGGTCGAGCTGCGCCCGTATGAAGGCAAGGCGCTGAAGAACGGCCAGGTGATCGCCGAGTTCCAGGTGAAGTCCGACGTGCTGTTCGACGAAGTGCGCGCCGGCGGCCGCATTCCGCTGATCATCGGCCGCGGCCTCACCGCCAAGGCGCGCGAGGCGCTGGGCCTGGCACCGTCCACGCTGTTCCGCCTGCCGCAGAACCCGGCCGATACCGGCAAGGGCTACACGCTGGCGCAGAAGATGGTCGGCCGCGCCTGCGGTTTGCCGGAAGGCAAGGGCGTGCGTCCGGGCACCTATTGCGAGCCGAAGATGACTTCGGTGGGTTCGCAGGACACCACCGGTCCCATGACGCGCGACGAGCTGAAGGATCTGGCTTGCCTTGGCTTCTCCGCCGATCTGGTGATGCAGTCGTTCTGCCACACGGCCGCTTATCCGAAGCCGGTCGACGTCAAGACGCATCATGAGCTGCCGGCCTTCATCGCCACCCGCGGCGGCATCAGCCTGCGTCCGGGCGACGGCGTGATCCACTCCTGGCTCAACCGCATGCTGCTGCCCGACACCGTCGGCACCGGCGGCGACAGCCACACGCGTTTCCCGATCGGCATTTCCTTCCCGGCCGGCTCCGGCCTGGTGGCCTTCGCGGCAGCCACCGGCGTGATGCCGCTGGACATGCCCGAATCCGTGCTGGTGCGCTTCAAGGGCGAACTGCAGCCGGGCGTGACGCTGCGCGACCTGGTCAATGCGATTCCGCTGTACGCGATCAAGCAGGGTCTGCTCACGGTGGCGAAGCAAGGCAAGAAGAACATCTTCTCCGGTCGCATCCTGGAAATCGAAGGCTTGCCGAACCTCAAGGTGGAGCAGGCGTTCGAGCTGTCCGACGCGTCGGCCGAGCGTTCCGCCGCGGGTTGCACGGTGAAGCTCAATAAGGAACCGATCATCGAGTACCTCAACTCGAACATCACCTTGTTGAAGTACATGATCGCGCAGGGCTACCAGGACGCCCGCAGCCTGCAGCGCCGCATCAAGGCGATGGAAGCGTGGCTGGCCAATCCGCAGTTGCTCGATCGCGACGCGGATGCCGAATACGCCGCGGTCATCGAGATCGACCTGGCCGACGTGCACGAGCCGATCGTGGCGTGCCCGAACGATCCGGACGACGTCAAGACGCTGTCCGACGTGGCTGGCGCGAAGATCGACGAAGTGTTCATCGGTTCGTGCATGACCAACATCGGCCACTTCCGCGCCGCGTCGAAGTTGCTGGAAGGCAAGCGCGACATTCCCACCCGCCTGTGGGTGGCCCCGCCGACCAAGATGGACCAGCAGCAGCTCACCGAGGAAGGCCACTATGGCGTGCTCGGTACCGCTGGTGCGCGCATGGAAATGCCGGGCTGCTCGCTGTGCATGGGCAACCAGGCGCAGGTGCGCGAAGGCGCCACGGTGTTCTCCACCTCCACGCGCAACTTCCCCAATCGCCTGGGCAAGAACACCAACGTGTACCTGGGTTCGGCAGAACTGGCCGCGATCTGCTCGCGCCTGGGTCGTATTCCGAGCAAGCAGGAATACATGGCCGACATCGGCGTGATCAATGCGAATGGCGAGAAGATCTATCGCTACATGAACTTCGATCAGATTGCTGATTTCAAGGAAGTGGCGGATACCGTCACTGCGTAACGCTGCGCGCGATCAATTCCCTCTCCCCTCCGGGGAGAGGGCTAGGGTGAGGGGTCAAGGCTGGCCTCAAGCCCCAAAGAAGCGACGCTCCGATTCTTCCAAATTCGCAAGATCGACCCCTCACCCCAACCCTCTCCCCGGAGGGGAGAGGGAGTCAGTGCGCGCTTCGTTTATGCTTGCGCGATGATCTCCTCCCACCTCTCCGCCGTCTCCTTGCGCGACCTGATCCTGGTGCAAGCCGTGCACCGCCACGGCAGCTTCAACAGCGCCGCGCGCGCCATGCATATCAGCGCATCCGGCCTGTCGCATCAGGTACAGAAAGTGGAGCAGGCTTTGGGCGCGCCGCTGTTCGAGCGCGGCGGCCGGAAAGTGGTGCCGACCGCGGGCGGACAGCGCCTGCTGGAGCAGATCGATGCGGTATTGCTGGCTGCCGATCACCTGCAGCAAACGGCGCGTGCCGGCGAAAAGGCGTTCGGTGGCGAGCTGCGGCTGGGCGTGCTGGCTACCTTGGGGCCGTATCTGCTGCCACATCTGATCGAACCCTTCCCGCAGCATTTTCCCGGTGCGCGCCTGAGCCTGTCGGAAGGCAAGCCGCGCGGATTGCTGCGCCGGTTGCATGAAGGCGAACTCGATGCCGTGCTGGCGCCGCCGGCATCGTCATTGAGCGGCATCGTGATGTGCCCGCTGTTCTTCGAGCCATGGGAAGTATTGCTGCGCGCCGACCATGCCCTGGCGGGAAAGCGCAGCATTTCGATGGATCAGCTCGACGCCGGCCAGGCGATCCTGATGGCCGAAAGCCATGCCGATGGCGAGGGCTACGTACAGGACGTCAGCCTGGAAAGCCTCGCCGCACTGGTGACGCTGCGCGGCGGCCACGCGCTGGTGCCGGCGCTTGCGCACGATCGGCTGGCGTCGATGCCGGATATCGTGCTCGCCAAGATCAAGGGCGACGCACCGGGGCGGGAGATTGCGCTGTACTGGCGCGAGGCCTCGCCATGGCATAGCGATCTGCAAGCCTTTGCCGATCTGTTGCGCAAGCTGGCAAAGCAGCGGCCCGGATTGCAGCTGATCGAACCGTAGGTTGGGGTGCAAACCCTGAAATATCCCCACGTTTTGCTTTGCGCTCCTTACTCTGCAAAGACGAAAACGTTCATG
>CBJMMB010000029.1:0-34062 GCA_966430775.1 uncultured Dyella sp. | reverse complement strand
GCGAATTGATCCGCGTCGTGTTGAGCCTGGGCGCGATCGTCGCGTTGATCTTCGCCGCGGGCTGGCTGACGCGCCGCCTGCAGTCGCGCCAGTTCGTGGGCGGGCGACGGTTGCGGTGCGTGGAAAGCATGTCGATCAGTGCGCGCGAGCGGGTGTTGTTGATCGAGGCCGACGGCAAGCGTTTGCTGGTGGGCGTGGGCGCCGGTGGTGTGCGTGCGTTGCATGTGTATGAGGGTACGGTGCCGGTGGAAGCAGCGCCTGCGCCGGTGCCGATGCCGCCTTTTGCGGAGTTGTTGAGTCGGCTGGGGCGCAAGTCATGAATCTCTTTCGCAGAGAATTCCAAGCTTCGTCATCCCAGCGAACGCTGGGATCCAGCGCCTTGGATATACAAAAATCACTGGATTCCAGCGTTCGCTGGGATGACGGGCTTAGGAAGATTGCTGGCAAGTTCATGTATGGCATTCTTTTGGTGTTGGCGTTGATGCTGCTGCCCCACAACGCTCAAGCAACCGCCAGCACGACAACCGCAACATCCTCCGCGATTGCACCGATCGCACCCATCGCCCCGATCTCACAACAAGCCGGCATCCCCGTCCTGACCGTGCAGAACGCCGGCAGCGGCCAGAACTGGAGCGTGTCGCTGCAGGTGGTCGCGCTGATGACGGTGCTGACGCTGCTGCCGGCGGTGTTGCTGATGATGACCTCGTTCACGCGCATCATCATCGTGCTCAGCTTTCTGCGTCAGGCGCTGGCCACGCAATCCACGCCGCCTAATCAGGTGCTGCTGGGTCTGGCCCTGTTCCTCACGCTGTTCGTGATGTCGCCGGTGCTCAACCGCGCCTACGAAGACGGCGTGAAGCCATACATGGATCATCAGATCAGCGCGGAAGCCGCCATTCCTGCCGCCGCCGCGCCGTTCAAGCATTTCATGCTGAACCAGACGCGCGATGCGGACCTACAGCTGTTCACGCATCTGGCGAAAGAACAACCCTATGCCAGCAAGGACGACGTGCCGTTCCGCGTGGCGATGCCGGCGTTCGTCACCAGCGAATTGAAGACCGCATTCCAGATGGGCTTTCTGTTGTTCATCCCGTTCCTGGTGATCGATCTGGTGGTGGCGAGCGTGTTGATGTCGATGGGCATGGCGATGGTGTCGCCGTCGATCATCTCGCTGCCGTTCAAGATCATGCTGTTCGTGATGGTGGATGGCTGGGCGCTGCTGGTGGGTACCTTGGCGGGGAGCTTCTACACATGAGTGCGCGCACATGACGCCTGAATGGGTGATCCACTTCGGCCAGCATGCCCTCTACATCGGCATGCTCGTCGCCGCGCCGCTGCTGCTCGCGGCGCTGCTGGTCGGCCTGCTGATCGGCATTCTGCAGGCCGCCACGCAGATTCATGAAATGACGCTCAGCTTCATTCCCAAACTGCTGGCAATGGCGGCGGTGGTGTTGCTGGCGGGGCCGTGGATGCTGCACACGCTGGTGCAATTCACGCACGACATCATTGTGGGGTTGCCGGAGGCGATCAAGTGACGATCGAGCTGGCCGCGCTGATCCATTGGCTGTCCGGCATGTTCTGGGCGCTGGGTCGCGTGGGCGGCTTCTGCATGGCGGCGCCGATCTTCAACGCCACCGTGATGCCGGCGCGCATTCGCGGCGCGTTGATCGTGGTGCTGACGATGGTGCTGTCGCCGCTTGCGCCCACGCAGATGGATCTGTTCAGTGCTGCCGGCGTGGCGACCATGGTTACGCAAATGCTGATCGGCGCGAGCATCGGCTTCGTGCTGCAGCTGGTTTTCCAGGCGGTGTCCTACGGCGGCATCCTGGTCGGCCAAAGTATGGGTCTGGGCTTTGCGGAAATGATCAGCCCCACCAGCAACACCAGTGTGCCGGTGCTGGGACAGTTCTACATGGTGATGGTGAGCCTGCTGTTCCTGGCGATGGACGGCCATCTGCAAGTGATCCAATTGCTGGCGGACAGCCTGCGCAGCATGCCGCCGGGCGTTACCGGCGTGGATGGCAAATCGTTGTGGGCGATCGTGATGGCCGGTGGCGATCTGTTCGCCGGCGCGCTGCGTGTGGCCTTGCCGGCGATGACGGCGCTGCTGCTGGTGAATATCGGTTTCGCTGCAACCAGTCGCGCGTCGCCGGCGATGAATCTGTTTGCGGTGGGTTTTCCGATCAGCATCTGCATGGGCTTTATTGCGTTGTGGCTGGCGCTGCGTGGGTTGGCGGGCGCGTATTCGGCGCTGCAGGCGGCGGGGTGGGAGTTGATGCGCGGCTTGGTGGGGCTTTGATGATGCGACACGCGCGCCGCCATGCTTATGTAGGTTGGGGTGCGAACCCCAACATGGCGCGTTCCTCGAACATGGCGATGTTGGGGTTTGCACCCCAACCTACGGGGTAGGCCATGGCCGAAACCGAAAACGAAGACCGCACCGAACGAGCGTCGGAAAAACGCCTCCAGGAAGCGCGCGAGAAAGGCGAGATTCCGCGATCGCGCGATCTGTCCGGCGCGATGGTGGTGCTGGCCGGCGCCAGCATCCTGCTTTCCTACAGTTCCAGCATGTACGTGCATATGCGGCACGTGTATGCCTTGGGCATGGGTTATTCGCGCGATGCCTTGTTCAGCGACGAGCTGATGTCGCGCGTGTTGCATGCAGCGCTAGGCGACATGCTGGCGCTGCTGCTGCCGGTATTCGCCGCGACCATGCTGGCGGCGGTGGGCTCCACCGTCTTGATCGGCGGCTTCAATTTCAGTTCGCAGGCGCTGACGCCGAACTTTGCACGGCTCGATCCGATCTCCGGCCTTGGCCGCTTGGTGTCGCTCAACGGTCTGATCGAACTGGCCAAGTCGCTATTGAAAGTGGCCGTGATCGGCATCGCTTTGGTTTTATTGCTGCGTCACGACGAAGCCGCGGTGATGGCGACCGGGCGCGAAGCGATCGGCGCCGGTGTCGGCCGCGCGCTGTCGCTGGTGGCGCATGCGGCGTTGTTGTTTGCGGTGATCCTGGGCGTGATCGGTGCGCTCGATGCTATGTGGCAACGTTTCGATTACGCGCGCAAGCATCGCATGTCCAAGCAGGAGCAGAAGGACGAACACCGCGAAAGCGAAGGCGATCCGCACCTGAAAGGCCGCATCCGCCAGATGCAGCACCAGATGGCGCGCCTGCGCATGATCCAGGACGTGCCCAAGGCCGACGTGGTGGTGGTCAACCCCACGCACTTCGCGGTGGCGCTGCGTTACGACGATGCGCGCATGCGTGCGCCGAGGGTAGTGGCCAAGGGCCTGGACGTGCTCGCCATGCAGATTCGCATGGTCGCCGACGCGCATCGCATTCCGCTGGTGGAAGCGCCGCCGCTGGCGCGCGCACTGTACGCCACCACCGAGATCGGGCACGAGATTCCGTCGGCGCTGTACGTCGCGGTGGCGCAGATTCTCGCCTACGTCTATCAGCTCAAGCAGGCCGTCGAACGTGGCGGCGCCATGCCCGACGCGCCGCAGCCGGATATCGATCCGGAACTGCAGGGCCGCTACCGGCCGTAAGGCACGAAACCTGCAGTGAACGCCATGACCGTGGCGGCGCGTCGGTTTTCCAACGCGCAGGCCGGGATGACCGTCCCAGCATTTCGCCGCCAACCGTAAACCGGACAAGGCCCAAGCATGGCAACCGCTAACGTTCTGGACACCTTCAAGCAGGCCAGCCGCCGCGGCGCGGGTGCGCCGATCGTGATGCTCGCCATGCTGGCGATGCTGATGTTGCCGTTGCCACCGTTCGTGCTGGACATCCTCTTCAGCTTCAACATCGCGCTGTCGCTGGTGATCCTGCTGGCGGTGGTGTACGTGATGCGGCCGCTGGAATTCGCCGCGTTTCCCACCGTGGTGCTGCTCGGCACGCTGCTGCGGCTGGCGCTCAATATCGCCTCCAGCCGCGTGATCCTGCTGCACGGCCACGACGGCGCCGGCGCGGCGGGCAAGGTGATCGAGGCGTTCGGCGAATTCGTCATCGGCGGCAATTTCGCGGTCGGCCTGGTGGTGTTCGCGATCCTTACCATCATCAACTTCGTGGTGGTGACCAAGGGCGCCACGCGCGTGTCGGAAGTGACCGCGCGTTTCACCCTGGATTCGATGCCCGGCAAGCAGATGGCGATCGACGCCGACCTCAACGCCGGCCTGCTGACGCAGGAACAGGCGCGCGAGCGTCGCCAGGAAGTGCGCGAGGAAGCGGATTTCTACGGCTCGATGGACGGTGCGTCGAAGTTCGTGCGCGGCGACGCCACCGCCGGCATCCTGATTCTTTTCATCAACATCGTCGGCGGTTTCTTCGTCGGCATGCTGCAACATGGACTGGGCGCCGGCGAAGCGGCGCGGACCTATACGTTGCTGACCATCGGCGACGGCCTGGTGGCGCAGGTGCCGGCGCTGATGCTGTCGATCGCCACCGCGGTAATCGTCACGCGCGTGTCCAAGTCGCAGGACATGGGCAAGCAGGTGGTCGGGCAAGTGTTCGCTCAGCCGCGCGCGCTGGCGGTGGCCGGCGTGGTGCTGGCGGTGATGGGTTTGATTCCCGGCATGCCGAACATCGCCTTCCTGCTGCTCGGCGCGGTGTGCGGTGGCGCGGCGTGGCTGATGGTCAAGCGCGAGCGAGAAGCCAAGGAACGCCTGGCCCAGGCCGCGACCGACGCATTGCCCGCACCCGCGTCGACGGAACGTCTGGAACTTGGTTGGGAAGACGTCGCCAGCGTCGATCCGGTCGGCCTGGAAGTGGGTTACCGGTTGATTCCGCTGGTCGACAAGAACCAGGGCGGCGAATTGATGTCGCGCATCAAGTCGGTGCGGCGCAAGCTGTCGCAGGAACTCGGTTTCCTGGTCGCGGCGGTGCATATTCGCGACAACCTGGATCTAGGCCCCAATACCTATCGCATCTCGCTGATGGGCGTGCCGATGGGCGAAGCGGAGGTGTATACCGAGCGCCACTTGGCGATCAATCCGGGCCGCGTGCATGGCACTCTGCATGGCGTGGCCACGCGCGATCCCGCGTTCGGGCTGGAAGCGGTGTGGATCGAGAACAACCAGCGCGACCACGCCCAGGCCCTGGGCTACACGGTGGTCGATCCGGCCACGGTGGTGGCCACGCATCTGTCGCACATCCTGCAAAACCACGCGCACGAACTGCTCGGCCACCAGGACGCGCAGCAGCTCCTGGACCGCCTGGCGCAGACCACGCCCAAGCTGGTGGAAGACCTGGTGCCCAAGCGCCTGTCGCTGGGCGTGGTGGTGAAAGTGCTGCAGAACCTGCTGGCCGAGCGGGTGCCGATCCGCAATATGCGCACGATTGTCGAGTCTTTGGCGGAGCACGCCGGCCAGAGTCAGGATCCTGGCGCCTTGACCGCCTATGTGCGTGTCGCACTTGGCCGCCAGATTGTGCAGGAGATCGCAGGTTTGGGTACCGAAATCCCGGTCCTGACGCTCGCTCCGGAGTTGGAACAGATTTTGCTCGGATCCCTCTCGAGCAGCGGTGCCGCCGGCGCAGCCGTGGAACCGGGGCTCGCCGACCGCCTGCAGCAGAGCGTCGCCGAAGCGGCGCGGCGGCAGGAGGCCAGCGGCGAACCGGCGGTGATGCTGGTGCAACCGCAACTGCGTCCGTGGCTTTCGCGCTTTACGCGCCACGTGGCCCAGAACCTGCATGTGCTGGCCTACAACGAAGTACCGGACAACCGTCGTGTGCGATTGGTGCAGGCGATTGGCCGTTGAGAGATGCGGAGAGGGTGAGATGGTGAGGCAGGGGATGACATCGAATTCGAAAGCTTTGCGCGCGTTCCATGCTGAAAAACAGCAGGGATTCGAGCAGGTACGTTCTCGCCCCATCGTCATTCCGGCGAACGCCGGAATCCAGTGCAAGTACGCCGTGCGCAGCACTCAATACAAAAGAAGTCGTGTCCTTCGGACGCATGCTCAACTGGATTCCGGCGTTCGCCGGAATGACGACAACGCCAGCTCGTGCATGTGCACGCACGAAAGCAGCGCGAGGACTGTTGCATGAAAATCAAACGCTTCCTCGCCCCCGACATGCGCCAGGCGATGCGCGACGTGCGCACCGAGCAAGGCGCGGACGCAGTGATCCTTTCCACGCGTCGCCTGGAAGAAGGCATCGAAATCATCGCCGCCGTCGACTATGACGAAGCGCTGATGCGCGAGGCCGCACGCGTCAACACGCCAGCACCGGCCGTCAGCAAACCGCCGGTGAAGGAAGCCGCAAAAGAAACACCCAAAGAGACGTCCAAGGAGACGGCACGGGAGGCGCTGAAAGAGCGCGCCAAGGAAGCGATCAAGGAAGCGGCCAAAGTACCACCGAAAGAACCGCGCGCCGCCACGCCGCCGCCCCCACCGCCTCCGCCGCCGTTGCCGCTACCGGCCAGCGAGATCGCCGCGCTGCAGCCGATGATCGAACAGCACGCGCTGGAAACCGCGCGCATGCGCACCGAACTCGGCGGTCTGCGCCAATTGCTCGAACAACAGCTTTCCAGCCTTGCGTGGAACGACATGGAGCGCCGCAGTCCGATGCGCGCCCGCGTGCTGCGTGACATGTCGCGTCTTGGCATCGATACCGACGTGGCGCGCCGGCTGATCGACGAACTGCCTGAAGATATCAACGCCGACCAGGCGCGCTACCTGCCGCTGGGCCTGCTCAGCCGCAGCCTGAAAGTGAGCGGCCGCGGCCTGGCCGACGTATGCGGTGTGACCGCGCTGGTTGGTCCTACCGGCGTGGGCAAGACCACCACCATCGCCAAGCTCGCCGCGTGCGCGGTGATGCATCACGGCCCCAGCAAGGTCGCGCTGGTCAGCACCGATCACTACCGCATCGGCGCCGCCGCGCAGCTCGAACACTACGGCCGCCTGCTCGGCGTGCGCGTGTATCCCGCCTACGACGCGATCGGCCTGGCGCAGACGCTGCACCTGCTGCGCGATCACCACACCGTGCTGGTCGATACCGCCGGCGTGTCCGGCAGCGATCCGCGCCTGCAGCAACAGATGGAAGTGCTGCGCGAAGCCAGCGCGCACGGCGCCACGCAATTGCGCGCCTGCCTGGTGCTGGCCGCGAATGCGCAGGCGCCGGCGCTGGACGAATCGGTGCGCGCGTATCTGCCGATCAAGCCCAGCGCCTGCATCGCCACCAAGCTGGACGAAGCGCCGAGCCTGGGTGGCCTGCTTTCGGTATTGATCCGCCACGGTATTCCGCTGGACTGCACCACCGACGGCCAGCGCGTGCCCGAAGACATCAGCGCCGCCGACGCGCGCGTGCTGGTATGCCGCGCCGCGCAGCAGCAGCGCCGGCTGGGCGTCAGCGGGGATGAATTGGATATGGCCGAACGCTTCGGCATGGCGGTGGCAGGACTATGAAGGAGGCACTCCACGTGAACCAGGCCGCCGGCTTGCACAACCTGTTTTCGCCCAGCCGTACGCCGCGCGAGGAACCCGACGTGTTCCATCAGGCCGCCGCGTTGCGACCGATCGTGCCGCGCTCGCGCATCACGCGCACCATCGCGGTGGCGGGCGGCAAGGGCGGCGTCGGCAAGACCACGGTGGCGGTGAACCTGGCGATGGCGATGGCCATGGCCGGCCGCGACGTGATGCTGCTGGATGCCGACATGGGCGTGGCCAACGTGGACGTGCAGCTCGGCCTCAATCCGATGCGCCATATGGGGCATCTGCTGGAAGGCCTGTGCACGCTGCAGGATCTGGTGATTCCCGCCCAGCACGGCTTGAAGGTGATCCCGGGCGGCTCGGGCGTGCGGCGCCTGGCCAAGATGGGCAACGGCGAGCATGCCGCGGTGATCCGCGCGTTCGATGATTTGATCCAGCCGCCGGAATTCCTGGTGGTCGACACCGCGGCCGGCGTGGCCGACAACGTGGCGATGTTCGCCGCCGCGTCCGACGACGTGCTGATCGTGGTGTGCGACGAGCTGGCCTCGCTTACCGACGCGTATGCGCTGATCAAGATTCTCGCCCACGACTTCGGCGTGCGGCGCTTCCACATCGTCGCCAACATGGTGCGCCAGGCGGGCGATGCAAAAAAACTCTACGAAAAACTCGCACGTGTGTGCGGGCGCTTCCTCGATGTCGCGCTCGACTACATGGGCATGGTGCCGCACGACGAGTGGCTGCGGCAGGCGATCCGGCGCCAGGGCGCGGTGGTCGACCTGTGGCCATCCAGTCGCGCGGCGATGGGATTCAAGCAATTGGCAGGTGCGGTCGATACATGGGGTAAACCCGCAAACCCGGACCTGGGGCGAATTGCCTTTTTCAGCGGCCAAAGTGTGCCGGCTGCGGGGTGGTGAGATGAACGTGGCTTCGGAATATCTGCAGCTGCAACGCGAGGATGCCGATCAACTGGTGCGCAAGCATGCGCCGCTCGTGCGGCGTATCGCCTATCACCTGATGGGTCGATTGCCGCCGAGCGTTGACGTGGGAGACCTGATGCAGGCGGGGATGATCGGCTTGCTGGAGGCGGCGCGAAATTTCACGACCGATCGCGCGGCCAGCTTCGAGACGTATGCGGGCATCCGCATTCGTGGCGCGATGCTGGACGAGCTTCGGCGCACCGACTGGACCCCGCGTTCCGTGCATCGCAAGGTCCGCGAAGTGGCCGAGGTGGTGCGGCAGATCGAAAACGAAACCGGCGCGGATGCGGATACCGCCGAGGTGATGAAGCGGCTCGGCATGAGTGCCGAGGAGTATCACCAGGTGTTGTCGGATGCGACCAGCGCGCGATTGCTGAGCCTGACGGCGCCGGATGACGGCGAAGGCGGCGAAAGCGGGGCGCTGGACGTGGTCGACCACGACAGTCTCGGGCCGCAGGACAACTTCGAGCAGGATGGCTTGCGCGAAGCGTTGGCCGAGGCGATCGGCACGCTGCCCAAGCGCGAACAACTGGTGATGTCCCTGTATTACGAGCAGGAACTGAACCTCAAAGAAATCGGGCTGGTGCTCGGCGTGACCGAATCGCGCGTGTGCCAGATCCATGGCCAGGCACTGGTGCGGCTGCGTGCGCGCATGGGCGACTGGCGCGGTTAGCGACAACGAACGAAGGAAGGAGCAGGCGACGAGTTTTTACGACGGTACTTCCAACACTGCGCACCGCCGCGTGCGGCCTTCTCTTCGGAAGAGGGCTTCGCCGGCGATCGAGGTTCGGCGGCGCTTCCTGGTTTGACCGGCCTGCGCCGGCGAAACCTTCTTCCCAAGGAAAGAAGCCACACCGACGGTTCGCAGCCACTCGTTTTTCCTCACTCCCCTCGTTTTCAAGCCTCTGGAGAAGGTGTTTGGACAAGAACATGAAAATCCTGGTGGTAGACGACTTCTCCACCATGCGGCGAATCGTTCGCAACCTGCTGGTCGAACTGGGTTTCAGCAACCCGATGATCCAGGAGGCCGACGACGGCCATAACGCCTTGGCGATGTTGAAGGCCAACCCCTTCGACATGGTCGTCACCGACTGGAACATGCCGAACATGACCGGCATCGAGCTGCTGCAGGCGATCCGCGCCGAGCCCAAGCTCAAAGGCCTGCCGGTGCTGATGGTGACGGCCGAAAACAACCGCGAGCAGATCATCGCTGCCGCCCAGGCCGGCGTGAACGGCTACATCGTCAAGCCCTTTACCGCCAACACGCTCAAAGAAAAGCTGGACAAGATCTTCGAGCGCCTGGCCGCCAGTGGAGCATCCGCATGAATGCCATGACCGTTCCCGTCAACGACAGCCTGCCGCCGGAAGTCCTCGATTTGCTCAACAGCAAGGACGGCACCGCCTTCGAGCAAGCGCTGGATGCGATGGTGCGCCAGCGCGAGCAGCATCTGTTCCGCGCACTCGGCGTGCTCGCACGCGACCTGCACGGCGCCGTCTCGCGCCTGGGCAGCGATCTGGCCAATGGCGGCATGCCGGACAGCATGGTGCATGCGCGCAATCATCTGGCCGAAGTGCTGGAGATGAGCTCGCAGGCCGCGCATCGCAGCCTGGATTTCGTCGATCGCATCCGTCCCGAAGCCGAGGCGCTGTCCAACAACGCCAACGCCGTGCTGGATTTCAACAGCAGCGACACCGATCCCGCCGCCGTGCTGGCGCGCCAGGCGCAGGTGTTCGCCAGCGCGTGCTGCGAAGGCCTCAACGACATGGTGCTGGTGCAGTCCTGGCAGGATCTGGCCGGCCAGCGCGTGAAGAAAGTGGTGAGCTTCATCGAGAGCGTCGAATCGTCGCTGCTGGAACTGGTGCGCTTGACCGGCGCATTGGCCGGCCGCGAGGCGCCGGTGGAAGTGGCGAAGGTCAACAGCCAGGACGAAGTGGATCGGTTGCTGAGCGAATTCGGCTTCTGATCGTTCGCCACTGACACGGGATCTTGATGGACGCGAATCTGGACAGCGAGCTGCGCGACGATTTCCTGGTGGAAGCCGGGGAGCTGGTGCAGCGCCTGGGCGAACAGCTGATCGAGCTGGAAGCCTCGCCACACGATCGCGAGCTGCTCAACGCGGTGTTCCGCGTATTCCACACCGTGAAGGGCGGCGCCGGCTTTCTCGGCATCGAACCGATGGTGCAGCTGTGCCATTGCGCGGAAGAACTGCTCAACGATGCGCGCAACGGCAAGCTGGTGCTGAACTCCGCGCATATGGATGCGCTGCTCGAAGCGCTCGATCTGCTCAACGGCATGATGGCGGCGCTGGCCAGCGGTGCGGCGATGTCGCCGCCGCCGCAAGCCTTGCTCGAACGCCTGCAGCCCGTAGTGGAAACGGTCGCGGGCAACGAAGCCAAGGCCAAGCCGGCACGTTCCGCCGATCCGATCGAAGCGGAATTCGAAGCCTTGCTCGACACCTTGTACGGGCAGGGCGGTGCGCCGGGTGCATCGAAGCATGCGTCCAACAACATCGACGACGACGAATTCGAAAGCCTGCTCGATACCTTGCACGGCAAAGGCGCCGCACCCGGCGCCAAGCCCGAGGTGGTCGAAAAGAAAGACATCAGCGACGACGAATTCGAAGCATTGCTGGATAGCCTGCATGGCCAGGGCGGTGTGCCAGGCCAAGCCGCAGCGCCTGTTCCTGCTCCGGCGCCAGCTCCAGTTGCTGCAGCGCCTGCGACCGTTTCCGCGGAGCCGCGTGCAAACGCATCCACCAAGCCCGCCGCTGAAACAACCGTGCGCGTCGACACCACGCGCCTGGATGCACTGGTCAGCCGCGCCGGCGAACTGGTGCTGCTGCGCAACCGCCTGCTGAGCCTGGCCTCGCGCAGCGACAACGAATCGCTGGCGGCGATGGCGGGTGATCTGGATCGCGTATCCGACGATCTGCAGAATGCCGTGCTCGGCATGCGCATGCAGCCGGTCGGTCGTCTGTTCCAGCGCTTTCCGCGCATCGTGCGCGACCTTGCGCGGCAGCTCGGCAAAGACATCGAGCTGATCACCGAAGGCGAAGACACGGATCTCGATCGCAGCCTGGTCGAAGCCCTGGCCGATCCGCTGATTCACCTGTTGCGCAACGCGGTCGATCACGGCCTGGAAGATCCGGCCGGCCGCGAACGCGCCGGCAAGCCGCGCAAGGGCAAGGTCAAGCTATCGGCCAGCCAGCGCGGCGAGCGCATCGTAATCTCGGTCAGCGACGACGGTCGCGGCATGGATCCGGACGTGCTTCGCCGCAAGGCGGTGGAGAAAGGCGTGATCGATGCGGCGCAGGCAGCGCGCCTGTCCGAAGTCGAATGCTATGAATTGATTTTCCGTCCCGGCTTCAGCACGGCGGCGCAGATTTCCGATATCTCCGGCCGCGGCGTCGGCATGGACGTGGTGAAGACGCGCGTCGCCGAACTCGGCGGCACGCTGCAAGTGCATTCGCGTCTGGGATCCGGCAGCACGCTGGAACTCACCGTGCCGTTGACGCTCGCGATCCTGCGCGTGCTGATGGTGCGCGTGGGCGACCGCCTGTTCGCGCTGCCGCTGGGCAATGTCAGCGAAGTGTTCGAACTGCAGCCGCAGCACGATCACATGCTCGACGGCCGCCGCGTCGCCGCGCATCGCGGACGCGCGCTGGTGCTCGGCGATCTGGCCGACTGGGCCGGCACCGGCGGAGCGGGCGGACGTAACGTGGTGGTGTTGCATGTGGGCCATATGCATCTGGGTTGCCTGGTGCACGAAGTGATCGGGCGCGAAGACGTGATGGTGAAGCCGCTGGGGCCGCTGTTCGAAGGCGTGCCTGGTGTAGCCGGCGCCACCGTCACCGGCGATGGGCGGCTTGCGCTGGTGCTGGATCTTGCTGTCTTGTCGCAGGAAGGGGGAGCATTGTTGCCCTCGTTGAAGGTGTCGGCATGATGGGTGGTCTTCCAGCACACCGCGAACTTCCAACTCCCTCTCCCCTCCGGGGAGAGGGTGGGGGTGAGGGGTCAACCTCGCGCGGCGTTTGCCCGTGCGCGACAACCAAGAGCAAAAACTGCGCGAGCGACCATGATTTCCCGCAAGCTCGACCCCTCACCCCAGCCCTCTCCCCGAAGGGGAGAGGGAGCCTCAGTTTCCGGTCGGAAGGATTGATATGGACGTCATAAGCATCGCCGGCACCATCCTCGCCTTCGTCGTGCTGATCGTCGGTGCGATCCTCAAGGGCACCGACGTCTCCGCGCTGTGGAATCCGGCCGCGTTCGTAATCGTGTTCATCGGCACCCTCTCCGCCTTGTTGCTGCATACGCAGGGCAAGGTGCTGAAGCGCGCGCTGGGCATGTTGAAGATGGTGTACAAGCCGCCGCAACTGCATCCTTCCGATCTGATCAGCCGCGTGATCGGCTGGAGCGAAATCTCGCGCCGCCAGGGCCTGCTCGGCCTGGAGCCGCATATCGATGCGGAAGACGATCCGCTGGTGAAAAAAGGCCTGCAATTGCTGGTCGACGGCAGCGAGCCCGAAGCCATCCGCAGCGTGCTGGAGTTGGAAGTGGAAACGCGCGAGCAGGCCGATCTGCACGCTGCGAAAGTGTATGAACAAGGCGGTATCTATTCGCCGACCATGGGCATCATCGGCGCAGTGCTGGGCCTGATGGCGGTGATGCGCGATCTTACCGATCCGGCCAAGCTTGGCCACGGCATCGCGGCGGCGTTCGTCGCCACCATCTACGGCATCAGCCTGGCCAACCTGCTGTTGCTGCCGATCGGTGCGCGCCTGAAGGGGCTGATCACCAAGCAGACGCAGGTGCGCGAAATTTTGATCGAAGGGCTGATCTCGATCGCCGAGGGCGACAACCCGCGGCAGATCGAAAGCAAGCTGCAGGGCTATCTGGTATGAGGCGGCGGCACAAGCACGAAGAGCATCCCAATCACGAAGCGTGGGTGATTCCGTACGCGGACTTGCTGACGTTGTTGCTGGCGTTGTTCGTGGTGCTGTATGCGATGTCCAGCGTCAACACCACCAAGTACCGCGCGCTGGCGCAGGCGATTTCGTCGGCCTTCAACGGCTCGCGCGCGGTGATCCAGCCGCTGACGCCCAATCCGCCGCAATCGAGCGTGCCGGTGCCCACCAACAAGCCGGCGCCGATTCCGCGCACGCCGCTGGCGCAGATCCTGTTGCCGGTGCTGACCCAGCACATCGCCACGCCGAACACCACGCCGGGCACGCCGTCGGACCAGAACAAGACCAAGCTCAGCGACGAACAGCAGAACCTGGAACGCATCCGCAACCAGGTGGAACGCGCGCTGCAGCCGCTGATCGACAAGAACCTGGTGGTGGTGCGTCGCACGCCGACCTGGCTGGAAATCGAAATCCGCACCGACATCCTGTTCCCCAGCGGCGTGGCCACCTTGTCGCCCTCGGCGACGCAGGTGCTGACCAGCCTGGGCGACATCCTGGCGCCGTTCGCCAATCCGCTACGCGTGGAAGGCTATACCGACGACGTGCCGATCAATACGGCCGTCTATCCGTCCAACTGGGAGCTGTCCGCCGCGCGCGCCGCAAGCGTGGCGCGCCTGTTCGCCGAGCACGGCGTGGAGCCGGAGCGGCTGGGCATCGTCGGCTGGGGCCAATACCGGCCCGCGTCCGACAACGCCAGCGAAGAAGGCCGCAACAGGAATCGCCGCGTGCTGGTGGTGGTGCTGAGCGACAAGGCTGCGCCGAGCCGCTTCTATACCAATAGCGCGCAGATCAACCAGACCGCCGATGCGCAGGGCGATGCGACGGACGACCAATCCGCCGCGCCAGCGCCCGCCGCCGTTGCCGCGCAGCCGAGTGCGCCGGTGTCGACACCGCCACTGGTCGTGACGCCGCCTGCTTCATTGCCGTCGCCGCAGATCATCACGCCGGTCGCATCGCTGATCACCACATCCGCAGCGCCGCACGCGACCACGCCGGACAGCAAGGGATAAGAGCACGATGAGCCTGGTGCCCAACTTCGAAGCGATCGCACGCGAACCGTGGCTGTCGTTCCAGCTCGACGGCCAGCACTATGCCGTGCTGCTCAGCCGCGTCAGCGAAGTCATCCGCGATGGCGCCCCGACACCGGTGCCCGGCGCCGCGGACGACCTGCTCGGCATCTGCCATCTGCGCGGCAACATCGTGCCGGTGATGGACGGACGCCGCCGCCTCGGCCTGGGCACTGCCGTTGCAGGCGACCCTTCGGCCGCGCGCATCATCGTGTGCATGCATGAAACCCATCGCGTGGGCGTGCGTGTGGACGCGGTCGGGGACCTGCTGCAACCCAAACCCGAAGCAATCGAACTGCCGCCCGCCCGCTCCGGCCGAGCGGACGATCCCGTGCAGGCGGTGATGGGATGGCACGGCGGTTTCGTGGCCTTGCTGGATGTGGCGAAGCTCTGCCGGCTGGATCGGGCGGGTAAGGAAGCAGCCTAGGACGCCTGCTCGTTGTATTGACATTGTAGATACGCGGCGCCATATTTCCGGCCATGGCCCACGCCCCTTCTTCGTCCTCGAATATTCCACGCGCGCCGGCTGCAAAGCCTGCCGGACGTTCGTCTGCGCCCGATAACCGAGGCAGTATCAACCTGCGCATCGAAGCAGGTACGCGCCAGCTGATCGACGAGGCGGCGGCCGTCCTGGGCAAGACGCGGACCGAATTCATGATTGAAAGCGCGCGGCAGCAGGCTATCGATGTACTGCTCGATCAGCGCCTTTTCGAGCTCGATGCCAAGCGCTACGACGCCTTCGTGCACGCACTCGACCATCCACCGGCGCCCGGACCGAAACTCAAGTCACTGCTGCGCCGGGTTCCGGCATGGCAAAAATAACCAGGGAACGCCGTGGCCCCGCGGTCTCGGCTCCTGTTCCGCTTACCGCCGATCACGATCTTTCAGCTTTCGACTGTGGCGAGCCTGTCCTGAACGACTGGCTACGCCATCGCGCCTTGAAGAACGAAAGCCGGTTCTCGCGCACCTATGTGGCCTGCGTAGGCAACCAGGTAGTGGCGTATTGCTGTATCTCGGCAGGTGCAGTTGAACGGGCGGCAGCGCCCGGCAGGTTGCGACGCAACGCCCCGGATTCGATTCCCGTTTCCGTGATCGGACGCTTGGCAGTCAGCCGCGATCATGCCGGCAAAGGGCTTGGCGCGGACATGCTCGCCGATGCCTTGCGCCGGATCGCAGTGGCTTCGCAAAGCATCGGCATGGGCGCGGTCCTGGTTCACGCCAAGGACGATGCAGCCAAACGGTTCTATATGAAGTGCGCCGAATTCATGGAGTATCCGGCCGACAGTCGAACCCTATTTCTGCCGATCGAGACCGTTGTCGCTGCCTTCAAATAGATCCCGCACTCGGCCTGTTACGCCTTGCTCGAAGCCTCATAAATACTCGCCAACACCGCCGCCGCCGCCGCATACAACAACGGTGGCACATCCGCACTCATGCGCAGCGACACCAGCAGCGCAGCGATTTGCGGATCGTGATGCAGGGGCAAGCCCAATGCATGCGCGTGACGAAACAGGTTTTCCACGTCGTGCGCCGCGGCGCCATGGGGCAGGTGATTCGCATCGCCGCCATTGGCCAGGCGCAATACCACCTTGCGTTGCGGCGCGGGCAGGGCGGGCGGGGTCATACGGTGGCCTTCAGGAACACGGCGCTCATGCCGTTGCCGGCTTGCGGCAATCCGAACTGCACGCTCAATTGATCGAGAAACAAGCCGGTGGCGTCCAGACGCTGGCGTAAATCCGCGAACTGTCCTTCGAGCCGATCCACCGTTTCCCGCAGCTGCGCCCATAACCGCACCGACAGCCGCAAACCGCGCAGTTGCAGTTCGCCGACGATGGGGCCGAGCGATGGCAGGTCGAGCGAAAAGCCCATCGTCCAATCGCGTTCGGCTTCCGGTTCGTGCTTGAGCGAGATCTGCAGTACGTCGGCGCCCTCCGCATGCTGTACCGGAATCTCCACGATCCAGTGATTGGGATTGGCCTGCAATTGCGCCACTTCCAGCCGTGCCAGCGCTGCCTGCACATCGGTATTGAGGCGCGGCAGCAGCTCGGTGGCGTCGCTGGTGTTGGCGAGTTCCGGCGGCAGCGGCAGGCGTCCTTGCGGCGTCACGCCGCGATAAAGCAGGGGTGGATCCACTTCGTCGTCGGTGCTTTCGCTGAGCGTGGCCTGGCCTTGCAGGATCGTCACCAGGCGCAGCAGGGCGCCCTTCATATCGTCTTGTGCGGTGGTGGCGTCGCTGGTGGGCGCCTGGGCGAGTTGCGCTTCCAGAAACAGGCCGCTGCGATTCACCGCCTGGCGCAAGCCTTCGGGCGTGGCCAGTTCGCGCGGCGTGCTCATGCTGTGCTCGAGCAAGGCCAGCGCGGACCGCAGATACGGCGGCAACTGTTTGGCGACGGACCATTGCGATAGCGCCGTTACCGTAGCCAGCAGCGGCGCATAGCCGTTCTGCTGCGGCAGGCGTTCGCGCAGGGCCTGGTGCACAGTGCTGTCGAGTGGCGCGCTGGCGCCGAGTATTTCCAGTTGTGGTTGCGCGCCCACGCTGAGCACGCGCACCTGGAACTGCGGCGGCAGCTTGGTGCCCGGGGCTTCGGCTTCCACCGTCATCCCGCCCACCTGCAGCACCAGCAAGCCTTGTTCGTTGACGCCGAGCGGCCGCGCGGACAGCACGTTGCCAATGCGCCAGCCCTCGGAGCTGGCGCCTGCGGCAGCACCGAGCCAGGTCAGTGCGGCGAGGCTGGTTGGCTGGATGATCACGCGTGGCTCCTTGGCCAGCGGCGTGCGGGTTTGGGCACGGTTCGTGGGCCTTTGGAGAAGGCTATCGGCGCCTCGGCGCAGAACTTTAGGCCGCCGGCGTGCCCGTGCATCGCGACGTTGGGGTTCGCACCCCAACCTATAAAGCCCTAAAGCTGCCCCCTGCCGCGCCGATAAAGCCCATACAGACCAACCCAGCGAGGTAGCTGCCATGGGCGCGAAGAGCAAACACGAAACGCGGGTGAGCATGCCGGCCGACTGCCGCATCGCCGATGTCGGCGAATTGCACACGCAACTGAAGGGCGCGCTGGGCGCGTCGCAGATCGTGCTGGACGGCGCCGCGGTGGATCGCATCGACACGGCCGCGCTGCAACTGCTGGTGGTGTTCCAGCACGAAGCGAAGAAGCGCGAGCGGCAGGTGCAATGGGCGGGCGCGAGCGTGCCGTTGTACGACGCGGCCGCCCAGCTGGGTCTGATGGAAGCATTGGCATTGCCGGCCAAGAAGCCGGCCTGAACTCGAGGTGGAAGATGGCAAAGATTCTTGCGGTGGACGATTCGGCATCGATGCGCGGCATGGTGGCCTTCACCCTGCGTAGCGCGGGCTACGAGGTGAGCGAGGCGGAGAACGGACAGGCGGCGCTCGATACGGCGTCCTCGTCGAAGTTCGACCTGGTGCTGGCCGACGTCAACATGCCGGTGATGGACGGCATCAGCATGGTGCGCGAACTGCGCACGCGTGCCGAATACAAGGGCGTGCCGATCCTGATGCTGACCACCGAATCCAATACGGACAAGAAGATGGAAGGCAAGGCGGCGGGCGCAACGGGTTGGCTGGTGAAGCCGTTCGATCCGGAGCAGTTGCTGGCGACAGTTAAGCGCGTGCTGGGTTGAACTTGCCCAGCCGTCATTCCGGCCTGCGCCGGAATGACGGTGAGGCACGATCGGCATCAGAGTTAATCCGGGATCCTCTTTCTTATGAGCAGCATCAACATCGCCCAATTCCACAAAGTCTTCTTCGAGGAAAGCCTCGAAGGACTCGACGCCATGGAATCGGCGCTGCTGGCGCTCGACGAGGGTGGCGACGCGGAGCTGGTGCACAGCATTTTCCGCGCCGCGCACTCGATCAAGGGCGGTTCGGCCACGTTCGGTTTTCCGGACATGGCCGCGCTCACGCACGAGGCCGAAACGCTGCTGGACCAGGTGCGCGACGGTCGCCGTGCGATCGACAAGCCGATCATCGAACTGATGTTGCGCACGGTGGACTGCCTGCGCGGCATGTTCGACCGCGCGCAAAGCGGCCAGCCGCTGGCTGATGCCGACAGCGAAAACCTCAAGCAGCAGCTGGCTGCGGCGGCAGGCCATAACGTGCCCGCAGCCGCGAACAAGGCTGCGGCAAAACCGGCTGCTTCGAACGGCTGGATCATTCACTTCCGTCCCCACGCCGGCATGTTGGCCGGCGGCAACGACCCGTTGCGTCTGTTGCGTGAACTGGCTGCGCTCGGTCAGCTGGTCGTCGAGGCACAGTTGGATCGTGTGCCCACGCTGGACGCGCTCGACCCTTCCGAATGCCATCTTGGCTGGCGCCTCGAACTGACCGGTGCGGTCAACCAGGAAGCCATCAAATCGGTGTTCGAATGGGTCGAAGACGAATGCGATCTCAGCATCGAGCCGCTCGTTGCCGCCGCGCCACCGCCCGCACCCGTGGTCGAAGCCGTAGCGGCGCCGGCCACGAGTGCGGGCGCGGCGGCAGGCACGTCACGCAGCGCCGCGGCCAGCAGCAATGACGCCGGTTCCGTGCGCGTGGCGATCGACAAGATCGACGGCCTGATCGACCTGGTCGGCGAACTGGTGATCACGCAGGCGATGCTCGACCAGTTCCGCGAGGAATTCGATCCCTCGCGCCTGGCCATGCTGCAACACGGCCTGGCCCAGCTGGCACGCCACACGCGCACCCTGCAGGAAAGCGTGATGGGCATCCGCATGCTGCCGATCGGCTCGGTGTTCAACCGCTTCCCGCGTCTGGTGCGCGATCTCAGCCAGAAGCTGGGCAAGCAGGTGAAGCTGGACCTGGTCGGCGAACACACCGAACTCGACAAGACGGTGCTGGAAAAAATCGGCGATCCGCTGGTGCACCTGGTACGCAACGCGATCGACCATGGCCTGGAAACGCCGGACAAGCGTCGCGCCGCCGGCAAGGGCGACGTCGGCACGCTGCGTCTGGAAGCGTTCCATCGCGGCGGTTCCATCGTGGTGGAAATTTCCGATGACGGCGCGGGCCTCAACCGTGACGCGATCGTCGCCAAGGCGGTGCAGAAAGGCCTGATTGCCAGCGGCGAGAACCTGAGCGACGAAGCGGTCGGCGAGCTGATCTTCCAACCGGGTTTCTCGACCGCCGCCGTGACCACCGACCTGTCCGGCCGTGGCGTCGGCATGGACGTGGTTCGCCGCAACGTGGTGGATCTGGGCGGCAACGTCGCCATCAGGAGCCGCGCGGGGCAGGGCACTACCTTCACCATCACCTTGCCGTTGACGCTTGCGATCATCGATGGTCTGCGCGCGGCGGTCGGCGGCGAGTGCTACATCGTGCCGCTGGTGTCGATCGTGGAATCGGTGCAGTTGCGCGCCGATGCGATCCGCAGCGTCACCGGCGGCGGCGAACTGTTCCGCTTCCGCGGCGAATACCGGCCGATCGTGCGCCTGCACCAGCAGTTTGGTTGCGCCGACGCGCGCCAGAACATCGAAGAAGGCCTGGTGATCGTGGTCGAGGCGGACGGCACGCAGATCGGCCTGTTCGTCGACGAACTGGTCGGCCAGCAGCAGGCCGTCGTGAAATCGCTGGAAGCCAATTACCGGCGCGTGGACGGCATTTCCGGCGCGACCATCCTGGCCGACGGTTCGGTGGCCCTGATCGTCGACGTGGCCGGATTGATCCGCCTGCAATCGCGACGCAAGGCGGCATAGCAACAAGTTGCGCAGCTTGGGAGGGAAGCTGCGCATTCCAAATCTCGCGCATACGAAGTTGCGCGAGGCCGTGCATGGAGTGCGGTGGGGCCGTGCGCCCCGTCTTCCCATGTCATTGAAGGTTGGTCGTCATGAAGTCCCCCTTGAAAATGCTCGAACGCCTCAGCCTTTCGGCGCGGGTGTGGCTGGTCGTCGTCGTGGCTGTATCCGGGCTCGCCGCGCTGGCGATCATGTCGTGCCTGGATGGCCGTTCGCTGCTGATGCAGGCGCGCGAACGCGCGCTCGGCGATGAAGTCGCCACCGCCACCTCGTTGATCGACAGCTATCGCAATCGTGCTTCCAAGGGCGAATTCAACGAGAGCGAAGCGCAGCGGCGCGCATTGGAAGCGGTGTCCGCGCTGCGCTGGAACGAGGGCACCGGTTATGTGTACGTATTCGATTCCAACCTGGTCATGCGCATGCATCCGATCATGCCCAACCGGGACGGCAAGAGCATTCGCGACGATCACGATTCCACCGGCAAATTCTTCTATCGCGACATGCTCGCCGCGGATCAGCGCGACGGGCACGGCCTGACCGAATACATGTGGCCCATGCCCGGCAGCCAGGGCGACAAGCACAAAATGACCTATACCGCGTACTACAAGCCGTGGGACATGCACGTGGCGGCGGGTGCGTATTTCGTCGATATCGATGCGCAGTTCAACCAGATGTTGAAGCGCCGGCTGTTGCGCGCCGCCCTGGTCGCCTTGCTGGTGATGCTGGTGGTGGGGGAATCGATGCGCAGCATCCGCCGCAGCATCGGCGGCGAGCCAAGCACGGCGCTGGCGATGGCATCGCGCATCGCCGATGGCGACCTGCGCAGCGACGACGTCGTGGCGGCGGCACCCGGCAGCCTGCTCGATGCGCTGGGCCGCATGCGCGGCAAGCTCACCGAGGTGGTGGGCGAAGTGCAGCAGAGCGCGCAAACGGTCACCTCGGCCGCGCAGCAGATCGCGCGCGGCAACGATGATCTCAGCTACCGCACGCAGGAGCAGGCCTCCAGCCTGGAGGAAACCGCCGCGTCGATGGAGGAGATGACCTCCACCGTCAAACAGAGCGCGGACAACGCCCAGCACGCCAGCCAGCTGGCCGTGGCCATGCGCATGCAGGCCGAGCGCGGCGGCGACGTGGCTTCGCGCGCCAGCACGGCCATGCAGGACATCCAGCAGGCCAGTGCGCAGATTTCCGACATCGTCGGCCTGATCGACGAGATCGCCTTCCAGACCAACCTGCTGGCCTTGAACGCCGCGGTGGAAGCGGCGCACGCCGGCGAACACGGCCGCGGTTTCGCGGTGGTCGCCGACGAAGTGCGCAACCTGGCCCAGCGCAGCGCGCGCGCCGCCAAGGAAATCAAGACCTTGATCGGCGACAGTGTGGAAAAAGTCCAGGCCGGCTCGCAACTGGTCGACGAATCGGGCAAGGCGCTCGCCGGCATCATCGGCAGCGTGAAAAAAGTGGTCGACATCGTCGACGAGATCGCCGCGGCCAGCCAGGAGCAGGCCGGCGGCATCGAGCAGGTGAATCGCGCGGTGATGCAGATGGACGAAGCCACCCAGCAGAACGCCGCCCTGGTCGAGGAGGCCGCCGCGGCCGCCCGCGCCATGCAGGAACAGGCGGACCGGCTGCATGCGCAGGTGGGGTTTTTCCGGGTGCATGGGGCGGTGCAGGGGACGCATGCCGCGCCACGCAGCGCCGGCCTCGCCCGCAAGCCCGCCCTCGCGACGGTGGTGGCCGCAGTCGGCGATTAAACGCCGCTTTTCCACCGCGCCGCAATGCCACCGTAGGTTGGGTTAGCGCAGCGTAACCCAACGATGCCGCGCGAATACGTTGGGTTACGCTGCGCTAACCCAACCTACGGGACGCTCTCTGCCCTATGTGGAGAGCCGATGGCGCTGGGCCGAGTTTTCAAGCCCGTTTACGCCTCTTTCCCGCCAAGCCGCACCTCAAGTTTCTCCCCCGCCCGCCGATTCCTCTTTCGTACCGGAGCACCAACGGGGTCGCTCCCACGACGAGGCGAACATGTCAGACCAAGCGCAATACCTCACCGTGAACCTCGCGCACGAGGAATACGGCATCGACATCCTGGCCGTGCGCGAAATCCGTGGCTGGACGCCGGTGACGCGCATCCCGCAGTCGCCGCATTACGTGCTGGGGGTGCTGAACCTGCGCGGCGCGATCGTCCCGGTGATCGATTTGCGCCTGCGCTTCGGCCTCAGCCGCGAGGAATACAACGCCACCACCGTCACCGTGATCATCACCGTGGCCGGCCGCCAGTTCGGCGTGGTGGTGGATGCCGTGTCCGACGTGCTCGACGTGGCCGGCGATGCGATCCGCCCCGTGCCCGACATGGGCACCACGGTGGATACCGAATACCTGAAAGGATTGACCTCGGTCGGCGACCGCATGGTGTTGCTGCTCGACGCAGACAAGCTGCTGCAACCGCAGGACGCGCAGATGCTCGATGCCGCTCTCGATGCAGCCGGCAATGTGAAAGCCGTAGCCTGAAGGAAGAACTCTCATGACATTGCGTTTCCCCACATTCAAGTTCACATCGCTCACGGTACGAGCACGGCTGATCATGCTGGTTGGCCTGCTCGGCGTGATGCTGCTCGCCGGCGCGGCGATCGGCTTGTACTCCATGGCGCAGCAGAACGCTGGCACCCAGCACATCTACGAATCCGAACTGGTGCCCTCGCAGTACCTGGACGTGGTGCGTAGCGACTCGCTGAAATCCTTCCTCACCATGAGCGAGGCCGCCGCGCTGGTCGGCAAGCCCGATCAGGTGAAGCAGAAGATGGCGGAGTACGAGCGCTATCAGAAGGAAATGAACGACTACAAGGATCGCTTCGCCAAGTTGCCGCTGAGCCCCGCCGTGGCCGCGGCCAACAAAGACTGGCACTCCACCGACAAGGACTATGAGCAGGCCAAGCAGGATGTGCTCGACGCCATCAAGCAGGCCGATCCGGGTGCGTCCGACCTGGTCGAGATGGAGCTGCGTCCGCTGCTGATGCAGCGCCAGGATTCGATGTCCAAGCTGGTCGAGGCGCAGCGCGCCGAAGCGGCGCAGATCTTCGAAGGCCAGGTGAAGAACTACGCGCGCATCCGCATGATCACCATCATCGCGCTGCTCGCCGGCCTGCTGTTCGCGCTGCTGCGTTCCACGCTGTTGATCCGCTCGATCTCGCATGCGCTGAACCATGCGATGAAGGTCGCCAATGAAATCGCCGGCGGCAAGCTGGGCCACACCATCGAAGTGAAAGGCAGCGACGAGCTGGCGAAGCTGCTCACCGCGCTGGGCACGATGGACCAGCGCCTGGTCGACATCGTTGCCGAAGTGCGCAACGGTTCCGATGCGGTGAGCACCGCCGCACAGCAGATCGCACGCGGCAACGACGATCTCAGCCAGCGTACGCAGGAACAAGCATCGAGCTTGGAAGAAACCGCCTCCTCGATGGAGGAAATGACCTCCACCGTGAAGCAGAACGCCGAGAACGCCAGCCATGCCAACCAGCTCGCCCGCGGTGCGCGCGAACAGGCCGAGCGCGGCGGCGAAGTGGTGGCGCAGGCGGTGACCGCCATGCGCGAGATCAACAGCTCCAGCCGCAAGATTTCCGACATCGTCAGCCTGATCGACGAGATCGCCTTCCAGACCAACCTGCTGGCGCTGAACGCGGCGGTCGAAGCGGCGCGTGCGGGCGAACAGGGCCGCGGCTTCGCGGTGGTCGCCACCGAAGTGCGCAACCTGGCGCAGCGCAGCGCGGGTGCGGCGAAGGAAATCAAGCTGCTCATCAACGACAGCGCCGACAAGGTGCGCGCGGGTTCCGAGCTGGTCGACCAATCCGGCAAGGCGTTGGCCGACATCGTCGACAGCGTGAAGAAGGTCACCGACATCGTGGCCGAGATCGCCGCGGCCAGCCAGGAACAATCGGCCGGCATCGACCAGGTGAACCACGCCGTGTCGCAGATGGACGAAATGACCCAGCAGAACGCCGCGCTGGTGGAAGAAGCCTCCGCCGCCGCGCGCGCCATGCACGAGCAGGCCGGGGAGTTGTCGCGCCAGGTGAACTTCTTCCGCCTGGGCGAGGAAGCGGCCGCGTCCGTGACGTCCAAGCCGAAGGCGGCCGAGATTCTTGCCGAAACCGAAGCGGTGTTCGCAGCCGTGCGCCAATCCGCGCCGCCGGCGGCGCCACGCCGCAGCGTGCCGGCAACGGCCGACAGCGACGTGTGGAAAGAATTTTGAGATGACATCGCGCGCTTCCCTATAACGCAGGGAAGCGCGACGCGGCACGAGGTGGGTGATGGCTGCCTGGACGCGCAGCCCACGGGGAGGGGCATCGACGCTGCAGGACCGCATGCGCGACGGATGCAGGAGCGAAGCCATTCGCTCCCATAACGATACGAGGTAAACGTCGTGACACTGGGTAGCCAAGCCATTTTCCTCCACGCGATCGCTACACCGCACACGACCGGACGGAAGGAGTCGCGCATATGACGACGGCAGCTGTTTCCAATTTCGGCGCGGCCATCGCAAACGGCGGCGGCCCGCTGCTCGGCGATGCGGAGTTTCAGTTCCTGCGCGATTTCGTCTACCGGCATTGCGGCATCGCGTTGAGCGAACAAAAACGCCAGCTGGTACAAGGCCGACTGCTGCGCCGCTTGCGCGCACTAGGGCTGAAGGAATTCGCCAGCTATTGCGAGCTCTTGCGCAAGGATCCGGACGCCGAACTGGGCGAGCTGGCCAGCGTGATCAGCACCAATGTCACCGCATTTTTCCGCGAAATGCATCACTACGACCTGCTGGTGGAGCAATTGCTGCCGCACTGGCTGGAAGAAAAGAAACACGGCGGCCGGCTGCGCATCTGGTCTGCCGGCTGCGCGACTGGTGAAGAGCCTTACGCGCTGGCGATGGTATTGGCCGAAGCGCTGGAGCGCACCGGCAGCCATGTCGATGCGCGCATCCTCGCCACCGATCTTTCGCCGCAGGCCTTGGAACACGCGCAAGCAGGCATGTACGCGCTCGATCGCATGGAAGGCGTCAGCGCCGAACGCCGCCGTCGCTGGTTCCTGCGTGGCGAAGGTCAGTACCAAGGCTACGCCTGCGTGCATCAGCGTCTGCGCGAACTGGTCACCATCCAGCCGCTCAACCTGCTGCACGACTGGCCGATGCGCGGGCCGTTCGACGCCATTTTCTGCCGCAACGTGGTGATCTATTTCGACAAACCGACCAAGCAGCGTCTGTTCGAACGCTACGCGGGGCTGCTGGCGCCCGGCGGCTATCTGTTCCTCGGCCATTCCGAATCGATGCACGGCTTGAGCGATGCGTTCGACCTGGTCGGTCGCACCGTCTACCGGAAGCGCGCGTCATGACGGCGCCCGTACGAGGCGTCGCCGTTGCGCCGAATACCAACGCGCCGGTTCTGCCCGGCTTCGAGCATATGCGCCGATTCTGGGATCCCACCCACAACTGCATGACGGTGAAGGTGCTGCCCGGCGAGTTCTACGTGAGCGCGCAGGAGGAAATGATCTCCACTGTGCTCGGCTCGTGCGTATCGGCCTGCATTCGCGATAACGATCGCGGCATCGGCGGCATGAACCATTTCATGCTGCCCGAGCCGATGAGCGGCGAACGCAACGACTGGTCGGTGGCCGTAGGCCGCGCGGCGCGCTATGGCAGCGATGCGATGGAACAGCTGATCAACGCCGTGCTGAAAGCCGGCGGCAAGCGCGAATCGCTGACCGTGAAGATCTTCGGCGGCGGCCGCGTGCTGACCCAGATGACCGACGTGGGCCAACGCAACATCGCCTTCGTCAAACGCTATCTGGAAACCGAAGGCCTGCCGGTGGTGGCGGCGGACGTGGGCGACATCTACCCGCGCCAGCTGCAGTACTTCCCGGCCAGCGGAAGGGTTCGCGTAAGGCAGCTGCGCAGCCAGCGCGACGCGGAATTGGCGGCCAACGAGCAGCGCTACCTCAAGCGTTTGGCGAACGATCCGATAAAGGGTGAGGTGGAGCTGTTTTGAAGGCTCCCCTCCATTGATGCAAAAAGCGAGAAAGCGGTAATGGAAAAGGTTCGTGTCCTGGTCGTCGACGATTCCGCCCTGGTGCGCAAGCTCCTGTCGGCCATGCTCGATTCCGATCCGGGCATCGAAGTGGTCGGGGCGGCCGCCGATCCGCTGATCGCGCGCGACAAGATCAAGCAGCTCAATCCCGACGTGCTCACGCTGGACGTGGAAATGCCGCGCATGGACGGGCTGACCTTTCTCGAAAACCTGATGCGCCTGCGCCCGATGCCGGTGGTGATGGTGTCCTCGTTGACCGAACGCGGCGCGGAAGTGACCTTGCGCGCGCTGGAAATCGGCGCGGTGGATTTCTTCACCAAGCCATCCAGCGACCTGGCCAATTGCTTCGCCGAAAGCGCGCAGGAGATCTGCGCGAAAGTGAAACTCGCCGCGCGCACGCGTCCGCGTCCTTACACGCAGGTGCAGAAAGTCGAGGTACCGCCGCGTCTGTCCGCCGATGCGGTGTTACCGCGCTCGCAATCGCCCGGCACGCGCGGCAGCCAGCGCATCATCGCGATCGGCGCGTCCACCGGCGGCACCGAAGCGATTCGCGTGGTGCTCGAAGCGATGCCGCCGGACGCGCCGCCGATCGTGATCACGCAGCATATTCCCGCCGCTTTCAGCGGCCCGTTCGCTGCGCGCATGAACAACTGCTCGGCCATGCGCGTGTGCGAAGCGCGCGATGGCCAGCCGATCCAGCCCGGTCATGTGTATATCGCACCCGGTGGCGAACACCTGCTGGTGATGTGGGACGGCGCCAAGCATGTGTGCCGCCTGCACGATGGTCCGCAAGTCAATCGCCACAAGCCCAGCGTGGACGTGCTGTTTCGCTCCACCGCCGCCAGTATCGGCGCCGCCGCCATTGGCGTATTGCTGACCGGCATGGGCGATGACGGTGCGCGCGGCCTGCTGGAAATGCGCGAGAGCGGCGCGCCGACCGTGGTGCAGGACGAAGCCAGTTCCGTGGTGTGGGGCATGCCCGGTGCCGCGTGGAAGCTTGGCGCCGCCGACGAAAAACTGCCGCTCGAAGACATTGCCGCGCGCCTGCTGGTGCTCGCGCATCAACCCATTGCCGGCGCACGTCGCGCCGCATCCTGACGTATCGGAATCGCTTATGTCCGCTATCCTGCCCACCTCCGCGCCACGCCCGTTCATCGGCATCGCCGCGAGCCTCGTCGCCCTGCTGCTGTGCCTGATCTGGGATCCGATGTGGCTGGCGCCCGTGCTGATCACCGCGCTGTGCGCCGTGTGGATCTTCGAATGCCGCCGCCTTTCCGCCGCCACCGTGGTGGAAGTGGCGCCAGAGCCTGACCACGCGCCGGTGCGCGAAGCACTCGAAGACATCCGCGGCGCACTGGTCGACGAACTCGGTCATGCTTCGCGTGAACTGCATCAGGCGTTGGATCTGCTGCGTGATGCGGTGTCCGAGCTGGGCGGCGGTTTCGACGGCCTGTCGCAGAAGACCGGCATGCAGCAGTCGTTGCTGAAGCAGATCATCGACGTGCAGAACGGCGGCGTGTCCGTGCAGGATTTCGCCGCCCGCACCGGCGATCTGCTGGAACATTTCGTGGGCCTGATCGTGCAACTGTCGCGCGAGAGCCTGCGCATCGTCTATCGCATCGACGGCATGTCGAAGGAAATGGACGCGGTGTTCGCCTTGCTGAAGAACGTCAACACCATCGCCGAGGAAACCAACCTGCTGGCGCTCAACGCTGCGATCGAAGCGGCGCGTGCGGGCGAAGCCGGCCGTGGCTTTGCGGTGGTGGCGGGCGAAATCCGCAACCTCGCCAGCCATTCCAACCAGTTCAACGAACAGATCGGCAGCCACGTCGAGCGTGCGCGCATCGCGATGGAACAGGTGCGCGGCCTGGTCGGCGAGCTGGCCTCGCAGGACTTGAACGTGGCGCTTTCCGCCAAGGGCGACATCGACGCCATGATGGCGCACGTCACCGAAAGCGATGCGCGCACCAGCGCGGTGGCCGACCAGGTGGTGGAAATCAACCGCGGCCTCGGCAACGACGTCTCCACCACCATCCGTTCGCTGCAGTTCGAAGACATTCTGAGCCAGCTGCTCAACCAGACGCGCGTGCGACTGGTGGAATTGCAGGGCGTTGCCGCCGACACCACGCGCGACATCGAGACGCTGGCCTGCGAAGTATTCGATGCGCAGGTATTGCGCCAGCATTCCGAACGCGTCCGCGAGCGCCTGGCGCTGCAGCGCGAGAAGGCCCGCATCCGCTCGCGCGGTCCGGCCTTGCAGAACAGCATGGATGCCGGCGAGATCGAACTCTTCTAAGGAACGCCGTCATGAGCCTCAACGTACAACACGACACCGAACAGGATTGCCTGACCCTGCAACTGGGCCAGCACTTCGATTTCAGCGTGCACCGCCGTTTCCACGATGCCTGCCTGGGCGAACGCAAACCCTCGCGCAGCTACGTGATCGACCTGGGCGAAGTGGAAAGCATGGACAGCTCCGCACTGGGCATGCTGCTGCTGCTGCGCGAACACGCCGGCGGCGATCGGGCGGAGATCCGTATCGTCAACGCCAACAGCGCCTTGCGCGGCACGCTGCGCGTAGCCGGCTTCGACAAGCTGTTTACCCTGCACTGAGGACAAGCCTGCCTGCATGCTTTCGTAGGCTGGGCTGAGGCAACGCCGAACCCCAGCGTCGCCATGCGCATCGTTGCCCGGATGTTCCTCTATCCCGCCCAGCCTAAGACGGCAAATTTAGGATAGAGTCGCAGGCCCGCATCGCATGAAGGACCATGGTATGTGTCGGCAGTTTGTAACATCGGCAGTGGCCAAGGGGTGCCTGGTACTGTGGAGCGCGGCCCTGATGGGGACTGCATGCGCATCCCACCCAACGCCCCCATTCAAGACCCTGTCACCCGCGCAATGCGCGCCACCTTCCCAAGCGGGTTATCACCCTGCGCTGGCAACGGATTGGAACACCTATAAGCCTTATGTGAGGGCATGTCCTCTGGGCGCTTCCGGCAAAGCGCCTGCCAAGCTCTGGCTGCTGACGGTATTCGCACAGCCTTACCTGGACGATCATCCCGACCAGACGAACTGGCCAGAGTTTCCTCGCCCCCAGTTGGTTGGCGCGGACGGCCATTGCCTTGCGCGCCTGCCGGAATTGTTTCCGTTTGACGAGCCGCGCACCTTGCGGCTGCAGTACGGTCCGCTCGTGGATGGCATGCCGGGCGAAATCCGCGTGCATGTCAGCAATCCTGCGGCAGGTGGGGACTATGACTTGCCGGTGCTGCGCTGGATACCCACGGAGCACAAATATGTCGCGCAAAACAATACTGGCGAATACACCACGGAAGACATGACATGCCCGAATTGAAAGCCGCATTGGACGCCGCTTACAACCTGCCCGATTCGCTACGTTCGTGCAGCAATTTCGTATGGCATGTTATTCAGGCGTTCGTGCCCGGTCAGCCCTACATGGTTGCCAATGACCTGGTGAAATTCCTGGCCCGCAGCAATGACTGGGAAGAGGTCGACCGTACCGATAGTCGCAAGATGGCGGATCTCGCCAAAGCCGGCGCCTTGGTTGTAGGTGGCCGCGAAGACACACCCAACGGCCACGTGCTCGTGGTGTATCCGGGTGATGTAAAGGAATCCGGCGGCTATGCTTATGTCTCGCAGGGGAAGACGCTGATGATGCGCTCGCATGGCATCTATGCGCGTTCCATGTCGCGTTCGCTAGGAAGTTGGGCGGGCGCCAAAAGCGATGGCGACAAGACAATCTGGGATGCGTGGGCCGGTCCAAAGTTCGACAAGGTTCGCTTCTGGGTGCTCAAATCCAGCAAGCCGGCCAAATAATTCTTCGCGCAAAAAAGAGCCGACGGTGTGGGCTAGCACCGCCGGCAGGTTCACACGCAATATCGATGCTTGAAACGACTTACCAGGCTTTCACGTCGACCACGCTGAGCGAGTAGCTCTGCATGTCCGACTGGTAATGCAGCAGGCGGCCCAGGTCGAAATCCACCGATTGGCCGGGGCTGATGTTGGTGGTGCCGGCGGGCCAGCCCATCTTGGAGGCGAGCACATTGCCGGAACCGTCTTTCGCATCCAGGCGGATCTGCGCGGCGGCGGCAGATGCACAGTTGTTGACCAGCTTGCCTTTCACGCTCAGGCGCGTGGCGATACCGGTGCCGACAGCGGCGACTTTGACGTCCTGGATCGCGAAATCGGTGGCGGCGCAGGCGGCATGAGCCGTGATGGGTGCGACCAGCAGAACAGTAGCGGCGAGTAGGATTTTCATGGGTCAGTCCTTACAGGGCCAGGTGAATAGGAAAAACCGGCTTGTAAGGACTATCGGCCCGAATGAGGCGAACTTTAGCGGCGGATTCGTAGGCCGGGATGACCATCCCAGCATCGCGATACATGCACGCAAGGCAATGCTACAAAGGGCGCAAAAAAACCGACGGCGTGGGCTAGCGCCGTCGGCAAGTCGATAGCAATGATGTAAGTGCTTACCAGGCTTTCACGTCGACCACGCTGAGCGAATAGCTCTGCATGTCCGACTGGTAATGCAGCAGGCGGCCCAGGTCGAAATCCACCGACTGGCCGGGGCTGACATTGGTGGTGCCGGCAGGCCAGCCCACCTTGGAAGCGAGCACATTGCCGGAACCGTCCTTTGCATCCAGGCGAACCTGGGCGGCGGCGGCGGATGCGCAGTTGTTGACCAGCTTGCCTTTCACGCTCAGGCGCGTGGCGACGCCGGTGCCTACCGAAGCGACTTTGACATCCTGGATTGCGAAATCGGTGGCGGAGCAGGCATGGGCGGCGATAGGGGCGACCAGCAGCAGGGTCGCGGCGAGTACGGTTTTCATGATCAGTCCTTAGGGGAGGGGAAACGTGCTGCAAGAGAGCAGCTAGACAAGGACTATCGGCCGTGGCGAAACAAACTTTAGGCTCAATGCTGGACGGACCCATGCCGGGTCCGTCCAGAAAAGGCAACGCCCTCTTTTCGATGGAAGAGGGAGCGGTGCAACTTACTGCACGTTCAACGTCACGTCGTCCAGAACGAAAGACGTCTGCAGCGAGACATCTTCCTTGCCGGTGAATTTCACCGTGACAGTCTTGCCGATGTACGCAGCCATGTTGTAGCTGTGCACCTGGTAGCCCGACGCGGCGTTGAGGTTGGAGAACGTCGCCAGCGTGGCCAGCACCGTGCCGCTGCTGTTGAGCACCTGCACTTTCAAGGTGTCGTAGGCGGTCGTGGTGGTGGTCTCGGCCGTGTCGATGTGCAGGTAGAACTGCAGGGTTGCGCTGGACTTGCCGGCCGGAATGGCCACGCTCTGCGACACCGTGTCGGTATGCGTGGTGCCGTAGCCGTCCAGCCATGCGAACGCGGCGCCGTTATGCGCGGTTTCGCCCGAACAGGTGCTGTTGGTGCAGTACACGCCTGCCGTCATCGACCAGGGACTTTGCCCGCTTTCGAAGCCCGGATTGACGATCAACTGAGTGCTGCCGCCGCTGCTGCTCACGGCGTAGGACTTGGTCAGCGAGCTGGTCTTGCCGCTGACGCTGTCCTTCACCGTTTCGGTCACGCTGTAGGTACCGTTGGCCGCATAGGTGTGCGTTGGATTCTGCGCGGTGGACGTGCCGCCGTCGCCGAAGGCCCACGACCATGAATTGATCGTGCCGCCGCTGTCGGTGGAGCTGTCGGTACAGCTAAGCGTAAGGCCGCTGGCCGAGCAGCTGAAGCTGGCCGTGGGCGTGCCGCCACCGCTGCCGCCGCCGCTGACGATGGGATGGGAGATATCGCAGCGGTTGGTGTCGTTGGACCACGTGCTCTGCATCGCAAAGCTGCCCGTGCTCATGCTGACATTGGCCGAGGCACCCTGGCCGGAACTGATCCAGGCGCATTCATCACCATTTTCCTGACCGTTGTAGCTGGAGCCGGTGGTGTTGGTCCAGCCGCCGGCAGGGTTCTGGTCGGTGATGGTTTCGGCGTACTCGTGACCTTCGACGATGGAGAAGCCATCGTCATTGTTGCCGGCGTTGACGAAGCCCGCGCCGCAACTGCTGCCCTGGTCGGACACGTAAGGCAGGTTGGTGAAGGCGATATCGCCATAGGGCGAACTCACGCCGGCATCCTTGTTGTAGTCGTGCCACGCGCAGAAGCCGCCGGTCAGCCAGTTGTCGGGATTGGCCCCGGTGGGCGAGATGATCACGTACTGCACGTAGCGGTTCGACGCGGCCGTGGTGTTGCCGAAATGCGCCGCGGCGTTGATCGCCTCCTGCGCAAGTTGCGCGGCCGTGGCCGCCGAGGGCGAAGCTTGCGTGTTGTCATACCACACGCCGGCCAGCGCGCCACCGGTGGGATAGCCGATCAATGGCGCGCCGGAAGGACAGGAGGTTGCGCCCGTAGCCACCGACGAGCCGTCGCAGTATTGCGTCATCGTGCCCGACCACAGCTCGCCGCCCGTACCCAGCCCTTTGAAAAGTTTCTGCAGGTAGGGCGCCGCATTGCTCGGATCATTGGACAACGTGATATTGCCGTTCGCATCCGTGCCTTGCGTACCCCATTGCGTGCCGTAAAACACCAGATAGACCTTGGGCGTGCCGCTGGTGACGCCGATGCCATCGATACCGCCCCCGAACGACAAGGTTTGCGGACCGGTCGCCGCACCGATCTGTTGCAGGTAGGCCTTCATCTTCGCGTGCCGTTCCAGTGTCGGCACCACGCCATGCCGATAGGGATGCGCATAAGCAGGCGAGTAAGGATTGCTTATTTGCGGCGTGCTTGCTTGCGGCGCCGGATCGCTGGCAGCGAGAGCTGCACTTGCGGCGAGCGCAAACAAGCTCGAAACGGCCGCTGCTTTGAGCAGGCCGAGCTTGATGTAGTCAGACATTTTCTACCCCATTAAGAAAGAAGAGAACAGAAAACCCGCCTGCGGCTTTCGAGCCACAGCACCACCGCTGAAGCGGGACTGGTTTGTTTCGCTCCGATCTAAAAAACGAGGCTTCGTCGCATGCCGGACATTACCCTCCCCCGATCCATCCGGGCGCACGCCAGCGATGCTTGCTTATAAGCCGAAGCGTCGGCCTATATCCGTGACAAAGTCGTTCGCCAAAAAACAACCCCTTCCCCATGACGAACCGCGGCAACGTAGTGGAAGCACAATTCAATTGCAATGATCGATGTGTGTATGAAAACGTATACCCAAAAATATTTATAAGCGTTCACAACGGGGTCACGTGCCACATCACAGTTAATCGATGCAAATCATTTGCAATCGATGATCGCTCGCTTGCTGCATGTGTTTTTTATCGCGGTGGAACGTGCTGCGGAAAACAAAAACCCCCAGGTTGCCCTGGGGGTTTTCTTGTTGCTTGCACCGACGTGTTGGCGTTTATCAGAAGCGGTATTCCACCGAAGCCGAATACGCCGCCACGTTCACGCGGTTGCGGCCAATGCCGACGTGGTCGACGCTGGTGCTGTTGCCGGCGTTGATGCGGTAGTTGTCGTAGTTCAGGCCGACGCTGAAGTTCTTGGTCAGGTCATAGCCAACGCCGAGGCCTGCATACAGACCGTTGTTGTAGGTCGTGTAGTTGGCGCCGACGTCACCGGAAACCAGGTCGAGCTTGGTCTTCGAGCGCAGGTAGCCGGCGTGCGCGGTGACGAACCAGTTTTCGTACACGTTGTACTTGGCGTTGACGCCGACCGTCAGCGCACGCGGCTTGACCGAGAAGGAAGCGTCCTGGCCGACAAACGCGGTGGCGTCAGTCTTCGGACGACCCAGATACACGTAGCCGACTTCCGGACCCACGATGCCGTTCCAGCGCCAGCCGA
>CBJMMB010000028.1:0-34375 GCA_966430775.1 uncultured Dyella sp. | reverse complement strand
GACCGGTGGTGACGTACTCGAAGCCACCTGCGTAGTACGGAATCGACGATACTCTATCGAAGATGTTGTTCACAGTGAGCTTCAGCTTGGTCATGTGGTTGATCTGCCAGCTGACCGAGCCGTTCCAGGTGATCCACACCGGCGTGTGGCCCTGGTAGGTGGTGCTTTGCGGAACCGTAACCAGGTTGCCATCCTGCGTCACCTGGCAAACACCGGTACTGACCGACTCGGTGCCATTCTGCACCGTCACCATGCCCGGCTGGATGCCATTGGGCAGTACCGTACAACCGCCATAGTTCGGCGCACGCATGCCGCCGACGCGCACGCCGGAGATCGACGCGCTCCAGTCGCCCTTATGCCAGTCGGCAATCCACGCGATCCTGCTCGCCGCGTAGTTGTAGCGGGTGTTCTGCAGCAGGTCGGAAGCCAGCACGCGCTGCTTGTACGAGAGGTTGTCGGTGTAGTTGATGTTGGCGCGGAAATCACCCCAATCGTCGGTGTGCAGCTTGTAGTCCAGCGAGGCGTCAATACCGCTTACGTACAGCGAAGCCTCGTTGATCGGACCGGACTGCTCCGTGACGATCTGGCCAGCGGCATTGCGCTGGACATACTTGCTGACCAACTGGCAATACGCCGAACCCGGCGCGTGCGCCGTATAGGGCGACAAGGTCGTGCCGTTTACCTGCAAGCCGGTAAGGCAGCCGGCTTCGTCGGTCAGCACGGTGTCTGCGCCGAGATACTCGATGGCGTTGTCCACACCCATGTGCCAGTAGTCGGCAGAGAACGACAGGCCCTGCACGCCCGGAACCTGCCACACGAAACCGTAGGTCCAGGAATGGCCGGTCTCCGGCTGCAACAAGCGGCTGCCATTCGTGTTTACCGTGTACCACTGCGAACTTGGGCGCTGTACTGATTGACACCATGTACTGGCAGAGTTACCAGCTTTGAGGTCGTTGATGCACTGCAAGGGGTCGATGTAGAGACCAACCGGCGAGGAGGAACCCTTCAGGTAGATCGCCTGCATGTCCGGCGCCTTGAAGTTGGTGCCGTAGCTGCCGCGCAGCAAAAGACCATCATACGGACGCCATTCCAGACCGGTGCCCCAGGTGCGGGCGATATCGGCGCTGCTGGCGTCGTGGTACTTGTCGATACGGCCGGAGATGGTCCAGGTCACCGAATCAAGCACCGGTACGCGGAACTCATTGCCGAACGAATAGCGCTGGCGGGTACCGCCGCCGAGGATATACGCATAGAACGGGTTCACGAACGTGCTTGAGTTGGCGCCACGCGGATCGGGCGAGAGGTTGTAGCCGTTGTCCGCCGCCTCCAGCACCGCCGCCCAACCGATCGGCTGGTCATGTACCCATGGCAGCGTGTACAAGTCACCATTGACGCGGAACTGCACCTGGTTCAACCACGACGTGGCGGTGTCTTCACCGTTGACCGCGAACTGACTGTATTGCTGCCGCGTGATCGGATTCCACCATTGCTGCCAGTTCATGGCGTAGATGGGGATATCAGTAGATTTGCCACCATTGATGGCGCTGTAACCAGAGACGGTGGTCGTGCCTAATTGCTGGCCCAGGAAGAAGTTGTTGATGCCATCCTGGTTGATGCCGGTGTAGTCCTCGCGCACGATGTACTTCTGGGAGTTGAGGTTCAAGTCCCAATTGAAGCGGCTGTCGAAGAACGTGCCGCGCAGGCCCGTCTGGATGTTCCAGTTCGTCTCGCGATCGTGGGTATTGGCCGCCGTGCCCATTTCCTGCGCGGTCAACTGACGGACCGCCTGGCTGATGACCTGCCCGGTGGTCTGATCGTAGAACGCGCCCGTACCCGTGGCGATCAGCTGGGTGTTGGAGATACCCACCGTGTTATACAAGGCCACCGAGCCGTAGAGCTGCAAGCCATTCTTGAAGTCGTACTCGCCGGCCAGGTAAGCGTTGTTGCTGCGGCTGCCGGGCGTCAGCACCCAGTTCTGCCACATCGTAGGCTGCGAGCAATAGAAACCACGGTCGGTCACGCTGGCGACCTGGGTGCCGTTGGTGGTAGTGACGTACGAGTGGCTCAACTGCGAGTTAGTGAACTTCCCGCAAGTGCCCGCAGGCGGCGTGATGTAATTGCCCGATCCGTCCTGCGCAGAGAGCGCAATGGAACCACGCTGGTCATACTGGTAGCCGAACATGCGGTCAGCCGGACCCCACGAACCGTAGCCTGCATCAGCCACCGAGTCCTGGTACGGACGATCCGAACCCCACAACGCGGTGCGGTTGGACTTTTCCAGGTTGTACATGACGTGCCAGTTTTCACCTGACTTGCCGCCAGTGAAGTTGATGTCGCCATAGGCGCGGCCGCCGCGGGTAGAACCGCCGCCAGTGACCTGCAGATCGTCACCCTGATAGTTCTTCTTCAGGATCACGTTGATCACGCCCGCGACCGCATCCGAACCGTAGATCGAAGAGGCGCCTGCGGCCAGCACTTCGACATGGTCGACCATGCCGATCGGAATATTGTTGTAGTTCTGGAAGTTGCTCTGCTTGTTCAGCGGCTGCGGGTAATCGACGATGCGATGGCCGTCGATCATTAGCAGGCTGAAGCCAGGACCCACGCCGCGCAGGTTGACCGAGCGTGCGTTGACCGAGCTGGAACCCCAGGACGCCGGGTCGGAGACCTGCTGGCCTACCTGCGGCAGCGAATCGAGGAATTCATACAGCGTCGTGAAGCCCTGCTCTTTGATCTGTTCGCCGGTGAGGGAAACCACGGGAGTCGGCCCTTCGACCTCCACGCGCGGAATCATCGAACCGGTCACGACGACCGTTTTCAGCTCTTTCGCATTCGACTTGCCGCTCTGCTGCGAATTGTTGGAAGTCGTGCCCTGCTGCTGATCACCAGCCGGCGCCGTCGACGTCTGCGCGACGGCATACGGCGCGAAAAGCGCCAACGCCAAAGAACTTGCCAGTACGCCGCGGCGTACGTGAATGGTATTCATAATGTCCCCTCCCGGTAAAAAAACGATGGTGCTGCCGCCTCGACGCCCCTGATTCCTCATCGAGTCGAAGCTGGCATGTGTGGGTCTGTTTGTTTATACGTGCTTCGGTCGCGCCGAAGCTGATTGGTCAAACGGCATCGGTCATGTGGAAGATCTGTACGTTCCTCCGGTCAGGTTTTCAGAACATCGTCTTCCTGTCGATGCGCCAAGAAGATCGCCTGCACGCAGGCGTTCCCATCACTCTTGCAAAGCTTGCGGAGCGTGATTCATCAGCCAGCTCGCCGCGCCGATCACGCCCAGTTGCGCGTGGTCGACCACATGCACCGGCACGGTCTGCTGGAACGGACGCATCACGCCTTTGTCCAGGAAGCGGCTGACGAAACTGCTCCTGGCCATGAAATCGGTCATGCGCGACAGGAAGCCGCCGGCCACGTAGATGCCGCCGCTTGCGCCGTAGAGCATGGCCAGATCGCCAGCAAAGGAGCCGAGCCATCCGCAGAAAAGCTGCAAGGTTTCCACCGCCTGCGCATTCGCGCCCGCGCAGGCCGCGGCGGTAATCGCCGCAGGCTCGCGCAGTTCGGCCGATGCGCTGTCGAGACGGCAAACCGCCTGGTACACGCGCAGCAGGCCGGGCCCCGACAGCACCGAGTCATAAGGAATATGCGTATCGGGCGGCACCAACTCGGTGAGCACGGCTTGTTCGCGGCCTACCCGCGCAGCCAATTGGATGTGTCCGGCTTCGGTGGCAAGCACTTGCGGCGGCGTGCCAGGCAGGCGCACGGCGACACCGAGTCCGGTGCCGGGGCCGACCACCACCACCGGGCCTTCTTCGGCACTCTTGCTGCGGCGAGGATCATGCAGCGTAATCGTGCTTGCCGGATCCAGATAGGCCGTGCCGTAGGCCAGCGCTTCGAAATCGTTGAGCACTTTCACTTCGCTCAACGCCAGGCTCTGTTCCAACTGGGCGGGAACGATCGGCCAGCGCAGGTTGTTGTTGACGACTTCGCCTTCGTGCAGGAAACCCGCGCAGGCCAGTGCAAGCCGCTGCGGCTGCACCGAAAACTCATCGCAGAAGGCGCGCACGATCGCGTCGAAACTTTCGAAGTCCGCGCATAGATAGATGCGGTATGCAAGCGTAACCGGAACGCCCTGCCCCGGTTGAAATGCAATCAGACCGATGCGAGCATGCGTGCCGCCGACGTCCGCGGCGAGAAACGCATCGTGCATGGCGGAGGGCTGCATCACGGGTGTGGACAGCGCAGCGGATTCGTTGCGCTCGTCATGGCCGAGGAATGCATTCGCGGCGGAAGTATTCCGCGCGTCACCGTATCGCTCGTAGCCGCCGCCGTCACGCACGCTTGGCCCCCGTACCCAAAACCGGTCGAGCTGTGACGATCTTAGTCCTATTTTGGATCGAACCTCGCATAACCCCTCCGGCACCGCAGCGCATGCCTGCGCCATTCATATACGAATGTCCATTTCATATGTAGTTCGTACAGAGCTTATACGGGGGGTTTAGATCGTGGCAAGTCGCGACGCAACAGAATTTGAAGATTTCTTGTCACTTGGCGGATCGGGCAGGTCTAAAGGCGTGCCGGATCGATCACGACGTGCGCTATGCGTAACCGTTTCCACGTATAAGTCAGGTGGATTCGGCCGTCCTGGGCCTGGATGACGGCGGGGTAGGAAAACTCCGCGCCAGGGCTCTGTTCCAGCGTCAGCACCCGCTTCCAGTGCTCGCCGTCGGCCGACAGGGCCACCGCCAGCGTACCGCGGCCGTCCCACCAATCCTTACCGTGGATGGTCGGGTTGTAAACCAGGCAGGCACGGCCGTCGGCCAGCACGGTGGCGTCGATACCCGAATTGGGATTGGGTACGTCCAGCAGCTTCAACGCCGACCAGGTGTGCCCGCCGTCGGTGGACCAGGTGGAGAACAACCGGTCCTGCTTGGTGCGGCCGATGGCCTGCAGTTTTCCATGCGGCCAACGCAGCAGGCTGGGTTGGATCGCCTCGATACGATCGGGATTGGGAACAGGCTGGCTGGTCCGCCAGGTGGTGCCGCCATCGGCGGAGAGCTCGAAGTGGATCGTCCAGCGCCCCTGCTCCGTGCTCGACGGGCTGACGATGGTGCCGTCGGCCAGTTGCACGGGCTTGTCCTTGATCGGGCCGAGTATGCCCGCCGGCAGTGCGCGCGCGGCGGACCAGTGTTCGCCGTTGTCGCTGGACGTCTTGAGCATGCCGCGCCAATGCTGCGGATCGGGGCCGACCTTGTAGAACAGCATCAACGGCCCGTGCTGTGGCAGAAACAGCACCGGGTTCCAGGTGGGTTCGCGAGGCCCATCCGCACGCTCCCCGTTCGCCACCTGGACTGGCGCTGTCCAGTGGCCTTGCACTTGGCGCGACAGCCAGATGCCCACGCTGGGATCGCGCTCGTGCTTGCCGCCGAACCAGGCGGCGACGAGGCCGGCCGGCGTCTCCACGATGGTGGAAGCGTGGCTTTGCAACGTAGGCGGCGTGGCGGCAATGAATTCGCGCAGCACGATGGGGTCGGTTGCCATGGCCGGCAGCGCAGTGGCGATCAGCAAGGACATTAGCGCCGAGCGCATGAGCGAACGCGTGAATGTCATTTGCCCGTCTTTACGCCCGGCTCGTACCAGACCGGCTGCGTAGAGCCACGCACTGCCCTTCCGTTCGGCGCCTGCAAATCAAACACCACCACCGTGTTGTCGCCCTGCTCCATCCACGGCGCCGGCAAATACAGCGAACGCTGCGGGCCGATATCCCAGATGCGTCCGAGATTGTGACCGTTCACCCAGGCGAAGCCTTTGCCGAACGCGCTCATGTCCAGGAACGTGTCGACCGGCGACGTCAGCTTGAAGTGACCGCGATAGAACGCAGGCCCGCTTACCGGCTGCGTGGTCCAGCCGCGGATCGCATCCGGCGAGGTCATCGGCAGCGGATAGGTCTGCCAGCCATGCAGTTCCTTGCCATCCAGCATCACCGAATCGACCAGCCCTGCGCGGCCATCTTCGAGATGCGGCCCGTAATTGATGCGTCCGGTGTTCTCCACCAGCACGTCGAGCGTATGCGTGCCTGCATCGAGCGTGATCGGCAGTCCCACCTGTTTAAGACGCCGATCCACCGTACCGACCGGCTTGCGATCGACGTACACCGTCGCGTAATCGCGTACCTCGCCCAGATAAAGCTGTGTCTTCACCGGACCGCTCACTTGCGTGCGATAGAGGATGTAGCCGTACGCCTGGCCGAACTGTTCCATCGGCTGCGGTTGTTCGGTGGTCACCGCTTCGGGCAGGTTGTCCCATAGCGATGCCGATTCGGTGAGCGTGAACGCGGGAACCGCCGTAAACGGCGTGGGCGCAGGCAACGGCGGCGGCTCGATGCCGGTGGCTTTTTCGATCGCATCGCGGAACATCGCAAATTTCGGCTTCGGCCGGCCCGCTTCATCCAGCGGCGCGTCGTAGTCGTAGCTGGTGGTCTGCGGCGCGTAGTGATCAGCCGGGTTGCCCTGGAAATTGGCGCCATTCATAAAGCCGAAGGTGGTGCCGCCTTCGAACATATAGATGTTGAAGGAGTAACCCTGGCTCAGCATCCACGCCAGTTCTTTCGTCTGTACGCCGGCATCGGTATGGGCATGCGGTTCGCCCCAATGATCGAACCAGCCGGCCCAGTATTCGCCGGCCATGCGTGGTTGATCAGGCCGAAACGCCTTGAGCTTCGCAAACGCGCCTTTCGCTTCGCCGGTACCGAAGTTGACCACCGCCAGCACGCCGGGCAATGCATCGTTGCCCAGCAGGTCCGCGCCATCGGAGGTGAACATCAGATCGGTACCGAAACCGGCGCGGATCAGCGCCTGGTGGATCTGCTCCATATACGTGCGATCGTCGCCGTAGGAGCCGTATTCGTTCTCGACCTGCACGGCGATGATCGGTCCGCCATGCGCGGCCATCAACGGCGCCAGTTCCTTGCCCAATCGCTGGAAGTAGCGCTCCACCGCCTGCAGGTATTTCGGATCTTGCGTGCGCACGCGCAGATGCGGATCGGCGAACAACCAGGCGGGAAAACCGCCCGCCTCCCATTCGGCGCATACATACGGGCCGGGGCGGAGAATCACGTCCAGTCCTTGTTCCTGTGCCAGGCGCACGAAAGCGGCCACGTCGTTGTCGCCGCTGAAATCGAACTGGCCTGGCTTGGGTTCGACCGCGTTCCAGTAAACGTAGGTGGTGATCGTGTTCAAGCCTATGGCGCGGGCTTTCTGCAAACGATCTTTCCAGTACGCGCGCGGGATGCGCTGGAAGTCCATCGAGCCGGACATGATTTGGTGGGGCTTGCCGGCGCGAACGAAATGATCGCCCTGGATGGTGATGGGCGTGTTTGCGACGGCAGACCCGCCCCACGTCAACATACCGAGCATGCACGCGACGATGAATTTTCTGGATAGTTGTGACATACGAGTCATGCAGGCCGCGATGCGGCGTAGGTTGGGTTAGCGCAGCGTAACCCAACGTGTTCAGGCGACATGATTGATCCTACGTACGAAATTACTTCGGCAACACCATGCGACCGTCGATGGCAAACGTCGCCGTCACGCCCTCCGCATCGCCAGGCTGGCCTCCACCGACAAATACGCGATAGTGTCCCGCCTTCATGGCACGCTCGCCGGCCGCATCAACGACACTGAGCTGCCGCGGCGTCAGTTCGAAGCTCACGCGACGGCTCTCCTTTTTGGCCAGATGGATGCGTTGAAAACCAACCAGCGCATGTCGCGGCGCCAACGGATCGTCCGGCGCGTCCAGGTAAACCTGCACGACTTCGTCGCCTTCACGATCGCCCTCGTTGCGCACGACGGCACTGACGGTGAGTTTCCCACCCGCATCCAGCGTTGTAGTCGACAGTTGCGGTTCTGCATACGCGAAATGCGTGTAGCTCAAGCCATAGCCGAACGGATAAAGCGGTGTGCCTTCGAAATAACGGTACGTACGCCCTTGCGTGGCATAGCTGACAAACGGCGGCAGATCGCGAGTGGATTGATAGAACGTCACTGGCAGGCGTCCGCCGGGGTTGTAGTCGCCCGCCAGCACCTGCGCGATGGCGCGCCCGCCTTCTTCGCCTGGATACCACGCCGCCACGATGGCGTCGGCATGCGCCTTGGCCCAGTTGAGTGCGACGGCGCTGCCGGACATCAGCACCACGATCAGCGGCTTGCCGCTGGCCGACGCGCGTTCGAGCAAGGCTTGTTGCGGTTGCGGCAGGCCGATATCCGTGCGATCGCCACCGTTGAAGCCGGGCACGTCGATGCTCAGTTCTTCGCCTTCCACATCCGGCGAAAGACCGACGAACGCCACGATCGCGTCCGCATTGTTTACGGCAGCCTGAGCCTTGGCCAGCTGCGCTTCGTCAGGGGCCAACCATTGCAGGCGCACGCCCTGGTCCTGGCCGCTGTGCACGTATTCCAGACGGATCGCATGCGGCTGCGCATCGGTCGCGTGCAGCGTGGCCTGCATGTGCGTGTTGTCGCCGCTGTCGTCCAGCACTTTGTTGCCGTCGATATACAGGCGCAGCGGATCGTGCTGCTTGTTGCAATCGAAGCAGCGATCCACGTGCACAGCGAGCGTGTAGTCGCCCGGCGCCGGCGGCAGCCATTCGCCGCTCCAGCGCACGGCGTAGTGATCGGCGTGCAAGGCGTCGGCGGGTACGACGTGATCCCAGTCGAAATCGATCGTCCGGTCCGTGCGCGTCACAGCCGGTTTGCCGCTGAAATCCGTATTGGTGAAGTATTCGCCGGCTAGCCCTGGCTGGCCGTTCGCGCGCAAGGCGGTTTCCGGAATCGGCACCGGCACGCCTTCGGCGATCGGCGCGCCTTGCGCGTAGTGGATGCGCTCCGCACCCAGGCGCTCGCGCAAGCCTTCCAGCGGCGTCACCGGTGCTCGCGCTGTGCCGTGATAATTGGCTTCCAGGGTTTCCAGCGTGTCGGCGTTGGGACCGATCACCGCCACGTTCGCGCCATTGCGCAACGGCAATGCGCCATGGTCGTTCTTCAACAGCACGATCGACTCCAGCGCGGCCTGCAAGGCGAGCTTGCGATGCGCGGCGCTGTCCACCTGATCCATGCCGATGCTGGCATAAGGACTCGCATCGCCGCCCCATTCGCCCAGGCGATAGCGCGCAGCGAACAGGCGCGTAAGTGCGGTGTCGAGCACCGCTTCCTTCATGTAGCCTTTTTGCACCGCCTCCTGCAGATCGGCATACGCAAGTCCGCAATCGAGATCGGTGCCTGCTTGGATCGACGCCGCGGACGATTGCGCATTGTCCGGCTTGAAATAATGGAACTTGGTCATGTCATCGACCGCATCGCAGTCGGAAACGACAAACCCGCGGAAGCCCCAAGCATGACGCAGGTGCGTGGTGAGCAGATCGCTGTTCGCGCACACCGGCGTGCCGTGCAGCGCGTTGTACGCGCACATCACCGAGTCGGCGCGACCTTCGGTAATGGCGGCGCGAAAGGCAGGCAGATAGGTGGCTTCCAGATCGTGCGGCGATACATCCACATCGAAGCCGTGTCTGCCGGCTTCCGGTCCACTGTGCACGGCCAGATGCTTGGGCGTGGCGATGGCGCGCGGATGCGCCGGATCGTCACCCTGAATGCCGCGAACGAAATGCACGGCAAGCTGGCCGGTGAGGTACGGATCTTCGCCGTAGGTTTCCTGTCCCCTGCCCCAGCGTGGATCGCGGAAGATATTGATGTTGGGCGACCAGATGGTCAGGCCCGCATAGCGTGGATGATCGTGGCCAGCGCCGATCGCGTTGAACTTCGCACGCGCCTCGGTGGATACGGTGGTGCCCACTTGCTGCAGCAGCCCGGTATCCCAGCTTGCGGCCAGGCCGATGGCTTGCGGAAAAACCGTGGCGTAACCGTTGCGGGCGATGCCGTGCAGGCCCTCGCTCCACCAGTCGTAGGCGGCGATGCCGAGGCGCGGAATGGCCGGTGCGCCGCTTTGCAGCTGCGAGACTTTTTCAGCCAGGGTCATCTTGGCGACGAGCGCGGCGGCTTTGCTGTCTGGTGTTGTGTTCTGCGCGAAGCTGGCTGCAGTAAGCAGAAGGCCAATGATTGCTGCGAGACGCGGAAGCTTTCTTTGCATGGTTGAAACCCTGCTGTGTTGTCCTCTACATGGGGGCGGCATATATCCTCAGCGTCATTCCGGCGAAAGCCGGAATCCAGTTTCATAAGTCGTGCGCAGCACACAAAACCAATAATGTGTCCTTCGGATGCATATTGGAACTGGATTCCGGCCTTCGCCGGAATGACGACAATGAGGTCAGCGCTCCGCCACCGGCAACTCATCCCACACCTTGGGATCTTCCGCCCCCAGCACCCACGCGCAGAAGCCTTCCAGATCGTATTGCTTCACCAGCGCATAGCGATCGCGGAAGCTGTGCGCATCGGGCATGAACACCCATTCGCGCATGTCGTCGCGGTAGAAGTAGAACCAGGATTCGTGCTCCACCGGATCCCACTGCACCTGAGCCTTCTGTTCCTGGATCAGCGGCATCGACTCGTCCGCGTCGATATAGGTGGCCGAGATATTGGACGCCTCGGTGCCATCGTCGCGCACGGGATTGCCGGTATACCAGCGATAACCGTACAAGGCGATGCCCAACGACAGCTTGTCCTTCGGTACCTGGGTCACCGCGTACTTGAGCTGATCGAGCATCCACGGCATGCCATCCACCGGGCCCGGCGTGGTCCAGCGGGTGTGCTGGTCGTAGGTCATCAGGCAGATCAGGTCGGCGTATTTGCCCAGCGCGGACAGGTCATAGGCGCCGCGCCAGTACTGCCACATCCATTTGGAGAACTGACCGACACCCGCATGTCCCGGTCCGTTCGGCACCACCGCGATCGACAGTTTCAGGCCGTGCTTGTGCAAGGCCTCGGCCGTCTGCTTTGCCAGCAGAGTGTAGGCGTCGCGGTCGGTCCAGGAGATGCTTTCGAAGTCGAACTGGTAGCCGACGTAGCCGTGTTCGGTCGCCTGCTGCAGCATCGATTCGATCATGTGCTGCTTGGCGGTTTCGTCATGCAGCAGATCGTGAAAGCCCTTGCGTCCCGCCGACATGGAAATGATCGGCATCACCGGCAGCCGGTGCTGCTTGGCCAGATCCAGCACGTAGTTGTTCGGCCCGCCATTCACCAGCCCCTGCCCGTCCACGCCATACCAGGTCGGCACCAGCAGACCGATCTTGTCGATGTGCGCAGTGAAGGAGTTGGTCGACTTCTGCGAATCCATCAAATAGAACAGCGCTGTCGGCTGCTTCGCGTAGGCAATGCCGCAAGCCAAGGCTGCAGCCAGAAAACAGGCGAACTTTTTCATCACGGTTTGGCCAATTCGATGCGGTAAACGTAGGCGTAGTCACCCACCGGCTGGGCCGGCAGCGTCAGATGCAAGCCATCGGGCTGCTGTTGCCATTTGATGCGCTGACCATCGGCAAGCAGCGTGACCGCCTGCACATGGTCTTCCGGCTTGATCGAATGGATCACCGTCTTGCCGCCTTCGGGCCAGCCCAGTTCGATGGCGTAGAGCGCACCGTTGTGCGTGGTGAAGCGGAAATCGTCAGCCGTATACGGTTTGGTCTTGCTGTCCTGGAACGTGCCGCCGACCACTTCGGTGGGGCCTTCGCCGAACGTGCGCCATGGCTTGCTGCCGTAGATCGCATCGCCGTTGGCCTTCAGCCAGCCGCCCATCGCCAGCAGGATTTTCTGCGCTTCTTCCGGAATGGTGCCGTCCGCGCGCGGACCGATGTTGAGCTGCAGGTTGCCGTTCTTGCTGACCACGTCCACCAGCAGGTGGATCAGTTCCTTCGGCGTCCGGTAGGTGTCGCCCTTGATGTAGCCCCAGGACGCATTGCTGATCGAGGTGTCGGTCTGCCAATGATCGGGCTGGATGCCGGTGAGCTGGCCGCGCTCGATATCCAGCGTGCCCGCGCCCGGCGCGAAATCACCCAGCTTGTAGTTGACCACCACGCCGCCGCGCTTGGCGCCCTGGTTGTAGTAGTAGGCCAGCATCTTCGGCAGCGTGTTGCGGAAGGTGGGATGGCCGATCCACCAATCGAAATAGAGAATGTCGGGATGATAATCGTCGATCAGCTCGGCGGTGCGCGCCAGCCAATCATCCAGCCAGGCTTGCGATACGTAGGTCCAATCCTGCGCGAGATTCTGGTCGTCCTTCGACAGGTGCGCTTCGGCAGGACCGTACAAGCCGGCATAGCGCGGATCGTTCACATCGGAATCGAACGTGCGGCCGCCGTCGAAGAACCAGTCATGCTCGGCGCGATGCGAGGAAACACCGAAATGCATGCCGTCGGCGCGGACGGCCTTGGACAGCTCGCCAATCACGTCGCGGTGCGGCCCCATCTTCGCAGCTGTCCATTCGGAAAGCTTGGAGTCGTACATGGCGAAGCCGTCGTGGTGCTCCGCCACCGGCACCACGTAGCGCGCACCGGCCTCCTTGAACAGCTTGGCCCACGCCTGCGGATCGAAATGCTCCGCCTTGAACATGGGAATGAAATCCTTGTAGCCGAATTTCGACTGCGGGCCGTAAGTGGCCACGTGATGCGCAAAATCCGGCGTGCCCTGCTGGTACATGTTGCGCGAATACCATTCGCTGCCGAACGCCGGCACCGAATACACGCCCCAGTGGATGAAAATGCCGAACTTGGCGTCGTCGTACCACTGCGGCGAACGGTAATGCTGCAGCGACGCCCAGTCGGCGCGGAACGGACCGTCGTCCATGTGCTGCGCGACATGGGCCAGGATCGCCTGCCGCTGCGGCGCAAACTTGGCGGTGGCTTTTTGCCAGGCCAGGTCGGCATCGCGCGGAGAAAGCGTGTTGGCGGTCGGCGCCGTGGGCGATTGCTGGGCAGCCACGGCACCCGTTGCGCACGCCAGCGCAAAGCCGAGATAGAACATGGATCGCTGCATGGCTTTGAATCCTTTATCCGTTTCGCGTCGAAGCCGACATAGTGCCATACGCCCCCATCGGCTGCGTTGCCATTTCCGCGGAACGCGGATTCCATTTTCTTGTGCTTCGATGCACAAATCGGAGCCGGTCACCCGCTGACACGAGAATCATGAAACAAGCCCCTTCCCCGCAGGGAAGGGGCTACGGAATAAAAAAAACCGATCGCGGCAGCAAGGGGAAGGTAACTGTCCGCGATCGGTACTGCGAAACACTTACAGCTTGAAGTTCACGCCGAGCGAGAACGTACGGCCGTTCTTGTACATGCCGATCGGTGCGTACTTCACGCCGTTGTACCAGTAGTAGGTGGAATCCAGCAGGTTGGTCGCGCTGGCCGTCACGCCCATCCAGTCGTTGACCTGGTAGGCGACGGTGAAATCCAGTTCCTTGTACGCATCGGCGAACACCTGTGAATCCAGGCGGCCGATCTGGGTGAAGTAGGCCGAACGGCGGCTGTAGTTGATGCGCGCCGACCACGGACCATGCTCGTAGTACGGAATGATGTTGATCGTGTCGCGCGACAGGTACGGCATGTTGTAGCCGTTGGTGGTGTTGGCGTGCGCATAGGTGAAGTTGGTCTGCACGCCGAAGCCCAGGCCCAGGTCCTGCTGGTACAGCAACGAGATACCGCGAACATCCGCGTTGGCGGCGTTGAACGGACGGGTGACGCTATAGGTCGCGTTCTGGCCGGTGGTGACGTCGTACAGCACCTCGTCGTTGGTCTTGGAGATGATGTACGTACCGATCTTGCGGTAGAAGAACTCGGTCGACAGCAAGCTGGTCGGCGCGAAATACCATTCCGCCGAGAAGTCGAAGTTGGTCGACTGGTACGGACGCAGGTTCGGGTTGCCGCCGCTGGCGGTGTGCTGGCTGTCGTCGATGCTGTAGCTGCCGGCCAGATCGGAGTAACGCGGGCGCGCGATCACCTTCGACGCGGAGAAACGCAGCACCTTGTCGCTGGCCAGATCGTAGATCAGGTTGAAGCTGGGCAGCGGCTTCTTGAAGCTGGAGGTCGCGGTGGCCGGCGACCAGGTACTGCCGGCGTCGGTGCTGTTCCAGTAATTGGCGGTGTCCTTGGTGTCGACATAACGGATGCCGACGTTACCGCGCAGGCCGATGTCGCTCTTGAAGTTGAGCTGCGCGTAGACGTCCTTGGTCACTTCCTGCACACCGAACGAGGAGCCGTAATCGACGTGATAGGCGCCCTGCGGCAACGACTTCAGGTAGTTCTGCACATCGCCGAGATTGGCGGTCGCCCAGTTGGTGAGCGTGCCGCTAGCGCCAAGGCCGCTGAACAGTCCACTCGGCGTGCCGCCCGGGCTGAACTGCGTCAGCGAGACGTAATCGGTCGCGAAGATCGAATTGCCGTAGGCGTTGCTGTTGTTGTGATGGTCGAGGTACTTGGCGCCCAGCTGCAGCGAGCTCAGCGGACCCCAGGTCAGATCGCGCGACGCGTCGAACTGCGCATACGCTTCACGGTCACCGGTGCGGGAATAGTAGATGCCGCCAGCCTGCTGCCCGGCCTTCAGTCCCCAGTTGCTGGCGCTAGCATTGTCGTAATTGACCGCAGTGTTGACGCCGTTGTAAGCGAAGTTATATCCGCCCGACTGCAGCAGATACTTCATCAGGTACTCGGGATCCTTGCCGCCGGTGGCGCTGGTGTAGCCCACCTGGCTTTCGAAGGTCCACAGATCGCCGTAGTAGTTGTGTTTGAGGTTGATGCTCTTGGTGTCGACGTGCGTCTTGCGGTAATTGGCGTCGAGCTCCGCGTAAGGCTGGCCGTTGCCGGTGTTCGGCGATACGGTCGCGGAGGTGATGTAGCCGTTGTTTACGTTGGCGGCAGTGATCTTGTTGAGATCGCCGCAACCGGGGCACACGTATTCCGATTCGCTGTAGTTGTTGTACGTACCCTTGATGTACAAGCCCGTGAGGTTGAACTCGTTCTTGTCGTTGGGCCGCCATTCGAACGCCGTCTGCAAACCGTTGCGTTCGCGCGTCTGCTGGAAATACGATGCGTTGATGCCGACCGGCAATTTGGCCGTCGCCACATTGCCGCTGCCGGTCACGGTAGCCGTGCTGGGAATGCCGCTGCCGGTGGTATAACCAAAGAACTCGATACCCGCACGCGACAGGTTTTCCTTGTCATGCGTAACGGAGACCAGTGCACCAAACGTATCGCTGCTGTTCTTCCAGCTATACAGCACCGATCCACGCGGATTGCCCTGCCCGGAACGATCGTTGTAGTTGTAGCCCACCGATCCACGCAGCGTGTTGGCCGGAAGATCCAGCGGCTTGCGCGTATGGATGATCACCGTGCCGCCGATGCTGCCTTCGTCGATGCGCGCTTCGGGCGACTTGTACACTTCCATCTGGTCGATGATTTCCGGCGAAATCAGCGTGTAGTTGAAGGTACGGCCGCTGGTGTCGGTCGGGTTGCCGCCCCAGTCGCCCGAGGCGATGGTCTGACCGTTGAGCAGCACGCGGTTCAGGGCCGGATCGGTGCCGTTGATGCTCACCTTCTCGCCTTCGCCGAACTGGCGATCCACCGTGATGCCGGGCAGATGCGACAGCGATTCGGCGGCGTTGGTATCGGGGAACTTGCCGATATCCACTGCGCTGATGGCGTCGACGATAGCGCCGGCTTCGCGCTTGATGTTCAGCGCCTTGTCCAGACTGCCGCGATAGCTGGTGACGGTGATCGTCTGCAGCGTCTTGGCCTTTTCTTTTTGGGCTTGCGATGTGCTGCCCTGGCCGGCCGTGCTCTGCGCCGATGCCGAAGCATCCTGCGCCTGCGCGGTCGCGACCAGGTTCAACCCCATCAGAATGCTCAACCCTAAAACAGTCCTGCGAAATGTCATTGCTTGCTCTCCCCGAGCTACGTACTGCCGTTTCTTGTTGGTCCAGACTTTCCGAGCGTCCCCGCGACTTCTCAGCGGTCTGGCGGAAAAACTGCATCGTTGAAATCGATGCAGGGTTTGCGCTCGTCTCCCGTACGAGCGTCGGTATCGCTATGCGTATCCCAGTGCCAGCTGGCGGCGCCCATCACGCCGTGATGGGCGTGATCCATCACGCGGATCGGCACGTTCTGCAGGAACGGGCGCATCACGCCCTTGTCGAGAAAGCGCTCCTGCAGCGGACTGGCGCGCAGGAAATCGATCATCTGGAATAAAAAGCCACCGGCCAAATAAATGCCGCCGGTGGCGCCGTAGAGCATGGAAAGGTCCGCCGCGAACGAACCCAACCAGCCGCAGAACAACGTAAGCGCTTCGTGCGCGATCTCATCGCGACCGGCAAGCGCGGCCTGCGTCACCGCCGACGGTTCGTGCAGCGACGGATAGCGATCGTGGATGGCGCACAGCGCGGTGTAGATGCGATGCAAACCAGGGCCGGACAGCACCGTCTCGTGCGAGACGTGGCAATCGGCTTGCGCCAGCTGCGCCAGGACCTGTTGTTCCCGCCCGACGCGCGCGGCCAGTTGCGTGTGGCCGGCTTCGGTGGCTATCACGCGCGCAGGCGGTCCCGGCAACCACACGGCCGCGCCCAGACCGGTGCCCGGCCCGATCACCACCACCGGGCCTGCGTGCGTGTCCCGCGCCATCGGCGCTTTCAACACGCTCGCGCCGCCGGCGGCGCCATGGCCCACCGCATAGGCCAGCGCCTGCAGGTCGTTGAGGAACCACACCTGATCCAGCGCCAGGCGCTCTTTCAGGTTCTGCAACAGTACCGGCCAGACCAGGTTCTTGTTGATCACAGATCCGGCATGCACGTAGCCGGCGCAGGCCAGCACCAGCTCGCGCGGTTGCGCGTCCAGCTCGGCGCAGAAGCAGCGGACGATGTCTTCCAGATGCGGATGGTCGGCGCAGCGATAAACGCGGTAAGCGGCCAGCTTGGGTGCTTGGCCGGTGGCGCGGGTCATCAGGGCAAGCCGGGCGTGGGTGCCGCCGATGTCGGCGGCCAGAAAGCTGTCATCGCAGGTAGTTGCGCGGGACGGACGGGCCGGAGCCGCTCGATCGCGGATCGACGCAGTGCTCAGCAGCGCGCTCGCGGCCATACGCCTTACCTCTCAAGCCAGTGCCAGGCCGCGCAAAACGGCCCATGTATAGGTTCTTTCTGACGAGCAGCTCATACGTCAGCCCCCAATTCCCGATCCCGCCTCTTACACGTAATCATGGGCTCGCCTGCTTACATGTTCATTAGCAAAACCGAATTTCATATATGTTTTAGATCGAGTGAAACCCAAATGCAACAACTTTTTTCGGGTGGCCTGCCCGGACAATTACCGCACCTATGAATCAACTGTTTATATATACACAGCCTGGAAGATGCGCGATGATGCGCAGAAACGGGGGCGGCCAAGGCGTGCAAGCGCCTTGCCGCGGGCGGTTCAAGAGGCCATCGAGAGGACCCATGGCGGTATCAACGACCAAGCCGGCCAAACAGCAGCAAAGTGAAGCCAGCGCACGGAAACATGCCTGGCTGGGCTCGGCGCTTTCGTTCGGCGGTGCGCCGATCGGCAACCTGTACGAGTCGGTGGACGACGCTTCCGCCACCGCCACCATCGCGCACGCCTGGCAGCGCGGCATCCGCCACTTCGATACCGCGCCCTACTACGGTTACGGCCTCAGCGAAACGCGTCTCGGCGATGCCTTGCACGACATGCCGCGCGAAAGCTTCACGCTGTCGACCAAGGTCGGCCGCCTGATCGAAGACGACGCGCAGCAGCACGGCCACGCCGACGGCTTCATCGTGGACGGCCATCGCGCGCGCTTCGATTACAGCCGCGATGGCGTGCTACGTTCGTTCGAAGCCAGCCTGCAGCGCCTGCGCACCGACCACATCGAGGTGCTGCTGCTGCACGACATCGGTGAACTCACGCATGGCGCCAACCACCCGGCGATCCTGCGCCAGGCATTGGATGAAGCCCTGCCCGCCATGGCGGAACTGCGTGCCCAGGGCGCATGCAAGGCGATCGGCATCGGCGTCAACGAAGAAGCGGTGTGCCTGGAAGTGATGCCGCGCTTTCCGCTCGACGTGATCATGCTGGCCGGCCGCTACACCTTGTTCGAGCAGGCGCAAAGCCGCCAAGTGATGGCGCAGGCGCAAGCGCGCGGCGTCGCCATTCTCGCGGCGGGCCCGTATAACTCCGGCCTGCTCGGCCATGCGAACGGCCCCGGGAAGTTCTACAACTACGCACCGGCCGATACAGCCACCGTGGCGCGCGCGCAGCGCTTCTACGACGTGCTTGCGCGCACGCATACCGACGTCGGTGCGGCGGCGCTGCAGTTTCCGTTGGCGCATCCGGCAGTGGCGAGCGTGGTGTGTGGCTTGCGCTCGATCGCCGAAGTCGACCAGGCCGCCGCGCGCCTGCAAGCCACTATTCCTGCCGATGCCTGGCGCGCGCTGCACGATGCAGGCCTGCTGCAGGAGGAAGTGCCCACGCCATGATCGTCGTGGATGCCCACCAGCATTACTGGCAGCCTGCGCGCGGCGACTACGGTTGGCTTGCGCAAGCGCCGGAAGCGCTGCAACAGGCGTTCTTGCCGGAACATCTTCGTGCACAGCGCGAAGCCGCCGGCGTGCAATACAGCGTGCTGGTGCAGGCCGCACCGACCGAGGACGAAACGCGCTATCTGTTCGAATTGGCGCGCGAAGATGCATCCGTCGTCGGCGTGGTGGGCTGGGTCGATATGGAAGCCGGCGACGTGGGCGCACGCATCGATGCGCTGATTCGCGACGGCAACGGTCTGCTGTGCGGCTTGCGCCCGATGGCGCAGGACCTGGCCGACCCGGATTGGCTGGCGCGGCCTTCGCTCGATCGCGCCTTCGATTGCATCCTCGATTGCGGTCTTGCGTTCGATGCGCTGGTGGACATGCGCCAGTTCCCTGCCCTGTTGCGCCGCCTGCGCCGGCATCCGCAGTTGAACATGGTGCTGGATCACGCCGGCAAACCTTCCATCGACGACGGCCGCTTCGATCAATGGACCAGCTGGATCGACGAATTGGCGCAGCATGCAAGCTTGCATTGCAAGCTCTCCGGCCTGCTTACGCTGCTGGGCGAGCCGGTGCATGAAGACGCCATCGAACCGTACGTCGCCGACCTGTTTTCGCACTTCGGCCCCGAGCGCCTGATGTGGGGCAGTGACTGGCCGGTGCTCACCACGCACGCCAATTACGCGCACTGGCTGCAGGTGGCCATGCAACTGACCGAGCGCTACGCACCCGGCGCGCAGGCGGACGTGTTCGCCGCCAACGCGGTGCGCTTTTATGCACTGGATATCGATCTTCAGAACCAAGGAGCACGCCATGAACTCACGCAACGTGCGCTGTAACCCATACCAGGAGCCAAACGCATGAGCGGACGTCTTTCCGGCAAATATGCCTTGATCACCGCGGCAGGTGCCGGCATCGGCCGCGCCACCGCGCTCGCCTTTGCGAAAGAAGGCGCCAAGGTGCTGGCTACCGACATCAATGCCGACGCATTGGCGAGCCTCGCTGCCGAACACGCATCCATCACCACCCGCACACTCGACGTGACGCAAGCCGAGCAGATCAAGGCGCTGGTGCACGAAAGCGGTCCGCTCGACGTGCTGTTCAACTGCGCCGGCTACGTGCACGCCGGCACCATCCTGGATACCGACGAGGCAAGCTGGCAGCGTTCGTTCGCGATCAATGTCGACAGCATGTTCCAGCTGTGCAAGGCCGTGCTGCCCGGCATGCTCGAGCGCGGCAAGGGCAGCATCATCAACATGTCCTCGGTGGCTTCCAGCATCAAGGGTGTGCCCAACCGCTTCGCCTACAGCACGACCAAGGCGGCGGTGATCGGCCTTACCCGTTCGATCGCCTCGGATTTCGTCGCGCGCGGCATTCGCTGCAACGCGATCTGCCCCGGCACGGTGAAAACGCCGTCGCTGGGTGATCGCGTGCGTGCATTGGGCGGCGACGAAGAAGCCAACTGGCGCAGCTTCGTGCAGCGCCAGCCGATGGGTCGCCTGGGCGAGCCCGAAGAAATCGCCGCGCTGGCGCTTTACCTCGCCTCCGACGAATCCGCATTCACCACCGGCACCGTCCACGTTGTGGACGGCGGCTGGTCCAACTAAAGAACAAGAGCGAACGCTATGAAACTCGTACGCTATGGCGCAGCCGGCAAGGAAAAACCCGGCCTGATCGACGCAAACGGTGTGTTGCGCGATCTGTCTTCCGTCATCCATGACATCGATACACCAACGCTCAGCCGCGAAGGCCGCGCGCGCCTGGCCGCGATCGATCCGCAAAGCCTGCCGCAGGTCGCGGGCGAACCGCGCTATGGCGCACCCGTCGCGCACGTCAACAAGTTCATCTGCGTCGGCTTGAATTACAGCGAGCATGCGGCGGAAACCAACGCGCCGATTCCTGAGCAGCCCATTCTCTTCATGAAGGCCACCAGCGCCCTGATGGGGCCGAACGACGACGTGATCATTCCGCAAGGTTCGGTCAAGACCGACTGGGAAGTGGAACTCGGCGTCGTGATCGGTGAAACCGCGCGCAGCGTCAGCGTGGAACAGGCGCTGGATCATGTAGCCGGCTACGTGGTGGTGAACGACCTGTCCGAGCGCGAGTTCCAGCTCGAACACGGCGGCCAGTGGGTGAAGGGCAAGAGCTGCGACACCTTCGGTCCGATCGGCCCGTGGCTGGTGACGACCGACGAAGTGCCCGACCCGCAGAACCTTGGCCTGTGGCTGGAAGTGGATGGCCATCGCTACCAGAACGGCAACACGCGCACGATGATTTTCGGCGTGGCGCAGCTGGTGAGCTACATCAGCCGCTACATGACGCTGCTGCCCGGCGATGTGATCAGCACCGGCACGCCTTCGGGCGTGGGCCTGGGGCAGAAGCCGCCGACTTATCTGCGCGCCGGCAACACCATCGAGCTGGGCATCGCGGGTCTAGGCACGCAACGCCAGCGCGTCCGTGCGCATCCCAACGATCAATGACTCGTATGAACCTTTCTTTCCCACTTTCTACGGATGCAGGGACGACCCCACGATGACCAAGATCACGGCGCTCGACACTTACGACATTCGCTTTCCCACGTCGCGTGAACTGGACGGCTCGGATGCGATGAATCCCGATCCGGACTATTCCGCCGCATACGTCGTGATGCGCACGGATCAACCGGGCCTGGCCGGCTACGGCCTCGCCTTCACCATCGGCCGCGGCAACGACGTGCAGAAGGCCGCCATCGATGCGCTGGCCGATCACGTGGTCGGGCTGCACCTCAACGAAGTGATCGGCGATCTCGGCGGCTTTTCGATGCGCATGGTCGGCGACTCGCAACTGCGCTGGCTCGGCCCTGAAAAAGGCGTGATGCACATGGCGATCGGCGCGGTGGTCAACGCCGCGTGGGATCTTGCCGCGCGCGTCGCCGGCAAGCCGCTGTGGCGCTTTATCGCCGACATGACGCCGGAACAGATCGTCGCCGCCATCGATTTCCGCTACCTGACCGATGCGCTGACGCCCGAAGAAGCCTTGACCATGTTGCACGCCGCCGCGCCCAGCAAGGCGCAGCGCATCGAGCAACTACTGGCCGAAGGCTATCCGGCGTACACCACTTCGCCCGGCTGGCTCGGCTATTCCGACGAAAAGATGCAGCGCCTCGCGCGCGAAGCGGTGGCCGACGGCTTCCGCACCATCAAGCTCAAGGTGGGCCTGAACGTGGAAGACGACGTGCGTCGCTGCCACCTGGCGCGCGAAACGGTGGGGCCGGACATCGCCATCGCCGTCGACGCCAATCAGCGCTGGAACGTGCCCGATGCCATTGCATGGCTCAAGCGCCTCGTCGACGTGGGCCTGGAATGGGTGGAAGAACCGACCAGCCCCGATGATGTACTCGGCCACGCCGCCATCCGCCGTGCCGTCGCACCCGTGCCGATTTCTACCGGCGAGCACACGCAGAACCGCGTGATCTTCAAGCAGTTGTTCCAGGCCGGCGCAGTGGATCTGGTGCAGATCGATGCGGCGCGCGTCGGCGGCGTCAACGAAAACCTGGCGATTCTATTGCTGGCCGCCAAATATGGCGTGCGCGTGTATCCGCATGCCGGCGGCGTGGGCCTGTGCGAGCTGGTGCAGCACCTGGCGATGGCCGATTTCGTGGCGATCACCGGCAAGAAGGAAGATCGCGCGATCGAATTCGTCGATCATCTGCACGAGCATTTCGTGGATCCGGTGGTGATTCGCAACGGCCATTACATCGCGCCGCGAACGCCGGGGTTCTCCGCGCAGATGCATGCCGATACGCTGGAGCAGTTCTGCTATCCGGATGGGCCGGTGTGGTGTGAGGCGGTTGATGCGGCGAGTGTGCAGTAGTGCCGTCATTCCGGCGAAAGCAGTAATCCAGTCAAACATGGAGTGCGTAGCACACGAACTAAAAAGACGTTTTGTCTGCTGCGCACAACTTATTCAAACTGGATTCCGGCGTCCGCCGGAATGACGACATGGGGCTTTACACAAAACTGCCCCTCCCCGCTTACTGCCCGCCGTAGAAAAGCGAAAAAAACGGAGCGCGCATGACAACCCCCATCACCAACGTCGCCGACCTGCGTGAACTGGCAAAGCGCCGCGTCCCGCGCGCATTCTTCGAATACGCCGATCGCGGCTCCTACGATGAAGTGACGCTGCGCGCCAACCGCGCCGCGTTCGAACGCATCGCCTTGCGGCAACGCGTGATGGGCAACGTGGATAACCGTTCGCTGGTCACGGACATCGTCGGCCAGCCGGTGTCGATGCCGCTTGCGATCGCGCCAACCGGGCTTACCGGCCTGCAGCACGGCGCCGGCGAAATCCTGGGCGCTCGCGCCGCCGACAAGGCCGGCATTCCGTTCTGCCTCAGCACCATGTCGATCTGTTCGATCGAACAGGTACGCGCGGCGACGGGAAAGCCGTTCTGGTTCCAGGTCTATGTGATGCGCGATCGCGGCTTTACGCGCGACTTGATCCAGCGCGCCAGGGCGGCAGAGTGCTCCGCCTTGATGCTCACCGCGGACCTGACCATCCAGGGCCAGCGTCACCGCGAAATCAAGAACGGCCTTTCCGTACCGCCGAAGATCACCCTGCGCAACATCCTGGACATGGCCAGCAAACCGCGCTGGGCGTGGAGCATGTTGCGTGCGCCCAGCCGTTCGTTCGGCAACCTGCAAGGCCGCATCGACAACACCGACAGCCTCACCACCCTTGCGCAATGGATCGCCAACCAGTTCGATCCCACGCTGGAGTGGAAAGATTTGGAATGGATTCGCGAGCTGTGGCCCGGCAAGCTGATCATCAAGGGCATCCTCGACGTGCGCGATGCACGCATCGCTGCCGAGCACGGCGTAGATGCCATCGTCGTTTCCAATCACGGCGGCCGCCAACTCGATGGCGCGCCCGCCACCATCGACGTGCTGCCGTCCATCGTGGAAGCCGTCGGCGGCCGTACGCAGGTGCTGTTCGACAGCGGCATCCAGAGCGGCCAGGACCTGCTCAAGGCCCTCGCCTACGGTGCGCACGCCGGCCTGATCGGCAAGGCGTTCCTGTATGGACTGGGCGCGATGGGCGAAGCGGGTGTGACCAAGGCCATCGAGCTGATTCGCCGCGAGCTCAGCGTCAGCATGGCGCTGACCGGGCAGACGGATGTGCGCAACATCTCGTCCGACATCATCTGGCGCGTGTAGGTTGGGGGGCGAACCCCAACGTGTACGAAGCGATGTTGGGGTTTGCACCCCAACCTACAGTACGGCCAAGGCTTCCTTGAGCGAAAAGATGCGCCCCATCGGCACCCATTTCACGCCTTCGGGCGCCCATGGCAAGCGCTGCTGATAGCGATCCATCAGCTGCTCCCATTCCTTGGTTCGCGCATCGTCATCCGATTCACGTTTGGCCGCAGGCGCGTGGTCATCGGCCATCTGCACCACCATCACCAGGCGATTGCCGGTGCGGAAGATTTCCATCTCCTCGATGCCGGCGGTGCGAATCGAGCTGATGATTTCCGGCCAGACCACGCCCGGACGATGCCAGCGCTCGTATTCGGCAATGGCGGCCGAATCGTCCTTGAGGTCCAGCGCGTAGTAGTAGCGTTGCATCAGCTTGCGCTCCCTTTGCTGCGGCCGCGCCGCCATGCGAACAGGCCCACCACGGCGAATGAACAGGCCGGCACGATCATCGCGTCCGCAATGGTGGAATGATCGGATACCGCGCCCATCACCGCGGTAAGCACCGCGCCGCCGATGATGGTCATCACCAGCATGGCCGAGCCGAGTTTTCGCTCATCGTCTCCGCGCCCTTCCACGCCCAGCGCGAAAATGGTCGGATACATCACCGACATGAAGAAACTGCAGGCGGCCAGCGCACACGCGCCACTCAATCCCGGCACGGCCAGGGCATACAGCATCAGCACGACGTTGATCGCCGCGAAGGTCATCAACAGGCGCACCGGCGCGGCGTATTTCATCAAGGCTGCGCCGGCAAAACGGCCGAGCATGAAACACACCAGTTCGGCGGTAAGGAAGTTGGCGGCTTCGCGATGCGTCATGCTCGGCATGGACGCCTGCACGTAGCGAATGGTGTAGCTCCACACACCCACCTGCGCGCCCACGTAGAAGAACTGCGACAGCAACGCGCCAAGAAACAATTTGTCGCGCAGCAGCCTGCCCATCACGCCACCGCCCACCGCCGAGCTGGCGCTGGCCGCGTGCGTGGTGATCGGCCGCGGGAAGCGCGTCACCAGGATCAACAGCGCCCAGCACAGCACCACCACGCCGATCACCAGGTACGGCCACTGCACCGCGCTGGTTTCGCTGGCGTAATACGCGGCACGCTCCGCCTGGCTCATCGCGGCGATTTGTTCGGGCGTGTGCTCGACACCGGAAAAGATGAAGTGCTGGCCGATCAGGATGCCCGCGATCGAACCGAGCGGGTTGAACGCCTGCGCCCAGTTCAGCCGCGAGGTGGCCGTTTCCGGCGGCCCCAGCAGGGTGACGAACGGATTGGCCGAAGTTTCCAGAAACGCCAGACCGCTGGCGATCACGAACAATGCGACCAGGAACATGCCGTAGGTGGCCATCTGTGCCGCCGGCCAGAACAGCAAGGCGCCGATGCCGTAAAGCGCCAACCCGAAGATCACCGCGCTCTTGTAGCCGAAGCGGCGCATATAGATGCCCGCCGGCATGGCGATCAGGAAATAGCCCAGGTAGAACGCGCTCTGCACCAAGCCGGCGCGGAAATCGCTGAGTACGAACGCCTTCTTGAACTGGGCGATCAGCACGTCGTTGAGGTTGTTGGCGCCGCCCCACAGGAAGAACAGGCTGACGATCAGCACCAGCGGCAGCCACGCCCGGCCATGGTCCGACGCGCCGGCCACCGGCACCGGGGTGTGTTCTGTTGCAGTCTGTACTTCCACCCGCTTCTCCTACGCTAGACCCGCGCCAAGCCGCTTTCCTACGTGACGGCCCCGCCCGTTTGTGCAAATATGAAACCGTTATTCATTGATAGCACAAGTCGCGCCGCAACATGCCATCGGCGAGTTTGGGCAAGATGGCGCGATCAGTCCAATCGATCGATAAGGGAACATCATGCCCAATCCGACACCCAAGTACCGCGCGCCTGCGCTCGACAAAGGGCTGGATATCCTGGAATTGCTGGCCGGCTCCAGCCGCCCGCTGAGCATCGCCGAGATTTCCGAGGGCGTCGGCCGTTCCCGCGGCGAGATCTTCCGCATGCTGCAGGTGCTGGAAGAACGCGACTATATCGCCCGCGGCGAAGGCGACGTCGGCTACTCGGTGACGCCGCGACTGTTCCGTCTCGGCATGGAACAACCGCCGGTCAAGAGCGCCATCGAGACGGCCTTGCCGGTGATGCACCGGCTGGCCGACGCCTGCGGCCAGGCCTGTCATCTGGTAGTGCCGTCGGGCGAGCAGATCGTGGTGGTGGCGCGCGTGGATCCTCCCGGTGAGGTCGCCCTGGTGGTGCGCGTGGGCCATCGCCGCCCGATGTCGCAATCCACTTCCGGGCACGTGCTGCTGGCTTTCCAGCAAGAACAGACGCGCGAACGCTGGCTCGATCTGATTACCCGTTTCGAACCCGCGCTGGACCGCAAGAAACTGATGCGCCTGGTGAACCAGATCCACACGCGCGGTTATGCCTGCGAAAAAAGCCATGTGGTGGACGCCGTTACCGATCTTTCCGCGCCCATCCTGCAGCACGGCGCCGCGGTATGCGCGCTCACCATTCCTTACATCGAACAACATGCGCAGACCATGGACGACGTGATCGCCGCCCTGCTCCGCGCCACCGGCGAGATTTCCGAAGCGCTGCATTTCGGATCGCCGTCCCGCAACAGTTGAACCGCCACGAGAGTTTTAAAGATGCTGATACGTCGCGCCCTGCTCGCCGCCGCCCTGGCCCTTTCCCTTTTCGCCGGTGACGCCGCCGCGCAAAACTTCGCCGACGTGAAACCCTCGCCGCAGCAGACGCATTGGCAGGATCTGGAATTCGGCGTGATCGTGCACTTCGGCACCAACACCTTCCTGGATCGCGAATGGGGTGACGGCACCGCCAGTCCGAAGGTGTTCAATCCCGATCACGTGGATCCGGGCCAATGGGCGCGCGCGGCCAAATCCGCCGGCGCCAATTACATGGTGCTGGTGGCCAAGCATCACGACGGCTTCGCCCTTTGGCCCACCGAACAGAGCGATTACTCCGTGAAAGCGAGCCCGTGGCTGGGCGGCAAAGGCAATCTGGTGAAAATGACCGAAGAGGCCGTGCGCAAGGAAGGCATGGATTTCGGCATCTATCTGTCGCCATGGGATCGCCACGAACCGAAGTACAAGGATTCGGCCGCCTACGACAAGTTCTACATGGCGCAAATGGACGAACTGGTGCAGGGCTACGGCCCGCTGGTGGAATGGTGGCTGGACGGCGCCGGCAGCGCGGGCCATGTCTACGATTTCAAGAAGTACATGGAAGAACTGCGCACCTATCAATCCAACACCATGGTGTTCGCCGACGTGGCGCTGTTCGCCTACGGGGACATCCGCTGGGTGGGTCAGGAAGACGGCCATATCCGCGGCGAAAACTGGAACGTGATCGATCGCCACGCCGAACTGCGCTGGCGCCCGGTGGAAGTGGACACGCCGCTGCACAAGCTGCAATGGTTCTGGCATCCGGATAGCGACACCACGCTCAAGAGCGTCGATGAGCTGATGGACATCTGGGAAAACAGCGTCGGCCGCGGCGGCCAGCTGATGCTTGGCCTGGCGCCGAATCGCCATGGCCTGTTGCCTGATGCCGACGTAAAGCGCTTGAAGGAATTCGGCGACGCATTGCAGGCACGCTACGGCGCGGACAAGAACCTGGCGCGCAAGCACGCCTTCACCGACGCCAACACCACCGCCGCACTCGACGGCGATCGCGACACGTTCTGGTCGGCGCCGGAAGGTTCGCGCCATGCCGTGCTCGAAGTGGATTTCTCGCAACCCGTTACGTTCGATCACGCGCTTACGATGGAATGGTTGAACGACGGACAGTGCGTGCAGAAATACGCGATCGAAGCATGGACCAACGGCGCCTGGACACCGGTCGCAAAAGCCGAGGCGCTTGGCCATATGAAGATCGATCGCTTTGCGGCGGTCACTGCCTCGAAGGTGCGCTTGAATATCCTGTCCAGCGCATGCACGGCGCGGATTCGCGAGTTTCAGTTGTTTGATGTTGGGCGATAGCGTCGAGATTGGCGCCTTTGCTCAAGCGTGACACTGCCCGCGCCGGGTGGCCGGGTAGTGGTCGGATGCTTGAGTACGTATACGAAACCAACACTTGACTTGCGATGCGCCGGTCACCAAATCCAATTGAGACGTCTGGCCGGATCCCGCGTTCCCCGGCTGCAGCAACCTGCCGCCGCCGAGCTCCGCCGGGAGGCTGAACGGCCAGCTATGATCTGAGCGGAACGTATCGTCTGTTCCCAACGCGTGTGCGGAGCGATGAACACATCCAGGCGCGACAACTTGCCGACCTTGGGCGCTGCGCTGGGCACGCTGGCGGCGCGCGAATGCCGCGCGCTGCAACGCGCGCTGGCGATGCGCAGCAAACGTCAGGAAGGCATTCACGAAGCACGCAAATCAATCCGTCGCTTGCGCAGCGTGCTTCCTTTGCTGCCATCCGATGCATCCATCGACGCGCTGGATCAAGAACTGCGGCAACTGGCGCACCGCCTGGCGCCGCTGCGCGATGCGCATATCGCGGGGCGCACGGCGCGCGTGCTGGCCAGCGCGCATCCCAGCCGCTTCACGCCGGAGATCATCCGCGCATTCGACGATCGCACCAATGCCCTGCTCGGCCATGCGCTCAACGAGGATCCCAACTGGCGCCAGCTACGCGCCGACATCCAGCATATGGCGACGGTGGTAAACGACATGCCGTGGCCGAACATCCGTCCCAGGCAGACCAGGAAGACCCTGAAACGTACCCGGTGCAAGGTAAAACGCGCGCGTGAAAAAGCACAATCGGAACGCACGCCTCCGGCCAACCATCGTTGGCGGCGACGGGCGCGGAAGCTTCGCTATCAGCTGGAATTTCTGCGCAAGGCGCGCCGCATGGCCGGCATGAAGAAAGCGCGCACGAAGCGCTACGGCGAACAGGCCAAACAGTTGAGCGCGATCACCGATCAACTTGGCTGGCGCCAGGATTTCCAGATATTTTTGGCTGCGGTCGAGCAGCTCCCCGACACGCCCGACATGCAAGCGCTGCGGCGGGCATTGGCATCGAAATCGGCAAGCTGGTCGAAAGCCGAGCCCGGCGCCACGTAGGCTGGGATGCAATCCCAGCGTTCCCACGCATACATACGTGGCGATGTTGGGATTGCATCCCAGCCTACATCGGCGGTTTGCAACTCAGTGGCACACCAGCACGGGAATATCGCAGCATCCCAGCACCCGGTTCGTTTCACTGCCCAGCAGCATGCGATCGAGCGTGGTGTACCCGTGCGTGCTCATCACGATCAGATCACAGTGTTCCTTCTTCGCTGCGCCGACGATGGCGACGTAGGGTCGACGGTCGAACGCGTATCCGCCGTGGCACGGCACGCCGGCCTTGTTCGCCATCTCCTCGATTTCGGCCAGGCGCTGTTCTGCGCGGGTGATTGCGCGGTCGACGTAGGAATCTTCGGTGTGCTGGATCACGTCGGAGAAATACGCGACTGCGGCCAACGGCGCCAGCACGTGGAATGCGTAGATGCGCGCGCCTACCGAACGCGCCAGCTCGATGCCCATTTGCGCGGCGTGCATCGCGTGATCGGAGCCATCCGTGGGAACCAGGATATGCGAGAACATGATGCCTCCTTCGGGCGAGATGCCCTTCGCGAACGCATCGTGTTCAATGCGTCGGCCATGGCTACGATCGCTGGATCACTCGCCTGGCCCGACTTGGCGATGATTTTACACCCCGCAAACGGGGGCGTAGAGAAGCTTTTCGGCCAGCACCATGGCGTTTTCGCTTGCGTTAAGCCGGAAGACGCCCCATCTATGCCGCCATCACGAAGAGGTCACCATGACGCTTGCCGAAGCGATTTCCCCCGAACCGGAAAGCGGCGCCTTGCAGCGCTTTGTCGCGCAGCACCGGCGCCTGTTCGTGCTGACCGGCGCCGGCTGCAGCACCGATTCGGGCATCCCGGATTATCGCGACACCGACGGCGGCTGGAAGCGCGCCCAGCCGGTGACCTACCAGGCCTTTATGGGCGAAGAACTCACCCGCAAGCGCTACTGGGCGCGCAGCCTGGTCGGCTGGCGGCGGTTCGGCAAGGCGCTGCCCAACGCCACCCACCATGCCCTGGCCCGACTGGAACGGCTCGGCAAGCTCGAGCTGCTGCTCACGCAGAACGTAGATGGCCTGCACCAGCAGGCCGGCAACCAGAACGTGGTCGACCTGCATGGGCGCCTGGATACCGTGCGTTGCATGAACTGCGAGCACCGCTCCCCGCGCCATGCGCTGCAGCAGGCCTTGCTGGCGCTCAACCCGCAATGGATCGAACTCGACGCCAGCGACGCACCGGATGGCGACGCCGATCTGGACGGCCACGATTTCAGCACTTTCAACGTGCCGCCCTGCCCGCACTGCGGCGGCATCCTGAAGCCGGACGTGGTGTTCTTCGGCGAGAACGTGCCGCGCGATCGCGTCGCTACCGCCATGCAGGCCTTGGAAGCGGCCGACGCCATGCTGGTGGTCGGCTCGTCGCTGATGGTGTTTTCCGGTTACCGCTTCGCCCATGCGGCAGCCAAAGCCGGCAAGCCGGTCGCCGTGGTCAACCTGGGTCGTACGCGCGCCGATCCGCTGCTGAGCCTGAAGGTGGAACAGCGCTGCGCGGAAGCGTTGGCGTTTCTGTAGGTTGGGGTGCAAACCCCAACATTGGTTTCTCGGCGTTGGGGTTTGCACCCCAACCTACGTTAGCGCCGCGCGCGGAAGAAGTCGCGCAACAGCGTCGCCGACTCCTCGGCCAGCAAACCACCCTGCACCTCGATGCGGTGATTGTGGCGCTCGGAAATCAACGTATCGAACACGCTGCCGGCCGCACCGGTCTTGGGATCGGTCGTGCCGTACACCACACGTCCCACCCGTGCATGCACCAACGCCATCGAACACATCGCGCACGGCTCCAGGGTTACGTAAAGCGTGGCGCCGACGATGCGGTAGTTCGCCACCTTCTCCCCCGCCGCGCGCAAAGCCATGATCTCGGCATGCGCGGTCGGGTCGTGCAGCGTGATGTTGCGGTTCCAGCCCAAACCCACGATCTGCCCATCCTGCACCAGCACCGCACCCACCGGCACTTCGTTTTCGGCGTCGCGCGCGTGTTCGGCGAGCTGCAAGGCGCGGCGCATATAGGCTTCGTCCTCGGCGCTGAACTCAGGCAAGGCGTGAGGGCTGTTCGATTCGTCGACCATTTCGGGCGGTAAGTTTTCATCGCTGGCAGGGCTGCCAGATGATACAGGCTCAGCACGCCAGGCCGGGGCGGCGCGGTACCATCATCGCGCTTCGTCTTGCGCGTGCCCAAAGAAACGCACGAGCTGCTCGACCAGAAACTCGGGGTTTTCATCCGGCGTCCAATGCCCCGTATTCGGCACGACGCCACCCTGGACGTTATCCGCCAATTCCCGCGCCATCTCCAGTTCGGACATGCCATTGCTTTTGTCGCCGGCAAGCGCGAGGACCGACATGGGCAGCTTGGTCGCCATAAACGCCTTGAAGCGACGTTCGTCTTCCGGGAAGGCGCGATAGAGTTCGAAGCCGGCGCGAAGGCCACCAGGGGCAGCGTAGGCACGCGCATAGACGGCAATGTCTTCGTCGGCGACGGGAACGTACGCTCGCTTTTTGTAGAAGTCGAGGATGTATTCGGTTTCGTGTCCCGCGATCAGCATTTCGGCGATGTCGCGCTGCTGATGCAAGCCGAAGTGCCAGAGCTGCGGATCGGCTTTGGCTTTCGCCTCATTCCACACGCGGGTGCCTGGTACCGGTACATCGAGCATCACCAGCCTGGCGACTTCGTCCGGCCATTGCGCGGCATAGGCGTAAGCGACCATCACGCCGATATCGCGCCCCACCAGATTGATCCGCGTCGCACCAAGTGCGTGCGCAAGCGCCCGTATATCCGCCGCCATGGTGGCCTTGTCGTAGCCATCGCGCGGCTTGTCCGAGTCGCCGGCGCCCCGGTAATCGACGGCGATCGTCCTATAGCCCGCTTCCGCCAGCGCGGGCATCACATGCCGCCACACGTACCAGGTTTGCGGCCAACCGTGCAGCAAAATGACGGGCTCGCCTTCGCGCGGTCCACCGATTACGCAATGCAAGCGCAGGCCGTTGGCCTCTTCGTAGCGCCGGCTGAAAAGGCGATCGAAATTGTCCGGCAAACCAGCACGTCGCAAGCCGGTTGTTTGATGCGTCGGTATTGCTGATCGGTTGTTTTCCATGAATCTTCACCTTCATCCGGACGTCCGCAATCAATTGGATCGCGTTTCGACGCTTTGTCCTTCGAGCAACCACGGCCGCAACAGCTTCGTCAGCCGTGGCATGACTACCCACGTCAAAGACGCCGTAAGCAGTGCGGACGTGATCGCCAATTGAAGCGGCCGCGCCAGCCCTGGAAAGAGCTCCGCCAGCGCATAGGCAATCAACAGGAGAATCGGATACACGGCCACCCAGGTAACCAGGAACGTCTTCCACTTCGGCGACACGCTCTGCCCGCTGATGGCGAACCAGGCATCCATGCCGATGGCGGTGTTGCGATGTTCATCCGAGATTTCATTGCCTCGCTCGATGAGCTTGCGGCGTTCTTCCGAGGCCTCCCAGGCGCGCAGATGCGCAGGCGAGTCGAACCGATAGATGAGATAGTCGATTCCGCGCGGATCACGCAGCCGCACGTTTCCCAGATGGCCGGGAAAGCGCCTCGCCGCGACATCGATCTGATGAGCCCAGGCATCGAAGGCCCGTTCTTTCCCGGGATGAATCGCACGGCCGACAATCACCGTGGCGGGATCGCCTTGGCTAGAAACATGGTCCGCGGGTCGATGCATGGTCATCGCTCCTTGTTGTGACTTTGCGCTGGTGGGCGGCAAAAATCGCAACTAGAGGGCGGAACCTAGCATCGGTGATGTGGACGTTGAGTTTGCTGGCGATGGTGATGCGCGCCGAGTCGACGCGCTTTCGTGCGATAGCAGGAAACTTCAAGCGCTATCAAAAGCGGACAGGAAGCCCCTTGCCACCCTGCCCGCGCTCGCTTTTTTACCGGCCAATCACTCCCACTCGATCGTCGCCGGCGGCTTGCCGCTGATGTCGTAGACCACGCGGGAAATGCCGCGTATTTCGTTGATGATGCGGTTGGATACCTTGCCGAGGAAGTCGTACGGCAGCTCGGCCCAGTGCGCGGTCATGAAGTCGATGGTTTCGACCGCGCGCAGGGCGACCACCCATTCATAGGCGCGGGCGTCGCCCACTACGCCCACCGACTTCACCGGCAGAAACACCGCGAAGGCCTGGCTGACCTTGTCGTAGAGATCGGCCTTGCGCAGCTCTTCGATAAAGATGGCGTCGGCGCGCGCCAGCAGTTCGGCGTATTCGGGTTTTACTTCGCCCAGGATGCGCACGCCCAGGCCGGGGCCAGGGAACGGATGGCGATAGACCATCTCGCGCGGCAGGCCGAGTTCCACGCCGATGCGACGCACTTCGTCCTTGAACAGTTCGCGCAGCGGTTCGACCAGCTTGAGCTTCATGTGCTCCGGCAGGCCGCCGACATTGTGGTGGCTCTTGATGACGTGCGCCTTGCCGGTCTTGCTGCCGGCCGATTCGATCACGTCGGGATAGATGGTGCCTTGCGCCAGCCACTTCACGTGACCGTTGCCGGCGGCGGTGACCTTGGCCGACTCCTCGTCGAAGATTTCCACGAACAGGCGGCCGATGATCTTGCGCTTGGCTTCCGGATCGGCCTCGCCTTCCAGCGCCTTGAAGTAGCGCTCGGCGGCGTTGACGCGGATCACCTTGACGCCCATGTGCTCGGCCATGGTGGCCATCACCTGGTCGCCTTCCTGCCAGCGCAAGAGGCCCGTGTCGACGAACACGCAGGTGAGCTGGTCGCCGATCGCGCGGTGCAGGAGCGCGGCGACGACGGAGGAATCCACGCCGCCAGAAAGCCCGAGCAGCACGTGATCCTTACCGACCTGCTCGCGTACGCGGGCGATCTGGTCGTCGATGATGTGCGCGGCGGTCCACAGCGTCTGGCAGCCGCAGATGTCGGTAACGAAGCGCTTGAGCAGCGCGGTGCCCTGCTTGGTGTGCGTGACTTCCGGATGGAACTGCACGCCGTACCAGCGCTTGGCTTCATTGGACATCGCCGCGACCGGAATGCGATCGGTCATCGCCGTGACAGTGAAACCCGGCGGCGCCTTGGCGACGTGATCGCCGTGGCTCATCCACACGTCCAGCGCCTGGAACGAGGCGTGGTCGCTGAGGCCGTCGAGCAATTTATCGCTGGCGACGACATCGACACGCGCATGCCCGAATTCGCGCGCATCGGCCGCTTCGGTGGCGCCGCCCAACTGCGCGGCCAGCGTCTGCATGCCGTAGCAGATGCCGAGAATCGGCAGGCCTGAATCGAACACTTCCTGCGGCGCTTTCGGGGCGCCGTGTTCGGTGGTGGATTCCGGGCCGCCGGAAAGGATGATGCCCTTGGCGCCGAACGCCGCGATTTCGGCGGGGTTGTGGTCCCACGCCCAGATTTCGCAGTAGACGCCGATCTCGCGGATGCGCCGCGCGATAAGTTGCGTGTATTGCGCGCCGAAATCGAGGATGAGGATTTTGTCGCTGTGGATGTTGTGCT
>CBJMMB010000027.1:0-34478 GCA_966430775.1 uncultured Dyella sp. | reverse complement strand
GCAGACACTTTCCCCGGACAGCAGTGGGCGAAGGCCGGAATCCATCGCCAGCACGAAGCATGGATTCCGGCCTTCGCCGGAATGACGATGTGGCTTTTCTTAGCAATGCGCCAGTATGAAGTGCTTCGTTTTTTTTGCCGAGGAAGAGCACGGGGCAAAACGTGGGGATATTTCAGGGGCAAACTCCAATCTACCCATTCCCCGCCAAAAACCGATATCCCACACCCGGCTCCGTCTTCAGCCATCGCGGCGCCGCCGGATCATCCCCAAGCTTCTGCCGCAACTTCCCCAGCACGATGCGCAAATAATGCGTGTCCTGCACATGCGTGCTGCCCCACACTTCGCGCAGCAACTGCTGCTGGCTCACCACCCTGCCGGCATGGCGAACGAGCAGGGCGAGCACGGCGTATTCCTTGCGGGTGAGTGCCAGCGGTTCGCCGTCGAGCGTGACTTCGCGCAAGCCTAAGTCGATGTGCAGGCGTTCGTCTTCATAGCGCGGTGGCGTTTCCGCCTGGGTGGCGCGATAGCGCAGCAAGGCGCGCAGGCGCGCCATCAGTTCCTGGATGCCGAACGGCTTGGTCATGTAGTCGTTCGCGCCGGCGTCCAGCGCTTTGACTTTTTCCCGTTCCGCATCGCGCACGGACAGCATCAGCACCGGTACCTGCGTCCACTGCCGCAGTTCGGCCAGTACTTCGTGGCCTTCGCGGTCGGGCAGGCCGATGTCCAGGATCACCAGGTCCGGATTGCGCGTGGCCGCCAGCGCCAGGCCCTCGGCGGCATTCGCGGCGAGCAGCACCGCGTAGCCTTCCGCGCGCAAACCGATGTCGAGGAACTTGCGGATCTGCGCCTCGTCATCGATGACCAGCACGCAAGGGGATGCACTCATGGCGGTGACGCGGGCAGGGGAAGGCTGATGCGAATGGTGGTACCAACACCATCGCCCGGCAAGGCTTCCACGCTGCCACCGTGCGCGCCGATCATGCCGCGGCAGATCGCCAGGCCAAGCCCAGTGCCTTGTGGCGCGCGGTCGCCGCGTGCGACCGAATAGAACATGTCGAAGATGCGCGCGCGTTCTTCTTCCGGAATACCCGGGCCGCGATCGATCACGTCGATATACAGGCGATCGCCCGCCGCGCGCACCACCACGCGCACCGGTTCGCCCGGTGGCGAAAAGCGCGCGGCATTTTCCAGGATGTTGAACAGCGCCTGCTCGATCAGCGCCGGATGCACGAACAGCAATACGGTTTCATCCGGCAATACGCCATCGATGCGCAAGTCGGGAAACAGCTTGCGTACGCGCGTGATGGCCGAGGCGACGATTTCCGCCGCATCGGTCCAATCCCGGTTGAGTTTCAGCGTGCCGTGGCCGAGACGCGTCATGTCCAGCAGGTTCTGGATGTAGCGATCCAGCCGTTGGCCCTCGCCGAGAATCGCCTCCAGCAATTCCTGGTGCTCGTTCGGCGGAAGCTGGTTGCCGTAGTTGGACAGCGTGCTCGCCGCACCAATCATCGAGGCCAGCGGCGAACGCAGATCGTGCGACACGGAAGAGAGCAGGGCATTGCGCAAGCGCTCGGTTTCGCCCTGCACGCGCGCGCCTTCCAGTTCTGATGCAAGCCGCGCGCGCTCCAGCGCCTGGCCGATATCCTGCACCATCGCCAGCGCCAGGCTGCGCCGCTCGATATCCGGCGCAGCGCTGTTTTCGAAGCGCAGCGCGGCCACGCCTAGCGGATGATCGTCGGTACCCAGCGGCAGCATCCAGCAGCGCGCAGCGTTGAGCGTGTCGGTGAAGCGGCCGGCGGGCTCGGCGTGCTGCTCGCACCACTCCGCGGCGGCGAGATCCTGTGTGGTCAACTCGAGCGTGCGCGAGCTGCTGGCGGCGATCTGCAGGCGGTGTTCCACATCGCGCGCCAGCACGGCCACTTCGCAGCGCAGCGCGCGTGCCAAAGCGCTGGCGCCCACCTGGCGAATGCTGTCCGCATCCATGCTGGCGGACAGCCGTTGACCGAGGGTGAGCAAGGCATGCGAGTGATCGTGCGCGGCGCGCAGTGATTCCACCTGGCTGGCCAGGCGCGTCGCGAGCCGGCTGCAGATCAGCGCGGCCGCGAAAAACAGCGTTACCGCCAGCACGTCGTCGGAACGGGCGATGGCGAGCGTATAGCGCGGCGGCGTGAAGAAGAAGTTGTAGCCGAGAAAACACAGCGTCGCGGTATACGCCGCCACCATCATGCGCGTGCGTACCGCCACCATCATCACCGCGGTAAGAAAGATCAGCGCGAGATTGGCGACCGACAAATACCGGTCGGCGATAAAGGACAGGCCGATGGCGATCGCGGTGACGGCGGTGGCGAACAGGTATTCGTCGCGGCGCCCGTATATCGGCATCAGGCGCAGGCGCTTGCGCGAGCGCAAGCGTTCGACCGGCGTGGCGATGATGGTGAGTTCCAGATGCGCGCCGCGGCGTAGCAGTTGCTGCGTCAGCGAGCGGCCAAGCATGCGCGCAAACAAACGTTCGCGCGTGCGACCGAGAATGATCTGGCCGACGCCCTCGCGATCGGCATGCACCAGCAATTCGTCCGCTACCGCATGGCCGCGCAACACGCTGGCGTCGCCGCCAAGCCGGCGCGCCAGGCGCATCGCGGTATCGATGCGTTCGCGGCGAGCTTCGTCCAGCGTGGCGCCGGTATCGACGAACACCACTGTCCACGGTGCGCCACGGCGTTCGGCGATACGGCGCGCCACGCGCACCAGGTAATCGCTCTGTGCGTAACCGTCGATCGCCGCCATCACGCGCCGCCGCACCGGCATCTTGCCGCCGCGCGCCAGCATATGCTCGCGTAGATCGCTGTCGACGTGGCCGGCGACCGTATCCACCGCCAGCTCGCGCAAGGCGGCGAGGTTGGTCGGCGAAAAGAACGCATCCAGCGCGGCGGCGGCCGTTTCCGGCACGTATACCTTGCCCTGGCGCAAACGATCGATCAGCTCGCGTGGGGGCAGGTCGACCAGCACGATGTCGCGCGCGCGATCGAGGACTGCATCCGGCACGGTTTCGCGCACAGTGATGCCGGTGATGCGCCGCACCTGGTCATTGAGGCTTTCCAGGTGCTGCACGTTCAATGCGGTGTAGACCTCGATGCCCGCGTCGAGCAATTCGGCGATGTCCTGCCAGCGCCGCTCGTGGCGGCTGCCGGGAACGTTGCGATGCGCCAGCTCATCCACCAGCACGATGTCCGGTTTGCGCGAGAGCGCCGCGTCCACGTCGAACTCGGTGAACGTGCGGCCCTGATAGTCGAGCGTGAGCCGCGGCAGCACTTCCAGGCCTTCCAGCAGCGCCGCCGTTTCACTGCGGCCGTGCGTTTCCACCAGTCCCACGACGACATCGATACCTTGCCGTTTCAGTTCGCGCGCCGCCGAAAGCATCGCGTAGGTCTTGCCGACGCCGGGCGCTGCGCCCAGGAAAATCTTCAGGCGGCGATGGCTTGCTTCCTGCACCACGTCGAGCAGGGCGTCGGCGCGGGCGTTGCGGGAGGTGTCGGTCATGATGGCATCATAATCGCGTTGCGTTACCTCGTAGGTTGGGGTGCAAACCCCAACTCCGGATGGGCGACACCCATGTTGGGGTTTGCACCCCAACCTAAGGCTTGTCCAGCGCCAGATTCAACTGCAACACATTCACCCGCGGCTCGCCCAACATGCCAAGTTGCCGCCCTCGGGTGAACTCCGCCACCAACGCCTGTACCTGTTCCACGCGCATGTGTCGCATATGGGCGACACGTGCAACCTGATACTGCGCCGCGGCCGGGCTGATCTCGGGATCAAGCCCGCTGGCAGATGCCGTCACCAGATCCACCGGCACCGGTGCGGTATTGCCCGGATCGGCCTTGCGCAACGCGTCGATGCGCTGCTGCACGGCATCGCGCAACGCCGGGTTGCTTGGTCCCAAGTTGGAACCATTCGAACTCGCACCGTTGTATGGCGTCGGTACGGTGGCCGAAGGGCGGCCCCAGAAATATTTCGGATCGTCGAAGTATTGGCCGATCAGTTCGGAACCGATCGGCTTGCCGTTCCTGTCGATCAGGCTGCCGTTGGCCTGGTGCGGAAACAGCAGTTGCGCCACGCCGGTGGCGAGCAGGGGATAGGCGATACCGGTGATGACGGTCATCACCAGCAGCATCGATACGGCGTTGCGAACCAGTCCGCGCATGGCGGTTACCTCAGTAGTGGATGATCGCGTCGACCAGGAATACGGCCTGGTAATTCTTCTTGCCGGCGTTGTAGGCATTGGCGTCATAGGAATGCTCGTAACGCAGCTCCGGCTGCAGCTCCAGATCCTGCGAAACCCAATGCGTCAGGCCGATCGTGTGGCTGCTGTAGCGCGTGGGGTAGCCAAAGCGCTGGCCTTTCTCGTCGTTGTAGAACTCGTTGCGAATCGACAGCATGTTGTTCGCGTCGAGTTCGAAGTTCAGATAATTGACGATGCCGAACTCGCCCGCGGTACCCGGCAACGGCGACGAACCCGCCACGCCCGGCGTACCACCCGGTCCGTAGCCTGGAATATGGCGGCCATACATACGATACGCCTCGGTCAGCATATGGAAGCGCCGGTTGAAGCGGTGACCCCAGGTAGCCACGTACATCTGCAGGTTGTTGTAATTGAAATCCGACTTGTTCCAGTTGTTGATGCAGGGGTAAAGCATGTCGTTGTCGTCTGCCGACACCCAGCGCACGCACGTCTGCAACGACGGACGCGCAGAGCGGTTCCACGGCGCGACATCGTTGCTGGCGTTTACGCCGAACTGGAACGTCCACTGGCTGCTCAGCCGCGTGGTGGTCAATAGGCCCGTCTGCGTATAGGGATCGGCCGCGTACAGGATCGAATGCGTGATCAGATAGTTCTGCGGAGAGAACTGGGCTTCGATATCCGGCAGCGACAGCCACCGCCCGATGCGAACGACCATGCCTTCGGCCACCCACGGAATGTAGAGGTCGCCGTAGAACAGCATGGGGTCATCGCCGTAGATCTTGCCGTTGAGCGGCTGGTTCGGCGCAGGATAGTTCAATAGCTGGTTGCTGAAGACGCCCTTGCTGACGGTGTAGTGATAGTCGTAGCCGTAGAGGTTGGAAATATTGAAGCCCCAGTCGACGTGGTCCGTCTGCACGGTGTCTTCGATGCGCGCGATATTGGTGACGACCTGGTCCAGCTCCACCCGGTTCGGGCGCGTGTTGTAGGAGAGCGGAAAATTGCTGAAGCTGGAACTGCTGATGTTCGCGGACGGCGTGATCCAACCGTAGAGCTCGATGCGGTTGCGCTGCATCCAGCGGCCGAACGCGGTGCAACTAAGCGCCTTCTCCAGCGGATAGCTGCTGTTGGTATCCGGCACACCGATGGGCGCTGGCACGCCGCCCAGTTGCCATTCCGAACTGGGGAAGGGCGGCGAGTCGAATGGCGCGTCCATCGCGCGGCGTGCGGGTGCAGGGGAATCGGTGCTTCCCGGTTGCGCGTCTTCGCGATACGCGGCAGCCATGCGCGTGAAGAAGCCCTTGCTGCAATCGCTGCTCTCCGTCGCGATTGAAGTCACGGGGAGATGGCCGAGCGGCATGCTGCTGACGTTGGTGGACTGCGCCATCGCCTGCGTCAGCGGTGCGGCCGTGAGCAGGACTGCGATGGCGAGTGTTTTTTTGCAATACATACCTTTCTCTCGAAAGCGTTTATAGGCGCGGAAAACCGGTGCCCTCTCCCCTCCGGGGAGAAGGGGGTAGAAAATTCACGCCAGCCCAAACATCACCAGCAGCATGTCGAGGAACTTGATCCCGACGAACGGCACCACGATGCCGCCAAGGCCGTAGATCAACAGATTCCGCTGCAACAACTCCCCTGCGCCAAGCGGTCGATACCTCACGCCTTTGAGCGCCAGCGGAATCAGGAAAATGATGATCAGCGCATTGAAGATCACCGCCGATAAAATCGCGCTCTGCGGCGTCGCCAGCCTCATCACGTTCAGGCGATCGAGCGCCGGATAGGTGGTGGCGAAGGCCGCCGGAATGATCGCGAAGTATTTCGCCACGTCATTGGCGATGGAAAAGGTGGTGAGCGCGCCGCGGGTGATCAGCATCTGCTTGCCGATCTCCACCACTTCGATCAGCTTGGTCGGATTGGAATCCAGGTCGACCATGTTGCCGGCTTCCTTCGCCGCCTGCGTGCCGGTGTTCATCGCCACCGCCACGTCAGCTTGGGCGAGCGCGGGCGCATCGTTGGTGCCGTCGCCGCACATCGCCACCATGCGGTTTTCGGCCTGCATCTGGCGAATCAGTTTCAGCTTGGCTTCCGGTGTGGCTTCGGCGAGGAAATCGTCCACGCCTGCTTCGGCGGCGATCGCCGCGGCGGTGAGCGGGTTGTCGCCGGTCACCATCACGGTCTTGATGCCCATGCGGCGCAGTTCGGCGAAGCGCTCCTTGATGCCGCCCTTGACGATGTCCTTCAGCTCGATCACGCCCAGCGCGCGCTCGCCTTCGGTGACGATCAGCGGCGTGGCGCCGCGGCGCGCGATATCTTCGGCCGAGCGTTTTACCGCCGGCGGCAGCTGGCCGAGATACCGCTCCACCGCATCGAGCGCGCCCTTGCGGATGCGGCGCTCACCCAGGTCCACGCCGCTCATGCGCGTCTGTGCGGTAAACGGCACGAATTGCGCATCCAATGAAGCAAGCTCGCGTTCGCGCAGGCCGAAGCGCTCCTTTGCCAGCACCACGATGCTGCGGCCCTCCGGTGTTTCGTCGGCGAGCGAAGCCAGTTGGGCCGTGTCGGCCAGCGTGCGTTCCTCCATGCCTGGAGCAGGATGAAACGCCACCGCCTGGCGATTACCGAGCGTGATGGTGCCGGTCTTGTCGAGCAGCAGCACGTCCACGTCGCCGGCCGCTTCCACCGCGCGGCCGGAAGTGGCGATCACGTTGGCGCGGATCATGCGGTCCATGCCGGCAATGCCGATCGCCGACAGCAGCGCGCCGATGGTGGTGGGAATCAGGCATACCAGCAGCGCGATCAGCACGGTGAGCGTGATCGGTTCGCCCTTGCCGGCGGCGTGCACGCTGTAGATGGAATAGGGCAGCAGCGTGGCGCAGGCCAGCAGAAAGATCAGCGTGAACTTGGCCAGCAGGATGGTCAGCGCGATCTCGTTCGGCGTCTTGCGGCGCGCGGCGCCTTCCACCATGGCGATCATGCGGTCGAGAAAGCTTTCGCCAGGGTTCTGCGTAATGCGGATCACCAGCCAATCCGACAGCACGCGCGTGCCGCCGGTGACGGCGCTGCGGTCACCGCCCGCTTCGCGGATCACCGGTGCGGATTCGCCGGTGATCGCGCTTTCGTCCACGCTGGCCGCGCCGATCACCACTTCGCCATCGCCGGGAATCTGCTCGTTTGCTTCCACCAGTACGTAATGGCCGGCGCGCAATGTATTCGAAGACACCAGGGTAACGGCCGCATCGCGCCGTGCTTCGGCGAGCTTCCTGGCGATCACGTCCTTGCGCGTGCTGCGCAGCGCCGCCGCTTGCGCCTTGCCGCGTCCTTCGGCCAGCGCTTCGGCGAAGTTGGCGAACAGCAGGGTGAACCATAGCCACAGCGCTACCCAGAAGATGAAAGCGGTGGGCGCTTCGCCATGGCCGCTCAAGGCCTGCAGCCACAGCAAGGTGGTCAGCACGCTGCAGACGAACACCACGAACATCACCGGGTTGCGGAATTGCATGCGTGGCGAGAGCTTGCGCAAGGCGTCCGTGATGGCTTTGGTGATCAGGGTGCGGTTGAACGTTTGAACTGCGTGGGAGGTCATGCTGGGTTTTGCTCCTCGCGTGAGGCTTCTACTCGCCTGTCGTCATTCCGGCGAAAGCTGGAATCCAGTTTGAATACGCAGTGCGCAGCACACAAAACCATTTATGTCGTGTGCTTCGCACGTCATTCCTTACTGGGTTCCGGCTTTCGCCGGAATGACGAGTCGCTCTGATTGGAATCAACGTAGGCATCGACTACTTCGCCGATATCAAGTATTCAGCGATCGGCCCCAACGCCAACGCCGGCAGGAATGTAAGCGCACCCACGACAATCACCACGCAGGCCAGCAGCGTCACGAACAGCGGCGTATGCGTCGGCAACGTACCGGGGGACGCGGGCACATGTTTCTTCGCCGCCAGCGAGCCGGCCAGCGCAAGCATCGCAATGGCGAGCGTGTAGCGTGACAGAAACATGCATACGCCGAGCATCACGTTCCAGAACGGCGTATTGGCAGATAGTCCACCGAATGCGCTGCCGTTATTGTTAGACGCCGAACTCACCGCATACAGAATCTCGCTGAAGCCATGCGCGCCGGGATTGCCAACCGACGATGCGCCCGCTGGCGTCATCACCGCGATGGCGGTACCGATCACCACCAGGGCGCATGGAATCAGCACGGCAAGGCTGGCCATCTTCATCTCGTACGCTTCGATCTTCTTGCCGATGTACTCCGGCGTGCGGCCCACCATCAAACCGGCGATGAAAACCGCCACCACCGCGAAGGCGAGCATGCCGTAAAGGCCGGAACCGACGCCGCCAAAAACAACCTCGCCGAGCTGGATCAACCACAGCGGCACCAAGCCGCCCAGCGGCGTGAGCGAGTCGTGCATGGTGTTCACGGCACCGCACGAAGCGGCGGTGGTGATGGCGGTGAACAGGCTGCTGGCGGCGATGCCGAAGCGGGTTTCCTTGCCTTCCATATTGCCGCCCGCCTGCAGCGCCGACGCGTGCTGATCGATCGCCAGGCCATGCAGGATGGGATTGCCCGCCTGCTCCGCGGCAGTAAGCCCGATGGTCAGCGGCACGAAGATCAGCAGCATCGTGGCGAGGATCGCCCAGCCCTGGCGGCGATCGCCGACCATCTCGCCAAAGCTGATGCACAGACCGCCGGGAATCAGGAAGATCGCCAGCATTTCAAGCAGATTCGAGAACGGCGTGGGGTTTTCGTACGGATGCGCCGAATTGGCGTTGAAGAAACCCGCGCCGTTGGTGCCCAGCAGCTTGATCGCTTCTTGCGACGCCACCGGGCCCATCGGCAAGGTCTGCATGGCGCCGGCAACGTGCACATATGGCGCGAAGTTCTGCACCACGCCCTGCGATACCAGCAGCAGCGCCAGCAGCAACGAGAACGGCAGCAGGATGTAGAGCGTGGCGCGGGTCAGGTCGACCCAAAAGTTGCCGAGCCCCGTAGCCGTCCTGCGCACCCAGCCGCGCACCACCGCGACCAGTACGGCGATGCCGCACGCGGCGGACATGAAGTTCTGCACCGCCAGGCCCATCATCTGGGTCAGGTAGCTCATGGTCGATTCACCTGCGTACGCCTGCCAGTTCGTATTGGTGACGAAGCTGATCGCGGTGTTGATCGATACATCCGCGGGCACGGCGGGGAAATGTTCGGGATTGAGCGGCAGCCACTGCTGCAGGCGCTGCAGCGCGTAGACCAGCAGCATGCCGCAGACGTTGAACACCAGCATGGCGAGGGCGTAGCGCTTCCAGCTCATATCGTCGTTGGCATCGATGCTGCAGACACGATAGATAAAGCGCTCCACGCCGGTGCCAAGGCGGTGGGGCCGGTCGGCAAACACCCGCGCCATGTAGCGGCCCATCGGTTTGATCAGCAGCAGCAAGATCAGCAGGTACAGACCGATCTGCAGCAAAGCATTGGCGGTCATTCGAACCACTCCGGCTTCAGCAGGGCCACGCACAGATAAATCGTCAAGGCCACCGCGATAACGGCAGCCAGTCCGTAGAAGAAATGCATGAATCGCTCCCGGTAATCGATCGGTGCTCAGCGCGGCCCGAGGCGATCGCAGAGCAGCACAAAGCCAAGCGTGGCCGCCGCCAGCACGAAGCCGAAAAGCAGGTAGATGATGTCCATGGGTGTCGCCCCTGATGCCTCTCAGGCTGCGCACTTTAGGCAGTGGCGTATAAGAAGCGGGTAGCGAAAAGGACGGAGCGCGTATAGAACGCGTAAATTTTTTGGCCGCGGCAACGCATCGTGGGTTGGGGTGCAAACCCTGAAATGTCCCCGCATTTTTGGCCTGATATGTTGAGCGGAATGAGCAAGTTAGCTGGCCTGTGCCCGAATGCTCATATTTCCTCACCGTCATTCCGGCGAAGGCCGGAATCTATCGCCAGCACGAAGCATAGATTCCGGCCTTCGCCGGAATGACGTTTTGGCCTATTTTTAGCGGCTCGTAGCATGAAGGCCTTCGTTTTTTCGGAGAAAAAGCGCAGAGCAAAAATGCGGGGATGTATCAGGGTGCAAACCCCAACATCGCGATGTGGCTATAGCTGATTCAACTGGCCCTGGATGTCGTTGATCGATGCGCGAATGCGTGCGGTAAACACCGATTCCTCGTGGTGGATCAACACCAGCTGTTCGGTGGCGCGCGTCATGGCGACGTACAGCAGGCGAGCTGTTTCCGCTTCGTCCTGGTTCGGCCTGGGCAAGGCGCCGAGCCCGGGAATGATCACCACCGGAAATTCCAGGCCCTTGCTGGAACGCATATTGACCAGCTTGACGTTGTCGCCGCTGGTGAAGAGCGAGTTTTTCCTGCCCTGTTCGGCGAGGTGGCTGGCGATGCCGGCCTGTTGCAAGGCCTGGTGGATTTTCTCGCCTTCCCAGTTGGCATGGAACAGCACGGCGATTTCCGATGGCGCGCGTCCTTGTTCGAGTTCCTGTCGGATGCACGCCAGCACGGCGCGCAGCTCGCCGGCAGCGTTTTCCGCGCGGATCAGTGTGGGCACGGCTCCGCGTCGGCCCGCGCTTTCGGGAGCGATCAGCGGTACGTCTTCGTCATCCGCGCGGCCTTCGAACAACTCGTGCGCGAAGCGTCGCGCCACCGAAAGAATCTCCAGCGTGTTGCGGTAATTGATGCGCAGGATGGTGGTGCGGCCCTGCGCCTGAACGCCCACGCTTTTCCAGGTGAAGGCCGGACGGTTGGCCTTGCCGTAGATGTTTTGCGCGTCGTCGTAGAGCACCAGTAGCGAGTTGGTGGCCGGATCGACCATCTGCACGATCAGGCGATACCAGTGCGGCTCGAAATCGTGGCCTTCGTCGATCAGCACCGCGCCATATTGAAAGCGCGGAATCTGGTTGCGCTCCACGCCTTGCATCACCTGCTCAACCATTGCTTCGTAGAAACTGTCGCCTTGCGGCGGCAGCGGCACGTGATAGGCGGTGAGCATCTTCCGGCACCAGCTATGGAAGTTGTACACCTGCACCTTGTCGGCCAGGCCGCGCTCGCTCATCAATTGATCCAGCCTCGCGGCCAGCGTCTTGTTGTAGCACAGCACCAGGATCGGTTTGGACAGCGTGCGCGCCAGATGCATCGCGCGAAAACCCAGGATCATGGTCTTGCCGGAGCCGGCCACGCCATGAATGATGCGGTGCTCGTCACCCAGCGAGCGCGCCAGTTGTTCCTGTTGCATGTCCATCACGCGCACCAGGTCGGGAATGTCGATCGCCGCATCGTTCGCGGGCCGATCCAGCGGTAGGCCGAACTGCCCTTCGCCCCATTCCACACGCAATTCCGGAAACAGATGCCAGCGGATGCGATCGATCTGCGGCAACGTGAGCATGCACGGAAAGGCCTGCGTGAACATCGCCCACAGGCGCGCCTGGAAAGCTTCGGCATCGACGGTGTCGTACATCTCGTCGCGACAGATCGCCAGGTGCGCCGGAATCACGTGTTCCCATTGCGCGTCGGTAAATTGCTTGCGGGTGATCTGGCTCAGCACCACGCCGTGCGCCCACGGCATCGCCAGATGTCCTGCGTGGCGATGGCCGGGTGGATGCCGCAGCGCCGGGTCGCGCTCGAGCAGCATCTTCACTTCCAGCGAGTAGGCGTGCGCCTGGCGCAGCGGATTGATCTTTTTTACCGCGCCTTGCGGCGTCAGCAGGGTGAACTGATCCTTGTCCACATGCAGGATGTTTTCCTGCTTCCAGTCCTTCACCTCCAGCACCAGCAGGCCGCGGGCGGGATGGAACACGACGAAATCGGGTCGCGACTGGCGCGGGCCGATCGGCACGTCGTACCACAGCAGATAATCGTCCTCGAGTTTTTGCTCGAGCCGTTCGGCGAAGCGCTTCTCGCCCGGCCACATGCGGCCCAGGCAACTGTTGCGGGTGGGGATGAGCGTGGCCATCCGTGCCTTCCTGCGTTCGGCGGTGCCGTCGATCATAGAGCAGTGCGTAGCTGCGTAGGTTGGGGTGCAAACCCCAAACATGGCGATGCTGGGGTTTGCACCCCAGCCTACGGTTTGTCGCTCAGCCAGTTTTCTACCTTGTGCGCCAGCCAGGTCACCAGCAAGGCGCTGGCGATGCCCAGCGTCACTTCGCCCAGGCGCGTGAGTGCGATGGTCCAGAACGGGCCTTGGTGCGGCACCAGCATCACGATGGTGACGGTGGTGGCGCTGAGCTTGCCGGCGCTGCCGATATTGAACAGCCAGCACAGCACGATCGAGATCGCCATGGTGATGGCGTAGGCCAGGTAACTGTCCTGCGCGAGATAGGCGCCGGTCATCGCGACGGTGGCGCCGATCGCCGCGCCGATCACCTGGTCGCGCGAGGATTTGCGCGTGTCGACGTAGCTCTGCTGTGTCACCGCGATGGCGGTGATGGCGCCCCAGAACGCCTGTTGCGTGTGCAACAGCAGACCCAGCCCATAACCGAGGCTGGCGCCGGCCAATGCCTGCACGGCCAAAGACAAACCATTGACCAGGCGATGGCTCCACGGCAGGCGCTGGTAGACGTCCTGCAACTGCTGATGGAAGTGGCCGAGTTCGCGGCGCAGCTCGCGGATGGGGCGTCCGTTCATCGCTGCACCATCGCTACAGCGGCGTGAGCTTGGCGTAGGCAGCCACCAGCCACTTGCTGCCGGCGCTTTCGAAATTGATTTGCAGGCGGGTGTGCGCACCACTGCCTTCGGCACTTACCACCACGCCTTCACCGAAACTGGGGTGACTGACGCGTTGGCCGAGTTTCACCGGCAGGTCTTCCTGCAGCGAAGGTGCGGATTCGGCGAAGCGGCCGGCGTACAACGGACGACTGACCTGCACGCGTGGGCGTATTTCATCGAGCAGGGAAGGCGGCACCTCGCCCAGGAAGCGCGACGGGCGCGACAGCATTTCGGTGCCGTGCATGCGGCGTGATTCGGCGTGCGTGATCACCAGGCGTTCGCGCGCACGCGTGATGCCGACGTAGGCGAGGCGACGTTCTTCTTCCAATCGCCCTTCGTCTTCCACCGAGCGCTGGCTGGGAAACAGGCCTTCTTCCAGGCCGACCAGGAACACCAGCGGAAACTCCAGGCCCTTGGCCGAATGCAGCGTCATCAGCTGCACGCAGTTGTCCCAGGATTCGCCCTGGCCTTCGCCGGCTTCCAATGCCGCGTGCGAGAGGAAGGCGGAAAGTTCGCTCAAGCCCGCTTCGATATCGTCGGGCGTGAGTTCGAAACGGCTGGCGACGTTGACCAGTTCGTCCAGGTTTTCCACGCGCGATTCGGCGTTGCCGCGGCTGTCTTTTTCGTAGAAGTCGCGCAGGCCGGATTGGGTGATGGCGTGGTCGATTTGTTCGGCGAGCGAAAGCGTGCCGGAAGTTGAAGCCCTCTCCCCTCCGGGGAGAGGGTTGGGTGAGGGGCTGGGCGGAGCGAAAACATCCAGCGAGGTTGGCCCCTCACCCTCCCCATTTTCCCTTGGGAAAATGGAAGAGTCAGAATTTTCTCCCCGGGAGGGAGAGGGAGCAAAGGTGCGCGCCATTTCATCGATCATGGCGAGGAAAGCCTTCACTGCATTCTTCGCGCGCCCGGCCAATTCCGTGCCGGCGGAAAGCTCACTCAGTGCAGCTTCCCACATCGACAAACCTTCACCACGCGCACGACGACGCAACACATCCAACGTGCGATCGCCAATACCGCGCGGCGGCGTATTCACCGCGCGCTCGAAGGCCGCATCGTCATGGCGGTTGGCGGTAAGTCGCAGATACGAAAGCGCATCCTTGATTTCCGCACGCTCGAAGAAGCGCAAACCGCCGTACACGCGATAGGGAATATCGTGCTGGATCAGCTGTTCTTCGAAGTTGCGCGATTGCGCGTTGGAGCGATACAGGATCGCGCAATCCTTCGCATCGCCATGCTCGGCGATGTATTCGCGGATGCGCTCGATCACGAAACGCGCTTCGTCCTGTTCGTTGTACGCGGCGTACACGGCGATGCGCTCGCCTTCCTCCCCCGCCGTCCACAATTGCTTGCCGAGGCGATGGCCGTTGCGTTCGATCACGCTGTTGGCGGCTTTGAGGATGGTGGAGGTGGAGCGGTAGTTCTGTTCCAGCTTGATCGTGCGTGCGCCGGGGAAGTCGCGCAGGAACTGCTGCACGTTTTCCACCTTCGCGCCACGCCAGCCATAGATGGCCTGATCGTCGTCGCCCACCACGAACACCTGGCTGCTGCGGCCTGCCAGCACGCGGATCCACGCGTATTGCAGCGCGTTGGTGTCCTGGAATTCGTCGATCAACAGATAACGCCAGCGCTGCTGGTAGTGCTCCAGCACCGCCGGCTGTTTCAACCACAGCTCGTGCGCGCGCAGCAGCAGTTCGGCGAAGTCGACCAGGCCGGCGCGGCGGCAGGCGTCTTCATACGCCTGGTAGATCTGCACCAGCGTGCGCGTCACCGGATGCTGGCCGGCCTCGATGTTTTCCGGGCGCTTGCCTTCGTCTTTCCAGCTGTTGATCTGCCAGGCGGCCTGGCGTGGCGGGAAGCGCGCTTCATCCAGGCCGAGTCCGGCGACCACGCGCTTGACCATGCGCTGCTGGTCGTCGGCGTCGAGAATCTGGAAGCTTTCCGGCAGCTCCGCTTCGCGCCAATGACGGCGCAACAGGCGATGCGCGATGCCGTGGAAGGTGCCTACGGTTAGGCCTTGCGTGCCGCCTGGAATCAGGTTGTCCAGGCGCGCGCGCATTTCGCCGGCGGCCTTGTTGGTGAAGGTGACGGCCAGGATCGCCCAGGTCGGCACGCGCTCGACCTGGTTGAGCCAGCCGATGCGGTGCGTCAACACGCGGGTTTTGCCGGAGCCGGCGCCGGCCAGCACCAGATAGTGGCCGGGTGACGCGCAGACGGCTTCGCGCTGCGCGTCGTTGAGCGATTCGATCAGGTGGGAGACATCCATCCCCGGGATTGTAACGGGTGTGCCAACACGTCACAGCGACCGCAGGCTAGGGTGCAAACCCCAACATGGAAACCGTGACGTCAGCGCTTGGAGAACAGTCCGCCCAAGACCAGCAACGCGCCCACCACGATGCCGCTGATGCCCAGCCATTGCGGCACGGCCTTGTCATGCGTGGCGGTGAGCTTGGCCGAGCCGAGCTGGAACACGGTGTCGGTCTGCGTGTAGCTGCCGTGACCGAACACCACCCACAAGCCGCCGACCAGCAGCAGGATGCCTACGATGAACAGGAGGATGCGCATGGTTCGCTCCGTGAAAGGATGCGCCGATCATAGGCGTCCGTGCCGTGCGAAGGAAGGCGGCTGTGCGTGTGCTTGCCGCCGTTTCCTCAGCGAATTTTCATGATCGGCGCAGCGGCTGTCATCAGAACTTGTAGTCGATCATCAAGCGGTTGTAGACGAAGGTCTTGTTGGTCGGGTTGAGGTTGTTGACGCCGCCGTTGGAAAGCTCCCAGCGGTCGCGCAGGGTCAGGCCCTTGAGCGCGCCGTCCAGGTGGTAGATCACGTCGAAATACAGATCGTGGCTGTTGCCGCGGTAGTAGGTGAAATACTTCGCATAGGCAGCGGTGAGTTCCAGACGCTTGTCGAGCAGGTCGTAGGTGAACTTGCCCTTCCACGCGTGGCCGGGACCGGATTCGATCAAGCCGCGGATCATCGAGGTGGTGTACAGCGGATCGCTGGCGTAGTTGCTGGTGAAGGGCGAAATCAACGCGCCGCCGCCGACCGCACCGGCTTCGTGCGCCACCTTGTTGTAGAGAATGTCGAAGCGGCCGTTGGGAATCACCACGCCGACGTCGCCGCCGATGACGCGGCTCTTCACGTGATTGCCGGCCACGCCGAACAGCTTGGTGCCGGTTTCGGTAAAGCGGTTGTCCGAGCCGTAGCTCTGCGAGAGATATTGCGCGCCGACGGTGGGGTTGAAGCCGCTGCCGGTGTTGTACACATAGCTACCCATGGCGAAGGTGCTGTGCGCGAAATGCATGAAATCGTAGTAGCGCAACTGCGCGTTCAGGCCGCCGTGCACGTAGGTGGTGCCGCCTTCCCAGGTGCCGGGTGCGGAACGGGCGGTCAGCGGCAGCGAGCCGTTGTTGCCGTAGCTCGAATCGCCATCGTATTTGGACGGGTAGTACAGGTTGTCCGGATACATGCCGCGCGAGGTGCGGCTCTTCCAGCTGTATTCGCGCACGGCGAACAGGTTCCAGCCGGTCACCGGCGTGATCTGCACTTTCAGTGCGTTGTACGAGGAAGGAATGATGCGCGCATCGTTGTTGCCCATCCACGGATCGTCGGTGAGGTACTGGTAGCCGCCGCGGAACAGGAACATGCCGTGCTGGTACTGCAGGTAGGCCTGGCTGAAGGTGCCGATGGAATTGGCAGGTCCCGTCAGCGTGGTGTCGATCTTCGCCGATGTATCCGAATGCGTGCCCAGCGAATTGGCCGTGGCGAACGAGGCGCCGACGCTGAAGCCGGTCAGGAAGGTGCCGGTTTGCGCGTTGATCAGCGCACCGATGGCGAAGGCGTCGGCGTTCGGTACGGTCTTGCTGGCGTACAGGCGGCTGTAGTTGTAGAGGCGCAGGTCGCCGTCCACATGGCCGTTACTGAAGATGTCTCCGTCTGCGTGTGCGGCCGTGCTGGCCCCCAGCAGGCAAAACATGGCGGCGGCAAGCGCCCGTGGCTTCAACATCTGATTTCTCCCCAATGGCAATGATGGGGGCGGCGTCCCTCGAGCCGCCCTTCGCGAGCATTTGTGCAAAGCAGCATAAGCGATCGGCGGTGAGGGCGCTACAGCACGCGGCGCACAATCGCCTCGACGACGCCCCTTTATGAGCGATCGTCATCAGGCCCCAAACGCACGGGGCGATCCGCAGAAGTCTGGCCGCATGGATGCCAGCGGCCAGGCCAGTCAGGCATTACTGCACGAAGTCGTAGTAGTCGACGCCCAGATCCTGGAACGCCGCTTCGTAGGTGTCACCGGTGTGGGTGATCACGAACTGGTCGCGCGGCGGCACGTGCAGTTCCACGTGATGGCCGTCGTGCATGGCCTCGTACTGTTCGCGCGTGAGATCGGCCGAGGCGGCCAAGGCATCGCGGAAGCCGATCTTCGCCGCCGCCTCGCGCCAGCCCGGCACCACGCGTAGCGGAATCGCTTCGGCCGCATCGCCGCTGCCGTAGCCGATGGCGTAGAGCTTGGCGCCGGTCCAGTCGACGTCGTGCTCCAGCGCCTGCTCGAAACCGGCCGCGACCCACGCCGGCAGCGCAGCGGTGTAGAGATTGCCCAGTTCCATCGCCCAGTCGGTGCCGAGGTTCACGCGCGTGGCCAGCAATTGCTGGAACGCGGGGCTCTTGCGCACGATGCCGGACAACTTGGTGGTGAGCGGATGCGCATCCTGCGGCGCCTCGGAATGGCTGCCGTTGCGCAGGAAGTCGCCGAACAGGTCCGGCCGGTTGCGGCATTCCTCGACCACGCCTTCGGCCGACACGCCGGCCTGCTCGCACAGCGCGGCGAACTCGGCGTTCGGCTGCGGCGCACGCGCCAGCGCGCGGGCGTAAATGAAGGCCAGCGCCTGCAGCGGCATCATGTGATACGGGCGATGGAAGAACAGCCCGTCCGCGCCATGCAGGAAATCCAGGTCGCTCACGCCCAGGCGCTCGATCATCGCATCGGTGGCCTGGCCCACTTCGTCCAGGTAGGCGAAGGTGGAGTACTTGCCGCTGAAGATCGGGAAATCGTGCAGGCGCTGATGCTGCTTGCCGTAGCTGTGATGGAAATGGCGCAGGAACGGCTTGCGGAAATCCGGGCCGCGGTAATCGGACGCGCTGCCCGAATGGGCCAGGTCCACCTCGAACAGCTTCGGCTGCGCTTCCACCAGCATCGCCACCGCGCCGGCGCCCTGCGTCTGTTCGCCGCTGGAACCGCGCTCGTATTCGGCGATGTCGCTGCACACCACGATCGCCTGCTTGCCGTGGCCGTCGAACGCCACGTAGCGCAGTGCGCTCTTGAGCGCGTACACGCCGCCGAGGCAGGCGTGCTTGAATTCGGGTACTTCCAATTGGCGCGACAGGCGCGGCAGCCCTAAGCGTTCCAGTTCGCGGTCGACCATGCCGCGCACGATCACCGCGCCGGCGGAATTGTCCTTGCTGCTTTCGGTGCCCAGCGCCAGTTGGCCGATGTTGCGCGGGTCGACGTTGTAGTTGCGGATCAGCCGCAGCACGGCCGTGGCGGCCATGGTGTAGGCGTCTTCATACGGTGCCGGGCGACGGAAGCTGCGGCCCACCACGGCCTGGACCTTGTCCCAGGAATTGCCGGTCCACTCGCACCAGTCGCGCAGGGAAACACGCGGCTGGGGTACATACAGGCTCATGCCGCTCACGCCAGGATTGCGCCGGGCTGCCGTATCGTTCGCTGTATTCAAAACCTGTGATCCTCGGATAGTTCGGGGGCAAGGGCCGGCCGCAGTCGCCATGCGCGCGCGAGGTGCGCCGTGCATGAGCGTGGGAGCGCGTCGAATGCCGGCATTCCGGGACGTTTTTGACGATCGCCGGAAGCCGTCCAAACGGGGATGATGCGTGCGCCCGGCCGGAACTACGGGATTTTAACCGTTTATCCACGACCTGGGCGACATGACTTTCGTGAGTGGTGGTCGTGGTGCCGCGCATCAAATCGTTGCTGGCGCAACTGTGCTGCCTCGAACGCCTCGTAGGCTGGGCTGAGCGCCAGCGAACCCCAGCATCGCCATGCCGACTGATGCGGTGCTGAGGTTCGCTGGCGCTCAGCCCAGCCTACGCGACTGTGGCGTGGCTTTGGTAGGTTGGGTTAGCGCAGCGTAACCCAACATGTTCGAAGCGAAATCGTTGGGTTACGCTGCGCTAACCCAACCTACACAACCTTTCGGCACGGTTTCAGAATCGCGCAAACAACACGCCGTGTCCGGGCAGGGTCAATTGCCCGTTTTCCAATTTGCCCTGCTCAAGCCCGTGACCATCCAGGGAAATCGCGTTATCGAAACCGGGTAACGCCAGTGACAGCGATCGCTTGCCGAGATTGAACACGGCCAATACCCGCTCACCCGCATGGCTACGCACAAACGCCAGCACCGGTTCGGGCACGTCGAGGAAACGGATGTCGCCGCGCTGCAGGGCCGGCTGCGCGGCGCGCCATTGCATGAAGCGGCGAAAACCGTGCAGCACGGAATTCGGATCGGCTTCCTGGTGCGTGACGGTGAGGGTCTTGTGCGCTTCGTCGATCGGCAACCATGGCGCGATGGTGCTGAAGCCGGCGAACGGGCTGTCGTTCCACGGCATCGGCGTGCGGCAGCCGTCGCGGCCCTTGAAGTTCGGCCAGAAGGTGATGCCGTAGGGATCGCGCAGTGATTCGAACGGTACTTCCGCTTCGGTCAGGCCGAGTTCTTCGCCTTGATACACGCACACCGAGCCGCGCAGCGAGCACACCATTGCGGTAAGCAGGTTGGCCAGGCGCGGCGAGGCATTGCCGTTGCCCCAGCGCGTCAGCACGCGCTCCACGTCGTGGTTGGAAATGGCCCAGCACGGCCAGCCTTCGCTGACCTGCGCTTCGAGTTGTTCCACCGTGTTGCGAATGTACGCAGCGCTGAAATCGCTGCTGAGCAGCTCGAAGCTGTAGCCCATGTGCAGGCGATGGCCGTGCGTGTATTCGGCCATGGTCGCCAGCGAATCTTCCGAGGAAATTTCGCCGAGCGACACCGCGTTCGGATAACGGTCGAGCAGGGCGCGCAGTTCCTCCAGGAACGCGAGGTTTTCCGGCTGCGTGTTGTTGTACAGGTGATACTGGAACGCGTACGGATTGTCCGGGCTGAAACCGCGGCCGACGCGCTTTTCCTTCGGTTTGGGCGGGTTGTCGCGCAGTTGCCGGTCGTGGAAGCAGAAGTTGATCGCGTCCAGGCGCAGCCCGTCCACGCCCTTGTCCAGCCAGAAGCGCACGTTGTCCAGCACCGCCGCGCGCGCGTCCGGATGATGGAAATTCACGTCCGGTTGCGAGGCGAGAAAATTGTGCAGGTAGTACTGCCCGCGCCGCGGTTCCCACTGCCAGGCCGAACCGCCGAAGATCGACAGCCAGTTGTTCGGCGGGCTGCCGTCGGGTTTTGCATCGGCCCACACGTACCAGTCGGCCTTCGGGTTGTCGCGGCTTTCACGGCTTTCCTTGAACCATGCGTGCTGGTCGGAGGTGTGGCTGAGCACCTGGTCGATCATCACTTTCAGGCCCAGGCTGTGCGCCTTGGCGAGCAGGCGATCGAAATCCTCCAGCGTGCCGAACAGCGGATCCACGTCGCGGTAATCGGCGATGTCGTAGCCGAAATCGGCCATCGGCGAACGGAAGAACGGCGCGATCCAGATCGCGTCCACGCCCAGGCTCGCTACGTAATCCAGGCGCTGGATGATGCCCGGCAGGTCACCCACGCCGTCGCCGTTGGTATCCAGAAAGCTGCGTGGATAGATCTGATAGATGACGGCGCCGCGCCACCAGGATGCATCGGTCATGTGCAAGGTTTTCCCTAAATAACCAGGGAACTAAGGACAAGGGAATCGGGAATGGTCAGGCGCGCGACGCGGCAGGCTCTTCACTTTTCCCTATTCCCCTCGTCCTTATTCCCTGAAGAAGCTGGCGTGGTGCAGCTTAGTCGGCAGGTTCTGTTTGCTTGCATAGCATGCATACGTATTCATTCGTGCTGCGGTTGCGTTATGCGGCGTGCAACATGCAATGGCGATGATGCGCGCCGCGTTCGAGGTGAACGGCAAAAATGGCGCAAATCATCGGGTTTTCGGCGATTTCCGCGTGATAGCGCGTGCATGCGTAGCGCTCATGCTGCGCTGCGATGCGCACGTTCGGGGCGTCGGTATGAATACGTATGCATGATGTGGTTTGCTTGGAAACGCGCGCCCTACCATCCACTCACGCCGCCGGATTCGTCCGTCTGCGTGGGCGCCGAACGCAATGCAAACAACGCGTCGGCCACCAACAAGAGGCGACTACAAGAACGTTTTTTTGGGGAGGGGACTCGTGATACTCAAGCGTAATTTGCTGGTGATGGCTCTTGCTTCGGCCGGTCTCACCATGGCTTTCGGCGTGCAGGCCGCGACGGACAACACCGGCGCGCAGACCACGCCCGGCACCTCGCAACAGGCAAGCACCGCCAGCAACGACAACGGCAACGGCAGCACGGCGCAGGCCACGACCAATCCGAAGAGCCAGGCGCAGCTCGCCAAGAGCCTGTCCACGGTGACGGTGACCGGTTTCAGCAGCAGCGTGGAAAAGTCGATCGACTACCAGCGCTATGCCGACACCATCCAGAGCGTGGTGACCGCGGCCGATATCGGCGGCCTGCCGGATCAGTCGATCGCCGACTCGCTGACGCATCTGCCCGGCGTCTCGGCCGAGCGCATCGCCGGCCAGGCGTCGCAGATCAACATCCGCGGCCTTTCCGGTGATTTCATCCTCACCACGCTGGACGGCCGCGAGCAGCCGTCGACCAGCGGCACCAACTACATCGAGTTCGATCAGTACCCGTCGGAACTGATCAACATGGCGACGGTGTACAAGACCTCGCAGGCTTCGCTGATCGAAGGCGGCGTGGCCGGCACCATCGCGCTGCAGACGGCCAATCCGCTGGACAACACCAAGGACCAGTCGCTCAACATCGACGCGCGCGGCAGCTATGACGGCCAGGCGCACGACGTGCCGAACGCCAATCCGGTCGGCTATCGCCTGAGCGTGGCTTACCAGGGCAAGTTCCTGCACAACACGCTGGGTATCGGGCTGGGCTTTGCGGACCTGTATCAGCCGCACGTGGCCGAGCAGTTCGTGGGCGAGGCGTCGGATGGCTCGCTCTATACGTTGAACAAGAATTCCTCGCAGCAGGCTTATCTGCCCGAAGGTTATCAGCTGCAGCAGAACGGCGGCGAAGAGCGTCGTCGCGGCTATCTCGCCACGGTGGTGTGGAAGCCGACCGATGAGCTGCAGCTTACCGCGGACACCTTCTTTTCGAAGTTCTTCAACTCCTCGTTCGGCTACGGCCTGCGTTCGCAGAACTTCTACGGCAACAACGCGCAGATCACCAATCCGGTGCTGAGCTCGCTGGGTACGGTGATCGGCGGCACGGCAACGGGTGACGGCACCACCCAGTTCTCCAACGAAACCACCGCCGACAACTACACCAAGCACCAGAGCGTGTTCTCCGGCGGCCTGAACATGAAGTGGCACCACGGCAACTGGCACGTGGAATCGGACATCTCGATGTCGCGTGCGATGAGCAACGAGATCAACGTCGACACCACCGCCGATCCGTACACCGGCCTGGGCACCAGCGCTCCGAAGCTGATGCCGCAGTCGACCACGTTCCAGTTCAAGGGCCGCAACATCGGCGACGTATCGCTTGCCAACCCGGGCCTGTATACCAATCTCAACGACATGGCCCTGTCGCGCTACGGCGTGTATCCGTACATCTACCACGACCGGAACAAGGCGTTCCGCACCGCCGTGCAGTACGACCTGCCGGAGAACCCGGTGTTCTCGGCCGTCGAAGCGGGTGTGTACTTGAACAACCACACGTACAACGCCGATCGCGAGGTCTACGTGTATGGTTCGGAGTGGGGCGGTTATGCCGGCAGCCCATCCACCCAGAATCAGCTGCCGCTGACCATTCCGGCCGGTGACGCGCAAGTCACCTGCTGGAAGGGCAAGTTCAGCGGCTTCCCCTGCTTCCTGACGCTCAACGGCCCGGGCATTCTTGCCGCGCACGGCATCGTTGCGAACCCGGTGAAGAACATCAACGACCAGAGCTGGTCGGAAATCCAGAGCGGTTCGGTCAACGAAAAGACGCGTGACCTGTTCGTGATGGGCGACATCGACGCGCAACTGTTCGGCCACGAGTTGACCGGCAACGTCGGCGTGCGCGTGTCGCGCCAATCGCAGTACAGCTATGGCCTGCAGCAGGTCGGCAATGGCGCGGGCATTCCGATCACCGATGGCAATGGCTACACCAGCAGGGATTACGCGCCGATCAAGCTGGGCAAGACCTATACCGATTACCTGCCTTCGTTGAACCTGATCTATCACTGGACCGACAACGACCAGACGCGCTTCTCGGCATCGAAGGCGCTGTCGCGTCCACCGATCAACACGATGCTGGCCGGCGCCGGTTCGTGGGTCTCGAACGGCCAGTACAACGTGTGGGGCAGCACCAGCCCGCTGCTCGATCCGCTGCGCGCCACGCAATATGACCTGGACTACGAGCACTACTTCGATGATTCCACTGGCGCGGTGACGGCCGGCGTGTTCTTCAAGAAAGTGAATTCGTTCGTGCAGAACGTCACCTACAACAACTTCGACTTCGCCTCGATCGGCATCACCGTGCCGAACGATCCGAACACCGGCAAGCCGTATGCGAACGGCCAGTACCAGACCTCGTACAACGCCAAGGGCGGCGACGTGCGCGGTATCGAAGCATCGTTCACCAAGACGCACTTCCTGCCGGGCATCTGGTCCGGACTTGGCTTCGATGCGAACCTGGCGCTGACCAACAGCAACGTGCACAACCCGACCAACCTGGCCGGCCCGACCACGTACATCGGTTTGCCGGGCTTGTCCAAGCGCGTGGCGAGTGCGGCGGTGTTCTACGACAACGGCACGTTCTCCGCGCGTCTGTCGGCGAACTACCGCTCGTCGTTCCTTTCCAACACGCAGATTGCGGTGAACAACCAGCTGGTGACGTTCGCCTCCGAAACGGTGTACGACTTCCAGGCGGCCTACAACATCACCAAGCAGCTGAGCGTGGTGTACCAGATGCTCAACATGAGCAACCAGCCGACCAAGACCTACTTCGGCGGTAATCCGCAGCAGACCGGTACGATCCAGTACTTCGGACGCACCAGCTACCTGGGCGTGAACTTCAAGCTGTAAGTGAAGCAACGTGCCGGACACCCTCCCGTGGTGTCCGGCGCGCTCCCCCGGCCCGGCTCCGTTGACGATTGTGGAGCCGGGTCTTTTTCCAGGCGCGATCCGCTTCGCCTCGCATCGTTTCCCGACTCGTTGCGCGGCCGTGCCGTGACGACGACACTCCATCCCCGGGAGGCGACCCTATGTTCAAGTTCACATCCGCACTACGTTCCGTCGTAATCGTTGCGGCGCTCGCGCTGCTGTCCGCTCCATCATTTGCACAAGAAAAAACCGCAACGAAGCCGGCTGCGCAAGCGTCGTCGGACGTCTATTACGAAATCTTCGTGCGCGCGTTCTACGACAGTAACGGCGATGGCATCGGCGATCTCAACGGCGTCACCGCCAAGCTCGACTACATCAAGTCGCTGGGCGTCAGCGGCATCTGGCTGATGCCGATCAATCCTTCGCCGACCTACCACGGCTACGACATCACCGATTACGAAGGCATCAATCCGCAGTACGGCACGTTGCAGGATTTCAAGAAGCTGGTGGCCGAGGCGCACAAGCGCGGCATCAAGGTGGTGATGGATATGGTGATCAACCACACCAGCGACCAGCATCCGTGGTTCAAGGCCGCGCTGGATCCGAAAGATCCGCATCACGACTGGTACCTGTGGGCCAAGCCGGGCACCGACCTCAAGGCTGTCAGCGCCGTCGGCGGTCCTGCGTGGCATCGCGCGGCCAATGGCGCGTATTACGAAGGCACCTTCGTCGCCGCCATGCCCGATCTCAATTACGACAACCCGGCCGTGCGTAAGGCGATGATCGACGTGGGCCGCTTCTGGCTGCGGCAAGGTGTGGACGGTTTTCGCCTGGATGCCGCGCAGCATGTCTACGACGATCTGCGCACGGATATGAACGATCCCATCGCCTTGCAGAAGAACCTGCGCTGGTGGAGCGAATACCGCCATGCGCTGGAAGCGACCAATCCGCACGTATGGCTGGTGGGCGAGGTGTCGCGCCAGAATCCGGACGATCTGACGCCGTACATGGGGCCGTTGAATACCGTCTTCGATTTTCCGCTCGCCATGCAGTTGATCCAGAGCGTGAACCAGGAGCGTAACTTAGGTGTATGCCGCGGGCTGCAATACACCTACGCAGCCTATCGCGCGCATGCGCAGGGCGATTTCGACGATGCGCCGTTCCTCAGCAATCACGACCAGGATCGCGTGATGAGCCAGCTCGATGACAACATGGCGCATATGCGCGTGGCCGCCGCGCTGCTGCTCACGCTGCCGGGTCATCCCTTTATCTACTACGGCGAAGAGCTGGGCATGCAGGGCGCCAAGCCTGACGAGAACATCCGCGAACCGATGCGCTGGTATCGCAATGGCAAAGGCCAGGGCACGGCAAGCTGGAAGGACTGGAGCACGAGCGACGATGCGGCGATTTCGGTGGAGGCCGAGCAAGCCGACGCCGGTTCGCTGCTCAACCTGTATCGCACGCTGATCGGCTGGCGCCAGCAGGTAAGCGCGCTGCGCGACGGCGTATTGCATGACGTGCCCGCGGCCGATCCGCATCTGCTGGCGTACACGCTGCAAGACGCGCAGTCGCGCGTGCTGTTGGTGCACAACCTGTCGCGTGAAGCGCGTGTGTTCGAACTGGGCGCGGATGCGCAGGTGACGTCGGTGTTGCTGCATAGCCAGGATGGCGTGGTGCTGGCGAATGGCAAGCTGACCTTGCCGCCGTATACGACCGCGATCTTGCGGTGACGTATGCCGCCTCGGGCGCCGTAGGTTGGGGTGCAAACCCCAACATTCGGCACGTCCATGCGCCCCGACGTTGGGGTTTGCACCCCAACCTACCCCTGCCTTGATCGAGTGCGGTTATAGTCGGGAGCCTCACGTGAAACCCTGCTCCCCGTTGCGACAAGAAGGATGGGTGGATGACAACCCTGCGTAACCTGGCCGTCTATGGCCTGCTGATCGCTTCCACGTCTTGCTCGGCTTTCGCTGACCAAACTCCCGCCACGTTCCAGCTCGATCACGCTGATGCGCGCGGCATCGAGCTGGTGCAGGGCAACGACCGCATCAGCGTGCGTTTCGTTGCGCCAAACGTGGTACAGATCCACGGCATGCCGCATGGGCGCAGCACGCGTCCGGGAATCGTGATGGATCCGCATGGCTCGCGCGACCCGCTGTCGAACCTGCGCGTGCGCAGCAGCGCGGATGGTGCATCGGTGGCCAGCAGCGAATTGACCGCCAGCTGGGACAAACAGACCGGTCGCCTCACCATCGCCGACGCGCAAGGAAAGCCGCTGCTGCAGACCGACCCGGCCAGCCTGATGGAACGTCGCATCGATCTGCAGCACGACGCCGGCGATGCGCTCTACGGCATCGGCGGCTACGACGCCTTCGAGCCGGCCAAGGGCGGCTTGCTACGCCATGGCGTGCAGATCGCCAAGGCCGGCGAGCAGGGTTATCCGGGCGGACCGTTCGTGTGGAGCACGCGCGGCTACGGCGTGCTGGTCGATACGGTCGGCGCCAAATTCGATCTGGCGGGCGATCATCTGGCGGTCAGCGGCATCAGCCGCGAGGATGTCAGTTACGACGTAATCGCCGGCAGGCCGCCGAAGATCTTCGCCGCGCTCGCCACCTTGAGCGGCGCGCCGCCGATGTTTCCGAAATGGGCGATGGGCTTCACCAACAGCCAGTGGGGCATCGACCAGCAGGAATTGCTGGCCATCGTGAAGGGCTACCGCAGCCGGCACATTCCGATCGACAACTTCACCTTCGACTTCGACTGGAAAGCCTGGGGCGACGACAACTACGGCGAATTCCGCTGGAACGAAAAGAAATTTCCGGGTGGCCCCAGCGGTGCGCTGAAAAACAGCATGGACCAGCTCGGCATGCATATGACCGGCATCATGAAGCCGCGCATCCATGTCGACACGGTGGAAGGGCGCTACGCCGAGGCGCATGGGTTCTGGGTGCCCGGCAAGCCGCAGAATCCGGATTATTTCTCGCTGAAACTCGTGCGTGAGCTCGACTTCGACCAGTCCGCGGTGCGTGCATGGTTCTTCAACGATGCGCTCAAGCATTCCTTCGACACCGGCATCGTCGGCTGGTGGAACGACGAGGCGGACGACACCAACAGCAACACGCAATTCCTCAATATGCAGCGCGCGCTGTATGAAGGCCAGCGCGCCTACACGCCGATCCGCGTGTGGTCGATCAACCGCGACTTCTACCTCGGCGCGCAACGTTATGCCTACGGTTTGTGGTCGGGCGACATCGACACCGGCTTCGACAGCATGGCCGCGCAGCGCCAGCGCATGCTGAGCGCCATCGACGTGGGCGAGATGAAGTGGGGCATGGATGGCGGCGGTTTCAAAGGCCATCCGGATAGCGAAAATTACGCGCGCTGGATCGAGTTCGCCGCGTTCGTGCCGATCTTCCGCGTGCACGGCACGCTGGGCGAAAAGCGCCAGCCGTGGATGTATGGCCCCATGGCGGAAAAAGCGGCGGCCGACGCCATGCGCCTGCGTTATGCGCTGATTCCCTATATCTACAGCTACGAGCGCATGGCCACCACGGAAGGTGTGGGCATCGTGCGGCCGCTGACCTTCGACTATCCCGACGATCCGCAGGTGCGCGACGACGTGGATGCCTGGATGTTCGGCGAAAGCCTGCTGGTGTCGCCGGTGGTGGCGAAAGGGCAGGCGGAGAAAGACATCTATCTGCCGGCCGGGCAGTGGACCGATTACTTCACCGGCAAGGTCTACCGGGGTGGCCAGACCATCCATTACGCCGTGGACAGCAAAACCTGGAGCGATATTCCGTTTTTCATCCGCGACGGCGCGATCATCCCCACGCAACCGGCGATGGACTATGTGGGCGAGCGGCCGGTGAGCGAGCTTACCGTGGACGTCTTTCCCGCCGACCATGCCACGCATTTCGATTATTACGACGATGACGGCAGCACCTATGCCTACGAGCACGGCGCGTTCTACTCGCAACGCTTGAGTACGCAGCGACGCGACGATCGCGTCGACTTCGGCATCGAGGCGCCGCATGGCAGTTACAAACCGGCGCTGAAGTACTACCTGGTGAAAGTGCACGGCGTGGCGGCCACTGGCGCGGGAACGCTCAAAGCGTATCCGGATGCCGATGCGCTGCAGGCGGCGAAGGGCGAAGGTTGGGCGGTGGATCATGATCGCTACGGCAGCGTGACTCTGTTGCGCCTTGTAGCCGGCCACGCCAGGCATGTCGTGCTTCGTGCATCCGGCGTACGTTGAAGCTACGTAGGTTGGGTGCGAACCCCAACATTGCCATGTTCCAGGCACCGTGATGTTGGGGTTTGCACCCTGATACATCCCCGCGTTTTTGCTCTGTGCTTTTTCTCCGGAAAACGAAGCCCTTCATGCTACGAAATCGCTAAAAAGGCCAAAACGTCATTCCGGCGAAGGCCGGAATCTATGCTTCGTGCTGGCGATAGATTCCGGCCTTCGCCGGAATGACGGTGAGGAAATATGAGCATTCGGGCACAGGCCAGCTAACTTGCTCATTCCGCTCAACATATCAGGCCAAAAATGCGGGGACATTTCAGGGTTTGCACCCCAACCTACGAGACGGCATCGGCACAATCGGCATTGAACGCACCCCTCATCTGTAAGACACTTGCGCCTCGCGTAAGTAAACGTTTACATGTCGGCAAAACCCGAGGAATCGCCATGCCCCTTTTTCGCCGCACCGCATCAACGCTTGGCCTCGCCATCCTGCTTGTCTTCGGCGCCGCCCATGCTGCGACGCCGCCATCGGCCGATACCGTCACGCTCAAGGTGGACGCCACGGCGAAGGGCGCGGCCTTCCCGCATTTCTGGGAGCAGATGTTCGGCTCGGGGCGCGCATCGCTCGCCTTGCGCGACGACTACCGCAAGGACATCGAGGCCGTACATGCGGCCACCGGTTTCGGCTACGTGCGCTTCCACGGCATCTTCGACCGCGACGTGGGTGTGGTCAGGCGCGACAAGGATGGCCGCATCGCCTACAACTTCTCTTATGTCGACCAGATCTATGACGGCCTGCTGGAGCGAGGCGTCAAGCCGTTCGTCGAGTTGGGCTTCATGCCGCCGGAACTGAGTTCCGATCCGTCGCAGCAGCATGATTTCTGGTATCACCCGAACGTGATGCCGCCGAAGGATTACGCCGAATGGGATGCGCTGATCCACGCCTTCGCCGAGCACCTGATCGCGCGCTACGGCATCGACGAGGTGGCCAGCTGGTATTTCGAGGTGTGGAACGAACCCAACCTGGCGTTCTGGGGCGGACATCCGGAGCAAGCCACGTATTACACGCTGTACGACCACACGGCGCGCGCGCTCAAGGCGGTCAATCCGCGCCTGCGCGTGGGCGGGCCGGCGACGGCGCAGGCGGCCTGGGTGCCGGATTTCCTCAAGCACGTGCGCGATGCAAAGGTGCCGGCGGATTTCGTCAGCACGCACGTGTATGGCGACGACACCGCGCAGAACGTGTTCAAGACCGGTGAAAACATTCCGCGTGCCGACATGGTCTGCCGTTCGGTGGACAAGGTGCATCGCGAAATCGCCGCCTCGCCGTATCCGAAGATGCCGTTGATCTTCAGCGAGTACAACGCCTCCTACGCCAACCTGCCGAACGTGACCGACACCGTCTATATGGGCCCGTGGATGGCGAATACGATCCGCGAATGCGCCGGCAAGGTGGAGTTGATGAGCTACTGGAGCTTCTCCGACGTGTTCGAGGAACAGGGCGTGGTGCGCAATCCGTTCTACGGCGGCTTCGGCTTGATCGCGGCCGACCGCATTCCGAAGCCTGCGTTCAATGCGTTCGCCCTGTTGCATCGTTTGGGCGACCTGCGCCTGCCGACATCTTCCGATAGCGCACTGGTCACGCGCCGCGCGGATGGCACGCTGGTGCTGGCGCTATGGAACTACGCACCACCGGTGGGCGATACCGATACCTACACCAAGGGCGCGCCGCAGGGTTCGGTGAAGCATTTCGAGGTCGACGTCTCGCATCTGGCTGCGGATGCGAAAGCGACTGTGTGGCGTGTGGACGAAACGCACGGCAACGCGGTGGCAGCGTTCGATGCGATGGGGCGTCCGGATTTCCCATCGCGCGAGCAGATTGCGCAATTGCGTGAAGCGGGCAAATTGGCGCAGCCGGAATCGCTGGCGCTGCAGCAGGGCCGCTTGCGGATCGATATTCCGCCGCAGGGCTTGGTGGTGGTCGAGCTGCGCTGAGAGCGTAGGTTGGGGTGTAAGCCCCAACTTCTGGCAGGGATGACGACGTTGGGGTTTGCACCCCAACCTACGGGTGCGTCGCGCGCATGAATACGTATGCAAAAACCCGTCACCAGCCTTCGCCTTGCCTACCATGCGCACTCGCCCGCGCGAAACGATAAACGTCATGCTGCAGTCGCAGCATGTACATCGCGTCGCGTCATGACATAAACCGGGAACAGAATCAGGTGGATGATCCATCCGCGGAGTGCGCATGCTTAGCGTTGTGATGATGGCGGCCCTGGCCGCGGGCGCCCAAGGGGATGCCTGGCGCGATGAAGTGAGCTGGCGCGGCGCGCAGGCGCATATGAGCGCCAGCAAGGACGGACGTTTCACCCTGACCGGTCCGTTCGGCAAGCGCGACATCGCCGCGCAGCGCATGCGCGCGCAAACCGCCAGCCCAATGTTCGACGGCCTGTTCGCCATGGCGCAGGACGAGCTGACGCAGGATTCGGTCACCGCGATCCGTGACGGCGCTTTCGACCATGGCCAGCCGATTCCGTGCACCTGCTTCGAGACCGGCGCGAAGTGGCCGTATGTGTGGACGCGCGATCTTTCCTATTCGATCGATCTGGGCTTGTGGAAATTCGATCCACAACGTTCGCGCAACGGCTTGAGCTTCAAGTTGTCGGACGTGCGCGATCCGTCCCAGCCGCAAGGCCTGTACGTGATGCAGGACACGGGCTCCGGCGGCAGCTGGCCGATCAGCACCGATCGCGTGGTGTGGTTCCTCGGCGCGCAGCATCTGCTGGACGACAAGGCCTTTGCCGGCAACGTGTACCGCGCCTTGAACGACACCCTGGCGCAGGATCGTCAGTACGTGTTCGACGCGAACATGGGGCTGTATCGCGGCGAAACCTCGTTCCTCGACTGGCGCCAGCAGACCTATCCAGCATGGACGGCCGACAACGTGGTGTTCATCGCGCAGTCGTTCGCACTGTCCACCAATGTGCTGCATTACCAGGCGTTGCAGCTGGCCGCACGGCTGGCCAAGGCACACGGTGATACGGCCAAGGCAAAGCGCTACGACGAACAGGCGAGCGCGCTCAAGACCGCCATCAACGCACGCTTCTGGCGCAAGGATCGCGGCCTGTACATGAGCTACATCGGCGGCGACGGCACGCCGTACGACACCTACGACCTGCTCGGCACCGCCCTGGCGATCACCAGCGGCGTGGCCGAAGGCGAGGCGGCGCGTATCGCGCTGGCGAACTATCCGACCTGGCCGGCCGGCAGTCCGGTGATCTGGCCCGAGCGCGCCGATCAGCCGATCTATCACAACCGCGCGATCTGGCCGTTCGTCAGCGCCTACGCTTTGCGCGCAGCACGCATGGTGAACGATCCGGCGCGCATCGCGCACGAGCTGCGTTCGATCATGCGTGGCGCGGCGATGAGCGGCTCCAACATGGAGAACTACGAACTCGTCACGCAGGCCACGCACGTCGATGAAGGCAAGCTCAGCGGTCCGGTGGTCGATTCGCCGCGCCAGCTATGGTCGGTGGCGGCGTATCTGGACATGGTCAGCGAAGGCGTATTCGGCCTGACCCAGGACGGACGCATCGAACCGAAGCTGCCGGTCTCGCTGGTGCCCATGCTGTTCGGCGACAAGGACAGCATCAGCCTGACGATGCCGGACCGCACCATCACGCTGCGCCGTCCGCGCGCCTTGCAGGGCGATCTGCTGGTAACTGACACCATCAAGCAACGCGGCACGGAAACGGTCGTGACGCTGAAGGCGATCGACGTATCGGCCATTCCCATGCGCACCGACGCACCGCTGTATGCGCCGGCCGCGCCCGATGCGCCGTCGATCGAGAAGGACAACAAAGGCTGGCGCGTGCAGGCGGACGGCAAGGTGGTGCTGTATGCCGATGCGCAGCGCGTTGGCCGCATCGACGGCAGCACCTATATCGCGCAAGGCGCGCAGCCGCCGTGCGTGAGCGTGACGCGCGCGGACGAACATGGCCTTGAATCGCTGCACAGCCCGCTGGTTTGTGGCGGCGAGCCGATGGCGGTCGGTGATGGCTGGCCGCGCGCGTGGACCGCACCCGCCACCGGCCGCTATCGCGTCGCGCTGCGCTATGAAAACGACCACGGCACGATCGAGACCGGCGTCACTGCGGCGGTGAAATTCCTGGTGGCGCATTGCGGCGGCGATGCGGTGCAACGCGTTCCGATCGTGATGCCGCACAGCGTGGGCGAGCAATCGTCCACCTATGGCGTGATCAGCGCGAGAGCCGGCGCGGTGTGCCGCTTCGAACTGGAACAGGGCTTCAATATGAGCGATCTGAAGCACTTCGCGCATTACACCGGCGGCAAAGGCGGCAGTGAAGGGCCGCTCAACGATGCGCGCGTCGGCGATCTGATCATCACGCCGACCACAGGCACGCCATGAATCGCAAACCGAACCTGTCGTTCTGGCAGATCTGGAACATGTGTTTCGGCTTCCTGGGCATCCAGTTCGCCTTTGCGCTGCAGAACGCGAACGTCAGCCGCATCTTCCAGACCCTGGGCGCGAGCGTGGCGGATATTCCCATGCTGTGGATCGCCGCGCCGCTCACCGGGCTGATCGTGCAGCCATTGATCGGCTATGCCTCCGATCGCACGTGGGGAAGGTTGGGGCGTCGCCGTCCTTATTTCCTCGCTGGCGCCGTGCTCGCCACGCTGGGATTGCTGTGGATGCCCAACTCGGGCGTGCTGTGGATCGCCGCACTGCTGCTGTGGGTGATGGATGCCTCGATCAACGTATCGATGGAACCGTTCCGCGCCTTCGTTGGCGATCAGTTGCCGACCAGGCAGCGCCCGCTGGGCTATGCGATGCAGAGTTTCTTTATTGGCCTCGGCGCGGTGGTGGCGTCGTTGCTGCCGTATCTGCTGGCGCACCTGGGTATCAGCAATGTGGCCGGTCCCGGCGGCGTGCCGGCGACGGTGCGCGATGCGTTCTATATCGGCGGCGCGGTGCTGCTCGGTTCGGTGCTGTGGACAGTATTGTCCACACGCGAATATCCGCCGGATCAACTGCACGAATTCGACGACGCGGTAAAAACCGAACCGGTGGAAGTGGAACGCGCCACCGCGCGCAAGCACGGACTGGTGTGGTTGGCGTGCGGCGTGATCGGCATATGGCTGGTGCACGCGTATCGACTGGAACATGAGCTGTACTTGCTTACCGGCGGCCTGGCCGCGTTCGGATTGGCGCAGCTATGGCTGAGCGTGGCGCGGGGCGGCGGCATGTTCGTGCAGGTGATGACCGACGTGCACACGATGCCGCCGGCGATGCGCCGGCTTGCGCTGGTGCAGTTCTTCTCGTGGTTCGCCATGTTCGCAATGTGGATCTACACCACCGCAGGCGTGGCGCAGGTGCACTTCGGCAGCAGCGATCCACAGTCGGAGGCGTACAACAATGGCGCCAACTGGGTGGGCGTGCTGTTCGCTGCCTACAACGGCTTTGCCGCCGTGGCCGCGCTGGTGATTCCGCTGATGGTGCGCCGCTGGGGCTTGCGCATCAGCCATCTGGTCAATCTCTGGCTGGGTGGTGCCGGGTTGGTGTCGTTCCTGCTGATCCGCGATCCGAACTGGCTGCTGCTGCCGATGGCCGGCGTGGGCTTTGCGTGGGCGTCGATCCTGTCGCTGCCGTACGCGCTGCTGTCGGACAACCTGCCGGCGGAGAAGATGGGCGTATACATGGGCATCTTCAATTTCTTCGTGGTGATTCCGCAATTGCTCGCCGCCAGTGTGCTGGGCGTGTTGTTGCGGGTGTTTTTCCACGGGCAGCCGATCTATGCGCTGTTGCTGGGCGGCGCGAGCTTGCTGGTAGCGGGCTTGAGTGTGTTGCGAGTGAAAGAGCCCGTGCCCGCAGGAATGCTGAGTAGGTTGGGTTAGCGAAGCGTAACCCAACAATGTCGCTTCGAAGATGTTGGGTTACCCCCGGATCAAGTCCTGTCTCTTGATCACATCTTTCGCGAAATCTAGATTGCAATCCTTTGTCGCGTA
>CBJMMB010000026.1:0-34936 GCA_966430775.1 uncultured Dyella sp. | reverse complement strand
GCATGCTCGGCCATGCCGCCGGCCAGCGCCTGTGGGATCACGCCGAACGCTGCGCACACGCCAGCATGTATCTGGCGCGCGGGCAGGGCGATCCGTTCGAGGCGTACCTGGCCGGCGTGGTGTGCAACGCCGGTGTGGGCGCGATGATCCGCGTGCTCGATCAGGAAGCGCCGCCGACGCTGGGCGTGTTCAGCCGTTCCTTTCTTATCGGCTACATCCATCTGGCCAACCATCTCACTCTGCGTGCGGCCAAGCATTGGGAATTGCCGCCCAACGTGATCCAGGCGCTGCGCGAACGGCTGGATGCGCGCGCGAAGGCGCCGGTGACCGAACTGGGCAATGCGCTGCTGGCGGCCGATCACCTGGCGATGATCCAGATGCTGGCGGACAACCACGTGATCGACCGCGCCACACCGCCGGCGCCGCAGCGCGTGGATCGATTGCCGGATGTGCTGGTGGATCGTGCGCAGCAGGAATTGCGTCGGGTGTTCCGCACGTAGGTTGGGGTGCAAACCCTGATACATCCCCGCATTTTTGCTCTGCGCTTTTTCTCCGAAAAAACGAAGGCCTTCATGCTACGAGCCGCTAAAAATAGGCCAAAACGTCATTCCGGCGAAGGCCGGAATCTATGCTTCGTGCTGGCGATAGATTCCGGCCTTCGCCGGAATGACGGTGAGGAAATATGAGCATTCGGGCACAGGCCAGCTAACTTGCTCATTCCGCTCAACATATCAGGCCAAAAATGCGGGGACATTTCAGGGTGCAAACCCCAACATCGCCATGTCACTCAACAACGTTGGGGTTTGCACCCCAACCTACGTCAGTTGGCGGATGGCCAGGCGTTCTTCGAATTTTTCCGGCCTCATCGGCGCGCCGAACAGAAAGCCCTGCATGTGCGAGCAGCCCGCTTCGCGCAGGAAGCGGCTTTGCACTTCCGTCTCCACACCTTCGGCGATCACGTCCTTGTTGAGGCTGCGGGCCATCGCGATGATCGCGCTGGTGATCGCGGCGGTTTCCGCATCCTGCGTGATGTCGCGCACGAACGCGCGGTCGATCTTCAAGGCATCGACCGGGAAATGCTTAAGGTAGGAAAGGCTGTTGTAGCCGGTGCCGAAATCGTCCAGCGACAGGCGCACGCCGCGCTGGCGAATGCGCCGCAATAGGCGGATGGTGCCGTCGCCGCCGCTCATCATGGTGCGTTCGGTCAGTTCGAGTTCGAGCAGGCCCGGGTCGAGGCCGGTCTCGTTGAGGATGCTGTCCAGCCGCTCGTAGAAACCGGCGTATTGGAATTGCAGCGGCGACACGTTCACCGAGATCGACATCGGCAGGCCTTCGCGCTGCCAGGTGCGCGCCTGCAGGCAGGCCTCGCGCAGCGCCCAGGTGCCGATGGACACGATCAGGCCGGTGTCTTCGGCCACCGGAATGAACTGGTCGGGGGTAAACACTTCCTCACCGTTCACGTACAGCCGTAGCAGCGCTTCCGCACCGACGATGTGGCCGTGCTTGGCGTCCACTTTCGGTTGGTAGTGCAGCGTCAGTTCGTTGTGCGCCAGCGCGTGGCGCAGCACGTTCTCGATGCGCTGGCTGGCGGCGGAGCGCTGGCTCATTTCCGGCGCATAGAAGCAATAGCCGTGGCGGCCTTGCGTCTTCACTTCGTACATCGCGGCGTCGGCGGTGCGCACCAGCGCGTCTGGTTCGATGCCGTCGCGCGGAAACAGGCTGATGCCGATGCTGGCGCGGATGTCCAGCGGCGGCGTATGCGGCACCTGGGTCAGCGCGATGGCATCGAGCAGCTTGCGCGCGAAGCTGGCCGCTTCGTCGGCATCGTCCACGCGCGGCAGCAGCACCACGAATTCATCGCCGTTGTAACGGAAGGCCATGTCTTCGCTGTCGCGCAACACGCTACGAATCTGCTGCGCCACCGCCTGCAGCACCTGGTCGCCCACGCCATGGCCGAGCGTATCGTTGATGCGGCGGAAGTGGTCGAGGTCGATATACAGCACCGCGCATTGGCGATGGCGCTGCGTGGCCATGGTAGTGGCCTGTTCGATGCGCGCGTACAAAAGGCTGCGGTTGGGCAGGCCGGTCAGCGTGTCGTGCTGGGCCAGCTGGATCATTTTCAGCGCCAGCGTGCGATTTTCGCTGATGTCGTGGCATACCAGCACGCCGCCGGTCACGCTGCCGGTGTGATCGTGGATCAAGGCCGCCGAGGTTTCGATCGGCGTTTCGAAGCCATTCCGATGCAGCAGGATCGCGCGCCCGCTGAAATCCACGATGGCGTTGCGGCGCATGGCCTGGCGCAGCGGGTTGTCCAGCAACTGGCGGTTGCCGATGTCGCGCAGGCGGAACACGTCGTCCAGCGCGCAGCCCTTCGCATCGGCGTTGGACCAGCCGGTCATCGCCTCGGCGATCGGGTTGAGCGAGGTGATGTTGAGCGCGATGTCGGTGGTGATCACCGCGTCGCCGATCGAATTGAGCGTGACTTCGGCCAGCTGCCGTTCGCGGAACAGCGCTTCCTCGTAGTGCTTGCGCTTGGTGATGTCCTGCACCTGGCTCACCAGGTAATTGAGCTGCCCGTTCTCGCTGCGCACCTGCGACACCGACAGCTGCACGTGCACGAAATGGCCATCGCGATGGATGTAGCGCTTCTCGGTCTGGAACGCCTCGCGCCGGCCGTTGAGGATCTGCGCGGACAACGCTTCGCTCAGCGGCAGATCGTCCGGATGCGTGACGTCGCGCCAGTTCATGCTGCGCATCTGCGCTTCGGTATAGCCCAGCATGTTGCACAGCGCGGCGTTCACGCGCTGGTAGCGGCCGTCCGGCAGCACCATCGCCATGCCCACGGCGGCGTGCTGGAACGCCAGCGAAAAACGCTGTTCGCTTTCGCGCAGTTGTTCTTCCAGCGCGTGGCGCTCGGTGATGTCGGTGAACACGGTGAGCACGCCGCGCAAGCGTCCTTCCTCGTCGCGATCGGGCGTGAAGCTGCCGTGCACGTAGCGATGCTGCGGACGGTTGAACAGCTGGCCTTCATAACTGGACGCATGCCCGCCCAATGCCTGCAGCAGGGCGGCGCGCACGCGCAGGTAGCTTTCCGGATCGAGCACTTCGCTCACCAGCCGGCCCATGATCTGACTAGGCTCGATGTCGAACCAGCGACGATGGGCCTCGTTGGCGAACAGGAACCGTTCGTTGAGGTCGACATAGGTAATGAGCGCGGGCACGCTCTGCACAACGTGTGCGAGCAGATCCCTTCCGGCTTCGGGAGCCAGCGGATCGCCTTCGACGGGGTGCGTCAGCTTGGGCATGCAGTGTCGGTTCGTCCGTGCGTCGGCACATCATGCGCCGGAAGCAGGCCGGTTGCACTCTCTGCGGAGGACGTGGGGCTACTTTCGGGATGGGGAGAACGAGAAGAAGTCGCGTAAGTCGTTGTTCTCGCGTGTTGATCGCGGCTTGTTCAATACCTGTCGAGTATCTCAATCACCTGATGCGAAATCTCGCCTCATCGTCATTCCGACGAAGGCCAGCACGCGGGGAGAGCACAGGGATGTGCTCGGCTTTGAGGAGCGAGGAATCTATTCGCCAGCGCGGAGCATGGATTCCGGCCTTCGCCGGAATGACCATATGGAACGTTTGAAGCCTGAGGAAGCAAGCAGGCAGAGGTAGATGTTTTTCAATGCAACGCAGGCACCGGCGCACTCAACCAGCCTTGCTCATCCAACTGAATTTTCCCCAGCGCATGCAGATCACTGGCCGCATCGAATCGATCGGCCAGCGCGGTGACCAATGGCCCCAGCGCCGACGATCGCAACGGATAGCCGTGCGCCAGCACGCGGGTGGTGCCCGCCGCGCCGCGCTGCGCCACCGTGACCGCGACCACGCCCAGGCCGGCCGCTTCGTGGGCGAACAGGGTCGGCGCGCCGTAGGCCGGATCGGCGGTAGCCACGGTTTCGGCCAGCCAGCCGGAGCCGTCCGTGGTGGCGATGGCCGATCCCTTATCTAAATGCAGGGACAATCCATGCGCGTGCAGCAGGGCGGCGTACTGGCGCAGTTCGAACACCGCACCGGCCAGGGCATGGCTGCGCTCGGCCGGCGTGCCGGTTTGCGTGGCCAGCCATTGCGCGGGCGATTGCATCCAGGCCTTGCCGTCGGCGTAGCGCAGCGTAAGGCCGCGTGCGCTGAGTGCCTCTTCGGGGCGATACGGCGTGAGCATCGCCGCTTCCAGCAATTGCCACAGCGGCGCCAGGTTGACGTGTTCGTACTGCACGCAGGTGAGTGCGAGCAGATCATTGCGGCTGAGATAACGAGCATGTTCCAGGCGAACGTCGAAATGGCGCATCAGCCAGTCGGCTGTGCGCGCGCCGGCTTCACCGCGGCCGACCAGTTCCACTTCCATCCGCTGCGACAGCGCATCGGCGATGCCTTCCGGAGCGAGCACGCTCAACGGCAGCAGGCGCATCGGGCCGTCGGCGTAACCGGGGTCGGGCTCCAGCGGTTGCGCCGGCATGCGTCCGTCGTGATGGCCGAACGCCACCACGTTTTCGAGCTGGCCGCGCGGTACCCGTCGCGCCAGCTCATCCAGCGTGGCCCACACCGGGAAGCCGGGACGCAGCAATTCCACCGCATCGAAGGCGGCGCCGCCCAGGGTCAGGCGGGCTTCGGCCACCTCGGGCACCAGCGCATGCAGGTCGTCCGCCACCAGCGCCGCCAGTTCGGCGGCTTCGTCGCGGCTCAGGATGAGGCGCTGCGGGCGTTCGCCGGGCGACAGTTCCAGGGCCAGAACGGCGGGCAGGGCTTGCAGCGAAGCGGGGGATTCCACGCGGTCATACCTAGATAAGTGAAACGAGAAGTCTAGCAGCCCCTCCCGAAGCGGCAGCCCGATATGGCGGTCACCCATGGCATTCAGGCTTGAATCCCAGCGCACATTTCTCAACCTCGCCGTAACGATTCGCCGTTCAAACGCCTGTTCGGGCTTTCGCCAGGCTGCTGAGCGGGTTAGCCTTGCCTGATCGGTGTTTCGGGACCCAAGTCAAGGCTATGGAAAACACGCAGCAGCGCGTTGGCGTCATCGGCGGTGTGCGCATCCCGTTCTGTCGCAACAACACTGCCTATGCGGACGTCGGCAACTTCGGCATGTCGGTGAAGGTGCTGGGCGCGCTGGTCGAACGTTTCGGTCTGCACGGGGTGGAGCTGGGCGAAGTGGCGATGGGGGCGGTGATCAAGCACGCCTCCGACTGGAACCTGGCGCGCGAAGCCTTGTTGAGTTCCGGCCTGGCGCCGACCACCCCCGGCATCACCACCGCGCGCGCCTGCGGCACCTCGCTGGACAACGCCATCGTCATCGCCAACAAGATCGCCGCGGGGCAGATCGAAGCAGGTATTGCGGGCGGCTCGGACACCACCAGCGACGTGCCGATCGTCTACAGCCAGCGCCTGCGCAAGCGCCTGCTGGCGGTGAACCGCGCCAAGACGCCGCTGGATAAATTGAGAACGGCGGTGCGCGGGTTTTCCTTCAGCGAATTGAAGCCCTCGTTCCCGGGCGTGGCCGAGCCGCGTACCGGCATGTCGATGGGCGAACACTGCGAAAAGATGGCGCGCGAATGGCACATCGGCCGCGAAGCGCAGGATCGCCTGGCGCTGGACAGCCATCGCAAGCTGGCCACCGCGTACGAGGGGGGCTTTTTCGAAGACCTGGTGGTGCCGTTCCGCGGCGTGAAACGCGACGGCTTCATGCGCCCCGACACCAGCATGGACAAGCTCGCCGGGCTCAAGCCCGCGTTCGACAAGACCTCCGGCCTGGGCACGCTCACCGCCGGCAACTCCACCGGCCTGTCCGATGGCGCCGCTGCGGTGTTGCTGGCGAACGAAGCATGGGCGGCCAGGCGCGGCCTGAAAATCCAGGCCTATCTGCGCGATGCCGAAGTGGCCGCGGTGGATTTCGTGCATGGCGAAGGCCTGCTGATGGCGCCGACCATCGCCGTGCCGCGCCTGCTCAAGCGCAACGGCCTCAGCCTGCAGGATTTCGATTTCTACGAAATCCACGAAGCCTTCGCCGCGCAGGTGCTGTGCACGCTGCGCGCGTGGGAATCGGCCGATTACTGCAAGAATCGCCTGAGTCTTGATACCCCATTGGGCGCCATCGATCCGGCCAAGCTCAACGTCAACGGCTCCAGCCTTGCGGCAGGGCATCCGTTCGCCGCCACCGGCGCGCGCATCGTCGCCACGCTGGCGAAACTGCTGGAACAGAAAGGCTCTGGCCGCGGTTTGATTTCCATCTGCACCGCCGGCGGCATGGGCGTGGTGGCGATACTGGAGCGGCCATAAGTCTTATGCCTCGGTTGCGCGTCACTGCCAGTTTGAGCCTGCTTGCGTTGGTAATCAGCGTGGGCGGCGTTCAATGGCTTTGCGACCAGACGTATACGCACGTGGATTGGCCGGTTGCGGTGCATCGACCCGTGACGGCGCAGTGGATGCGTCGTACCGAGCACCCCAGACACGTGGCCCAAGTTGTGCGCCCGCGCTACGAGCCGTCACAAGCGGAAGCCGTCGCTGCACCGGTTACGCCACCCAGCAGTGAATCGACCTTGGTGCCGGTATCGACGCCAGCCGCGTCATTGCCGACTTCGCAGATGGAAGATCACGCGGTAGGCAATGTGGTGCTGCATCTGACCGTCGATGGGCAAGGCGAGGTCACGCACGCGGCGATCGCGCAGTCCAGCGGCGACAGCGTGCTGGATTCAAATGCAATGGCGATCGCGCAACGCTGGCGTTTTGCGGTGCCGGCGGATCATCCGCAAGGCATCAGCGGCGACTTGCCGATGCGGTTCGACGGACACATGTAGGTTGGGGTGCAAAACCCAACATTGCCGTTGATGCAGGAATCACGATATTGGGGTTCGCACCCCAACCTACGCGCCCTGTTCGGCGAACGAATACACCTGGTCCGCCCACTGCGTGGCCGCGTAGTACGCGCCGGCCATGCGGCGGATGTCCTGCGGCTGCATCTGTGAACCTTTCAGGTCGCCCGCTTCCCATGCGTACACGTGTTCGAGCAGCGGCGCGAATGGGCCGCGGTTCTCGACCAGCGCGTCACGGATTTCCGGCGCAAGCGGAAGATGGCTGAGCACGAATTCCATCGGCGCGCACAGCAGCGTGTCGAGCAAAGAAAGCAGGCCGGCCATGAACGCCATTTCCTGCTGGCCCGACGGCATGCCCTGCGCGAGCTTCTCGCACATGTGCGCGCGGATCAGCGCGGTGCGCAAGAGTTCCGGCGGGCGATCGTCCATGCCGCTGAGCGACATGGTGTAGATCCAGTTGCGCAAGCGCGCCACGCCGAAGAAGATCGCCGCCTGCTGGATCGACTTCAGTTGCCGCGGCAGCGCGAAATACGCGGAGTTGACGCAGCCGAGCAGCTTGTAGCTGAGCACGGCGTCGTCGCGGATGATTTCGCCCAGTTCCACCGGCCCTGCGTTGTTGTCCTGCAGTGCGCTCATCAGGCGCAGCAGGCTGAGGCGGCTGGGGGTGAGCACCGGCACTTCGATCTGCTGCGGCACCAATAGATAACGGCCTTGTATGGCCTGGAACGGCAGCGTCTTGCAGCGTGCGTAGGTAGCGTGGTCGTCGACATTGCCGGCGATCACGCTCAGGCCGCGGTCGTGCAGTTGTTTGCAGCGTGCAGCGAGTGTTTCGGCATCGAGCGCCTTGGCGTCCAGGCGCACGTAGCTCGCCAGGCGCAGCAGCGGTTCCTGCGCGCCGTGCGGTTCGCTGGTGTTGGGGTCGGTGCTGCCCAGGTCCAGCAGCAGCGGGCAATTGCGCAGCGCGAGCTGCTGCAGACGCTGCAGCACGGCCGTATCGCGCACGTGGATGGGGTTGATGATCACACCCAGGCGCGGCGTGTGCGCCAGGATGTCGGTCTGCTCCAGCAGCAGCGTGCGGGGCAGGCGCATGAAGGCGCGGTTGCCGCGTACCAGGCGCGTGATCGCGCCATCAGTGATGCCGGAAAGCACGCCGCCGACCAAAGTGGTGTCGGCATCGGTGCCGGCGCCCTGGCGGTAGAACACCAGTTCGTAGGCGAACAGTTCTTCTTCCTGATCCAGCATCGGACTGCGCACCACCGGCAGCAGCATGTCGCTCAGCGTGGCGGTGGTGTCGTTGCCCAATGGCTTGGTCGGGGAAGCAACTGTGCTCGTCATGGTCTCGATACCGAACGTAAGGTGGAGCGCGTGTCTTGCTTGTCAGGGAATGGGAATCGTCAAGGACGATGATCCGCGTGTTTGTCGTATGCCGTCGTTGCTGTTGTTGTATTCCCTATGCCGGTCGCTTCATGCCTGCGCAAGCTGCACCGACCGATGCGTATCCTGCAGTGCTCCGTTCTGTCCGTACGTACTGCTTTGCGTGTCGTTGCCGGTGAGCACCGCCAGCGCCTTGCGCACTTGCGCCAAACGTTGGCTGACCAGCGCGCCGTTGCGCTGGTTCTTGTCGCGGCACTGCGTGAGCGACTTCAGCAGCTCGCGCCATTGCGTATCCACCTGCTGCGCCGCCTCGGCCGAAGTGCTGCACAGGTGCAGGCGTTCCACGTCGAGCTGCTCGAGCCGGCGCATCAGCATCTGCTTGGCTTCGCCGGCGCGGTTGAGCGCCTTGGCGTCGGCGCTGTTGAGCGCTTCGCGTTCCTCGTCCAGCACGTGGATGAGCTGCGCGGTGGTCGCGCTCATGTCATCCAGTACGCTGCGCAAGGCGGCGCCGAGTTCGGCCTGCAGGTTCGGGCTCATGGCATGGGTTTCTTCTACTTGCTGCCAATCTGGCCTTCCAGCGACACCAGCCGGCTGGCGATGGCGTGCGGATCGACCTTGTAGGTACCCGCGGCCAGTTGCTGCCGGATCTGGTCCACGCGCTGGGTATCGACCGGCGCGTTGGCGTTGCTGGCTTCGTGCAGGGCACGGGCCGAATCGGTCAGCTTGACGCTGTCGCCGGTCTGGGTGGCCGACGAGCTGGCCGAAGGAGCGGCCGTGGAAGCCTGGGCGGCGCTGTTTTCCGTGGTGGTGGTCGGAAGCGGAAGCTGCGGCAGGCCGTTGGACGAAATCGTGGTGTTCATGGTTCTTGGCGTTCTCTCGGTATGCCCTGTATGGGGTATCGGCCTGCCCCGTGGAAACTTTAATCGCCGATGCCTGCAGTATGTCGGTTCTGCCCGAGCCTAGGGATGCTCTGATCTATTCCACGCACCCGGCATGACGTCCAGAAGGCCCGCAGGGTGTGGTGCGTGGCGCAGGGCAGACTGGCCGTCTGTTCAAGCCGCGCGGCGCAGCCTGCGGGCCTTCTGGACGTCACCCCGTCATTTAGATTCAAAATGTTGGGGCCGCACTGTATGCGCGCCTCGCTGCACCCCAGCGTCTCGACAGACAGCCAGTCTGCCTTCGCCACTGGAGCACAGCGAGGCGCGCATACAGTGCGGTGACGGGTACGTGGCATAGATCAGAGCATCCCTAGGGGAGGGCCTGTACCTGGCCTTCCCCGATCACGACGCCCTGGACGACCCGGCCGGAATTGTCATTGCGCACGCGCAGGCGGGCACCGGTGTCGCCCCCGTCCAGGGCCATGCCGCGCGTACGTACTTCGATGCCGTCCAGCGAGGCTACCAGTTGCACTTCCTCCCCGGCGTGCACGGTTTCACGGCCGTTGAAGTCGCCCGGCGTCAACGCCACGCCCGCGATCAGCGGCCGGCCCAGCGAATGGCCGAGGATCTGATCCAGGCTTTCGATAAAGCCATACCCCAGGCGCGCCACGTCGCGCTCCTCGGGATGCACGTCGCCAGGCCCCAGGATGTCGCCGCGCGCCAACGGATGATTGGTGACCAGCACATTGCGGAACACCTGCAACTGCACCGGCACCTGGATCGTCCAGCCCGGCGTGCCGGCGCAACTCACCGACACCGCTACACGCGAAGGCGTGCCCTGGCGCGCCGGCAGATGGGTTTGCAACGGGTGATTGCACGCGGCCAGATGCAGGCGCGCGTTGAGCGGCGTCGGCACGATCACCACGCGGCTGCCGGCGGTGCCGTATTGGGCACGCACGGCCTGTTCGGCGGCAGCGCGCAGGTCGGTGGCGGTGTCGGCGTGGGCGAGGTTGGCGCAGGCGAGCAGCAGTGTTGCGGCGACGGCGGTCCACGTAGGTTGGGGTGCAAACCCCAACATCGTGCGCATGACACGCATGGCGGCGTTGGGGTTTGCACCCCAACCTACGCTGTCACGCCGCGTGGATGCATGGCCGCCAAGAAAACTCATGAACGCCCATCAGCCAGAATGGTCGCCAACTGGCTGTTGATCGCCTCCCGCTCGCTTTCCAGCTTGTCGGACATCTGCGCCGCCAGGTCGAATTGCCCGTTGCCGAGCAACTCGAGGAACGTCTCGCCATGCTCGCGCAGGCGTGCCGCCGATTCATGCAGGCTCGCGCCGGAAGGATGATCGCCATGGCGCGCGACCAGTCGATCCAGGCTGCGCTTGAGCACGTCGGTGTCGAACCAGCGGCGGTCGAGCGAAGTGGGTTCCTGCAGCGCCAGCTCCATGCTCTGGCGCAGGCCGACCACCGATTCGCGCACGGTCAGGCTGAGGCTGGCGATGTCGTGGCCGCTCTCGCCTTCCAGCCAGCTCAGGCACAGGCGATGCGCCAGCGCCGCGGCGCGGCCCAGTGCTTCGCCGTGCCGGCGGGTTTCATACGCACGGCGCTGCAAGGCGCCCAAGGTGGCTTTCACGGTGGTGGCGCGCACCTGCAAGGCGTCCTGGCCGTCGCGCAGCGAACGCAGGCGATCGCCTGCGCCCTGCAAAGTGCCGGTGCCTTCCTGCAGCGTGCGCTCGGTGGCGTTGACGCCGGCCTGCGCGCGCTCCAGCCGTTGCAGGCTTTGCTGCACGTTGCCGTTCATCTGCAGCGAGAATTCGCCGATCGAACTGGTGACGGTCTCGATTTCCGCGGTGGCCTGCGCGGTTTTTTCCGCGAGCTGCTTCACTTCATCCGCCACCACCGCAAAGCCGCGGCCGGCATCGCCGGCGCGCGCCGCTTCGATCGCCGCGTTCAAGGCGACCAGGTTGGTTTGATGGGCGATGTCCTGCACGCTGGTGGTCAGCGCGCGGATCTGCGCGACCTGTTCGGTGAGCAGGCTCTGGCTTTGGTTCATCGCCGACAGCGCGCTGCGCAACAGGCGCAGCTGGCCATTGAGTTCGCTGACGTTGGCCGCGCTCTGCTCGCCGGCCTTGGCTGCCTGCTCGATACCACCCTGCGCTTGCTGCAAGGTCGTCGACATGCCGGCACTGCCGTCCGTCAACTGTCCGACGCTGTCGCGGCTTTCGCCGATCGATTGCTCCAGCGAGGATTGTTCCTTGTGCAGCGTCTGCGCGTGGGTCAGCACCAGGCTTTGCTGCTCCAGCGATTGCAGCGCCACCGCGGCCGGCGCACGCGGCGCCAGCCGCGCGAACACGGGCGCGAGCAACGCCGCGGTCTTGGGATGCTTGCGGCTCAAGCTCGCCAGTTCCGACTCGTTTCCGGCGAGTGCGGCTTGGACCAGAGCGGCCAGATGCTGGCTGCGGATCAGACTCATAGAAAAAAGAGTTCCGTTTATGGGTTCCCAGACATCGGCGGGAAAGTTCGAAAGTTGAGGAAGCAAACCACGTGCCACTCACTTTTTTGCGTTCGGCATCGGGATCGCGCGCTTAAAGCAATCGGCAAACCCGCCGATACCCCTCCATCGACATCACGACGCAAAACCGCCATGAGCACAACGGCGCTGCTCGACAGCGTGGAAAGCCACACCCGCCTGGCCGGTCACAACCGCGTGGCCATGTTGCTGTTTCGCCTGGGCGACAAGCAGCTGTTCGGCATCAACGTGTTCAAGGTGCGCGAGGTGCTGCGCCGGCCGCTGATGGAAAAATTGCCCGGCATGCACGAATGGCTGGCGGGCAGCTTCGACTATCGCGGCAAGACCATTCCGGTGATCGACCTGGCCGCGGCGATGGGCTATCCCTCGCTGGCGGCGAGCGCGTCGGCGCACGTGGTGGTGACCGAATTCAGCCGTTCCATGCAGGGCTTTCTGGTGGCGGATTTCCAGCGCATCGTGCACTGCACCGGCGAATCGCTGGAGGCGCCGTCGGTCACGCTGGGCTTCGGCAATCGCGTCAACGCGGTCAGCCGCATCGACGGCCAGTTGATGGCGGTGATCGACGTGGAACAGATGCTGGCCAGCATCGAAGAGGTGGCGGCGGAGATTTCGCCGCATATCCAGCAGCAGGCCGAGCACAGCCAGCTGACGGTTCGCCGCATCATGGTGGTGGACGATTCGGTGGTGGCGCGCGGACGGCTGGTCAACCTGTTCAAGCGCATGAATATCGAATGCATCATCGCCCAGGATGGGCGCGAGGCGCTGGAACAGCTCACCGGCATGGCCGAAAGTGGCGAAAGCGTGGGCGTGGTGATTTCCGATATCGAGATGCCGCGTCTGGATGGCTACGCGCTGACCCGCGCGATCCGTGAAACCCCGGCGTTGCGGCAGCTGAAAGTGGTGCTGCACAGTTCCTTGAGTGGCGTATTCAATGAGGCGCTGGTGCGGGACGTTGGCGCCGACCAGTTCATTGCGAAGTTTCAGCCGGATCTTTTGGCGAAGACGGTATTGGAGTTGATGGGACCGTCAACAAATTGACGTGGGTCTCTAGCTCTTCTCCCTCTCCCTCTTCCTTAATCAAAGATGGGGGAGAGGGAGCAACGCGCGCGCGAGTCGGGAATCCGTCCCGCCATGTTTATGCCGCGCCGGTAACACGTCATCGCGCCTGACGAACGCCTGGCATATGCGCCGCAAACGGCCGTCCCATGCGGTTTGCGCCGCATGCGCAAGGCGTGGCATGCAACTTGCTCAAACCCCCTGCAGGCCGTTATCGCCGCGGGGAATCCGTCATGAGCAACATTCTGGACAACGTGTTCGGTTTGAGCAGCCAGGCACTGGATGTGTGGCAGCGCCGTTCCGAAGTGATCGCTTCGAACATCGCCAATGCCGATACACCCAACTACCAGGCGCGTGACGTCGACTTTCGCCAGGCGCTGCAGCAGGCCAGCGGCGGCGATGCGCAGACGCTGGCACTGAGCGCGCCCACTTCGGGACAGATCGATGCCACCGCGCAATCGGCCGAGGCTTTGAAATACCGCGTGCCGCTGCAGCCCAGCCTCGACGGCAACACCGTCGACGCGCAAGTGGAGCAGTCGGCGTTCGCCAGCAACATGGTGCATTACCAGGCCAGCCTGAGCTTCATCAACAGCACGATCCAGCAGCTGCGCCTGGCCATCAACGGTGGAGGACAAGGCTGATGTCGCTGATGAAGATTTTCGATACCGCCGGTTCCGGCATGTCGGCCGAATCGCTGCGGCTCAATACCGTGGCCAGCAACCTCGCCAACGCCGACAGCGTCAGCAGCAGTCCGAACAGCGCGTACAAGGCGAAAGAAGTGTTGTTCGCGCCGACGCTGCAAGCGCAAGGCGCCACTGCGCAGGACGCCGGCACCAATGTCGGCGTGCATATGGCCGGCGTGACCGAAAGCCAGCAGCCGGTGGAATCTCATTACGAGCCGGGCAACCCGATGGCCGACGCCAACGGTTTCGTCTACGGCAGCAACGTCAATCCGATCGATGAGCTGGTGAACATGATTTCCGCGTCGCGTTCGTATCAGAACAACGTGGAAGTGATGAACACCACCAAGCAGCTCATGATCAAGACGATCAACCTGGGTAGCTGAGCATGAGCGCCGTTGCCGGTACCAGCAGTTATTCCGTTTCGGGCCTGAGCCTCACCGGCAGCACGGTGACAAGCACGCCGAGCGGATCGACCATGACGCAGTCGGATTTCCTGCAGCTCCTGACCACGCAGCTCAAGAGCCAGGATCCCACGCAGCCGATGGACAACTCGCAGATGGCCTCGGAGATGGCGCAGTTCGCGCAGCTCGGCACGCTGCAGAACATCCAGAGCAGCCTCACCGGCTTGAGCGGCAACCTCAACACCAATCTGCAGACCTCGCAGGTGCTGAGCTCCGCCAGCCTGGTCGGCCGCCAGGTGCTGGTGCCTTCGACGTCGCTCACTTACAGCGGTAGCGCGGTGAGTGGTGGCGTGAACGTGACCAGCGCGGGCGACGTGGTGGTCACCATCAAGGACGGCAACGGCAACGTGGTCAACACCATCGATCTCGGCACGCAGCAGACCGGCCTGGCCACGTTCGCGTGGGACGGCAAGGACAGCAGCGGCCATGCCGTGGGCACCGGCACGTACAGCATTTCGGCAAGCAACGGCGGCAGCAGTGCGCTTTCCACCTATGCGGCCGGTTCCGTAACAGGTGTCGGTTATGGCGGCAGCAGCACCGGCACGTATTTGCAAGTGGCAGGCATCGGCGGCGTACCGCTGAGCCAGGTCGCACAGATCAACTGACGGCGCGCGCGAACACACGCATCGTCATCATCCAGGGGGTACACAAGGCATGGCTCTCAATCAGGCGCTCAGTGGCATCAACGCCGCGCAGGACCAGTTGAACATCATTTCCAACAACATCGCCAACGCGGGCACGGTGGGCTTCAAAGGTTCCACCGGCCAGTTCGCCGAGGTGTATGCGGTGACCGGGCTCAACCTGAGTTCGGTGGCGGTGGGCAGCGGCGCGGAACTTACCGGCGTGGCGCAGCAGTTTTCGCAGGGCGATCTGGAGACGACCAACGGCAGCCTGGACATGGCGCTCAGCGGCAACGGCTTCTTCATCGTCAACAACGGTGCGGGCAACCAGTACACGCGCGACGGTGCGTTTCATGAGAACGCCGCCGGCAACGTAGTGACTGCCGACGGCGCGTTCCTGCAGGTGTATCCGCCCACCACCAACGGCGGCTTCAACACCAGCACGCTGACCAATCTGCAGCTCAACACCGCGCAGAGCGCGGCGACGGCGACCAGCACGATCACGGTGAGCTCGAACCTGCCGGCCGGCGCCACGGTGCCGACCACCACGCCGTTCAATCCGACCGATCCGACCACCTACAACGATGCGTCCTCGCTCACCGTGTTCGACTCGCAAGGCGGTTCGCACGGGGCGACGATCTATTACGTCAAGACCGGCAACAACACTTGGAACGCCAACCTGTACATCGACGGCAACAGTGCCGGTACCGCGGCGCTGACATTCAATAGCGCGGGCGCATTGACTTCGCCGGCCAACGGCAACCTGAGTTTCACGCCGGTGCAGCCGACCAATGGCGCGACGTTCCCGGGCACGATCGCGGTGAACGTCACCAACACCACGCAGTTCGGCACCGCCTATGCGCCGGGCACGATCAACCAGAACGGCTACGAGGCCGGCGTGCTGGAGAACGTCACGATCGGCAACGACGGCATCGTCACGGCGATCTATTCCAACAACCAGACCAGTCAGCTCGGCCAGATCGCGGTAGCTAATTTCGCCAACCTGCAAGGCCTGCAGCAGATCGGCAACAACCGCTGGGCCGCGACGCAATCGTCCGGCACGCCCGTGCTGGGTACGGCCAGTGTCGGCCAGTTCGGCAACATCGAGCAGGGCCAGTTGGAAACCTCCAACACCTCCGACACCACCGCGCAGCTGGTCAACATGATCCAGGCGCAGCAGGACTACCAGGCCAACTCGCAGATGCTCGGCACGGTCAACTCCTTGTCGCAGTCGTTGTTCCAAGCCGTCAGCCGCGGGTAATCGAGGCATAGCGCATGGACCGTTCCGTCTACATCGCGATGACCGGCGCCACGCAGACCATGCGTGCGCAGGATGCGGTCAGCCACAACCTGGCCAACGCATCCACGGTCGGTTTCAAGAGCGAGCTCAGCGCGTTCCAAAGCGTGCCGGTGCTCGGTCCCGGCGCCACCACGCGCATCAACGCGGTGGCGCAAGGGCTGGGACAGGACACCACGCAGGGCACGGTGCAGCACACCGGCCGCTCGCTCGACGTGGCGGTGAACGGTCCGGGCTGGATTGCGGTGCAGGCGCCGGACGGCAGCGAAGCGTATACGCGCGCCGGCGACTTGCAGCTCGGCGCCGACGGCAGTCTGACCGATGCGCGCGGCAATCCGGTGATGGGCACGGGTGGTCCGATCACCGTGCCCGACAGCGCGCAAGTTAGCGTCGGCAAGGACGGCACCATTTCCACCGTGCCGATGGGGCAGGGGCCCAACACCATCGCCGCGGTCGGCCAGATCAAATTGGTCAATCCGGATCCCGCGCAGATGTCCGAGGGCACCGATGGCCTGATGCACATGAACGACGGCAGCACCGCCGATGCCGACAACACGGTGACGGTGACTTCCGGTGCGCTGGAAGCCAGCAACGTCAATCCATCGTCGGAGCTGGTGAAGATGATTTCGCTGTCGCGCCAGTACGAAATGCAGGTGCGTTCGATCAAGACCGCCGAAGACGACGCGGACGACAGCACCAAACTGCTGCAGAACAGCTAACGCATACCACGGAGTAACCCATGTTCTCTTCCCTCTGGATCGCCAAGACCGGCCTGGATGCGCAGCAGACGCAGATGGACGTGATCTCCAACAACCTGGCGAACGCGAGCACCACCGGCTTCAAGACCTCGCGCGCGTCGTTCCAGGATCTGATGTACCAGAACGAAGGTCAGCCCGGCAGCCAGACCACCGAGCAGACGCAGTCGCCGACCGGCCTGTTGCTGGGCACCGGCGTGAAAGTGGTCGGCAGCGAAAAACTGTTCACCCAGGGCGCGATCACGCAGACCGGCAACTCGCTGGACGTGGCGATCCAGGGCAACGGCTTCCTGCAGGTGAGCATGCCCGACGGCACCGTCGCCTACACGCGCGACGGTTCGCTGCATGAAGATTCCACCGGCCAGATCGTCACCGCCGACGGTTATCCGCTGGTGCCGTCGATCACGCTGCCATCCAACGTCAACAGCATCACCATCGGCACCGACGGCACGGTCAGCGTCACCAGCAACGGTTCCACTGCCTCGACCCAGGTGGGTGTGGTGCAGCTGGCCAACTTCGTGAACCCCGCCGGCCTGCAGCCGATGGGCCAGAACCTTTATCTGGAAACCCAGTCCAGCGGCACCGCGCAAACCGGACAGCCCGGCATCAACGGCATGGGCACGCTCGCGCAAGGCTCGCTGGAATCGTCCAACACCAACGTGGTGGAGGAGATGGTCAACATGATCCAGGCCCAGCGCACCTACGAAATGAATTCCAAATCGATCAGCGCTGTGGACGACATGCTGCAGTTCGTGATCAACAAGACCTGACGGTGATTTATGCTGCTACGTACTGCTTCGATGCTGCTGTTTGCCGCCGCGCTCGCCGGTTGCGCCGCCATGCCGTCGCACCAGGACGATGCGCAGTGGGCCGCCACCGCGCCGGTGGAACAGACCTCGCCGCCGCCGCCGGATGGTTCGATCTATCACGACATGCAGAACATGGAGCTGTTCAACGATTCGCGCGCGCACCGCATCGGCGACATCCTCACCATCAACCTGGTCGAGGCGATGCAGGCGAGCAAGAAATCCGAAACCACCACCAGCAAGTCCGACAAGGTGAACATCGCTTCGCCGAAGGTATTGGGCCAATCGCTGCGGGTGCTGGGCAAGTCGGCCGATTCCTCGCTCAGCTCCGCCAATAGCTTCGATGGCGCCGGCAGCAGCACACAAAGCAATCAACTCAGCGGGCAGCTTACGGTGACGGTGGCGCAGCGCCTTTCCAACGGCAACCTATTGGTGAAAGGCGAGAAGTGGCTGACCATCAACCAGGGCCAGGAACTGATCCGCATCTCCGGCATCGTGCGCACGCAGGACATCGGCCAGGACAACTCGGTCGATTCCACCCGCGTGGCGGATGCGCGCATTACCTATACGGGCCGCGGCACCTTGAACGAGGCGAATACGCAGGGGTGGCTGGCGAAGTTTTTCAATTCGAAGTGGATGCCGTTCTGATGAGCGCACGAATTTCTATGAGTGGCCTCAGACAACTCCCTCCCCTGCGTGCAGGGGAGGGCTGGGGTGGGGTAAAGCAACCTCGCGCGGCGTTCAACGTTGCGGCCAGCTCGTGCAACCCCACCCCAACCCTCCCCTGCGCGCAGGGGAGGGGGCAGATTTCGGCAGGCCGGCAACGTCGTGCTTCGAAAGTGGTCGCGTTTCTTGCGGCGTTTCTGACTCTTGTTCCGTGTGCATCACACGCCGACAAAATCCGCGACCTCGTCCAGGTCGCCGGCGTACGCAGCAACCAGCTCGTCGGCTACGGCCTGGTCGTCGGCCTCGACGGCACCGGCGACCAGACCACCCAGGCGCCGTTCACCACGCAAAGCCTGGAAAACATGCTCAAGCAGTTCGGCGTGTCGCTGCCTTCCACCGGCATCCAGCCGCAGTTGAAGGACGTGGCGGCGGTGACCATTACTGCGCAATTGCCGCCGTTCGCCAAGCCGGGCCAGACCATCGACATCACCGTCGCCTCGATCGGCAACGCCAAGAGCCTGCGCGGCGGTGAGTTGTTGATGTCGCCGCTGCGTGGTGCGGACGGCAACGTCTACGCGATTGCGCAAGGCAGCGTGGTGGTCGGTGGCGTGAGCGCGTCGGGCCGCAGTGGGTCCAGCGTGCAGATCAATATCTCGGCCAGCGGACGCATTCCCAACGGCGCGTCGGTCGAGCGCGTGGTGGCCAATTCCTTCAACAACGGCGGCGACATCGTGCTGAACCTCAACAGCGCCGATTACGCCACCGCCAACCATATCGTCGATGCGATCAATCATCTGTACGGCGCCGGCACCGCGCGTGCGCTCGACGGCGGTTCGGTGGAAGTGCGTGGCCCGGCCGATCCCAGCCAGAAAGTGGCATGGCTGGGCGCGATCGAATCGCTCGACGTGCAGCCGGGCGATGCGCCGGCGCGCATCATCGTCAATTCGCGCACCGGCACGGTGGTGATCGGCTCGGATGTGCGCGTGACCGCCGCCGCGGTGGCGCACGGTTCGATCCAGGTAACCATAAGCGAGCAGCCGCTGGTCAGCCAGCCCGGCCCCTTCAGCAATGGCACGACGGCGGTAGTGCCGAGCAGTGCCGTATCGGTTACGCAGCAAGGCGCGCACATGTTCAAGTTCGGTCCCGGCGTGAGCCTGGATACGATCGTGCGTGCGGTGAATCAGGTGGGCGCCACGCCGACCGATCTGATTTCGATCCTCGAAGCGCTGAAGCAGGCCGGCGCCTTGCATGCAGACCTTGTGGTGATCTGATGGCTGACCTCGGCAACGTCGCAGCGCAAACGCTCAGCACCTGGACCGATCTGTCCGGGTTCGGCGCGCTGCGTCACCAGGCCGAGACCAACCAGAATGCCGCGCTGCCGGCGGTCGCCAAGCAATTCGAATCGATGTTCACGCAAATGCTGCTGAAGTCGATGCGCGAGGCCAACTTCGGCGATCCGCTGTTCGAAAGCCAGGCCACCGATACCTGGCAGGACATGTTCGACCAGCAGCTGTCGCTCAACCTCGCGCAGCATGGCAAAGGCTTAGGGATCGCCGACATGCTGGTGCGCCAGCTCGGCGGACACGGCCAGGCGCAAGGCGGCGAAACCAAGCCAGCCGTGGTCGATCCTTCCACTGCGGGCATGGTCGACGGCTGGAAGCAGCGCCTGTTCGATCTCGCCGACGCGACGCGTTCCACCGCGCGCAAAGCGATGGCCTGGCTGCCGCCGGATGCGGAAACCTTCGTACGCGAACTCGCGCCGCAGGCCAGCATCGTGGCGAAGGAACTGGGCCTGTCGGTACGCACCGTGCTGGCGCAGGCTGCGCTCGAAACGAACTGGGGCAAACGCATGCCCACGCATGCCGACGGCAGCAGCAGTTTCAACCTGTTCGGCATCAAGGCCGGCAGCAGTTGGAACGGTTCGCGCGTCAACGTGCCGACGGTGGAATACGAAGGCGGCATCGCCGTGCGCAAGCAGGCGCAATTCCGCTCCTACAAATCCACCGCCGAATCGCTGGCCGACTACGCCGAGCTGATCGGCAAGGATCCGCGCTACGCCCAGGCCCGCGGCCATGGCGACGACGTGCTCGGCTACGCGCGCGCGCTGGTCGAAGGCGGCTACGCCACCGACCCGGCCTACGCGGGCAAGGTGGCGGCCATCGCCAACAGCGGCACGATGCGGCAGGCGCTGGAGGCGCTCAAGAAAACGGTGGGGGTGCCGAATTTATGAGTGCCGAACTGCGTGGAGCTTTCCATTTCGCCTCACCGTCATCCCAGCGAAAGCTGGGATCCAGTGTCTTTGCACCTCGAGAAACAAAGTCGCTGGATCCCGGCTTTCGCCGGGATGACGACACGCTTCGATTGAGGCGTTGGAGCGTGATCGTGCAGCGCTCGCTGTACCGGCCTCTCCCGAAGGGAGAGGAACTAGTTTCGAACTGAGGAAATGCACGTCCATGTCCAGCATGCTCAACATCGGCATTTCCGGTCTCAACGCCGCGCAGGTCGCCCTGAGCACGGTCAGCAACAACATCGCCAACGCCAGCACCAGCGGCTACAGCGAAGAAAGCGTGCTGCAGGCCGAAGCAGTCACCACCAACACCAGCCAATACACGATCGGCTCGGGTGTGAACGTGGTCGCCGTGCAGCGCGCCTATAGCCAGTACCTGACCCAGGCCCTGTGGAGCAGCAACAGCAGCCTGCAAGGCGCCACCACCACCAACGATCTCACCACCTCGCTCAACGGTTTCCTGGCCAATAGCGGCAACCTGCAGACGGCGCTGGACAATCTTTACAGTGGCTTCAGCAGCGTGGCGAACGCGCCGAGTTCTTCCTCGGTGCGGCAGGCGGCATTGGGCAGCGCATCGTCGCTCACCACCGTGTTCAACACGCTGGGACAGCAGCTCAGCAAGCAGTCGACGCAGGTCAACCAGCAGATCGGCAGCACCGTCGGCAGCATCAACACGATCGCCACGCAGATCGCCAAGCTCAACGGCCAGATCAAGCAGGCCGGCACCACCGGCAATCCAAATGCGCTGCTCGATCAGCGCGATACCCTGGTGCAGAAGCTGGCCGGCCTGACCGGCATTTCCGCTTCCACCAACAACGATGGTTCCATCAGCGTGTACACCTCGGCCGGCGGCACGCTGGTCAGCGGCACGCAATCGTATGCGCTGTCGTCGGGCGCCAATCAATACGATCCGGGCAGCACGGATGTGTTCGACAGCGGCGGTAACGACATCACTTCGCAGTTGAGCGGCGGCACGCTGGGCGCCTTGATCAGCTATCGCGACACGGTGCTGCAACCTGCACAGAATGCATTGGGGCAATCGGCGATCGCGCTCGCCTCAAGCGTCAACGCGCAACAGGCGGCCGGGTTGGATCTCAACGGCCAGCAAGGGCAACCGATCTTCAGCGTGTCCTCGCCGGCGGTGTTACCGTCGGGCAAGAATTCCGCCAGCGCCGCAACGATGAGCGCATCCGTCAGCAACGTCTCGCAACTCACCACGTCCGACTATGTGCTGCGCTACACCGGCGCGGGCACAGGCACCAACGGCTGGACGCTGGCGACCACCGGCGGACAGAACGTGGCATTGACCGCGAACGCCAACGGCACGCTGTCCGCCGACGGACTTACCTTCAGCGTGTCCGGTACGGCGCAGACCGGCGACAGCTATGAAATCCAGCCGACGCGTGGTGCGTCCACGTCACTTTCGATGGTGATGACTGATCCGAAAGGAATCGCCGCGGCCGCCGCGCTGACCGCCTCGGCGGGTACTACCAACACCGGCACCGGCAAGGTGGGTTCGGTAAGCGTGACCAACTCGGCCAACAGCAATTTGCTGGCCGGCGCCACCATCACCTTCGGCGCGGGCGGCAATTATTCGATTACCGATGGCGCAGGCAACACCACCACCGGCACGTATACGGCCGGCCAGCCGATCGCGGCCGACGGCTGGAGCTTGAGTTTGAACGGCACGCCGGCCAGCGGCGATACCTTCAAGGTGGCGGCCAACACCAACGGGCTCAACGACAACAGCAATGCATTGTCGCTCGCCGCGCTGTCCGATGCGGGTGTGCTGAGCGGCGGCAAAGTGTCCGTAGTTGCCAGCTACGCCACGCTCACCGCGCAGATCGGCAGCGCCGGCAGCCAGGCCAGCGCCGAACTCACCACGCAAACCAATATCTACAACCAGGCGATGAGTACGCAGCAAAGCTACGCCGGCGTGAACCTGAACCAGGAAGCGGCCAATCTGGTGCAGTTCCAGCAGGCATACCAGGCGTCGGCGCAGGTGATCTCCTCCGCCGAGCAGATCTTCACCAGCCTGATCACCGCCCTGCAACGAGGCTGAGGTTACCCGTCATGATGCGCATCTCCACCGTCTGGATGTACCAGCAGCAGCTCAGCACCATGCTTAACCAGCAGAGCGCGCTGGCGCAGACGCAGAACCAGGTGAGCACCGGCAACGCGATCAACGTCGCCTCCGACAATCCGACCGGCGCCGCGCAGATCGTGGGCTTGAATCACATCCTGGCGCAGAACACGCAGTATTCCAGCAACATCAACAGCGCCAACACGCGCCTGTCGACCGAATCGACCACGCTCACCTCGATCAACAACTTGCTGAGCAGCGTCAACGACCTCGGCCTGGGCGCGATCAACGGCGCGATGTCGTCCGCCGATCTGGGCAACATGGCCACGCAGCTCACGCAATACCGCAACCAGCTCGTGCAACTTGCCAACACCACCGACGCGAACGGCCAGGCGCTGTTCGCCGGCACCAGCACCACCACCGCGCCGTTCGTGATGAACAGCAGCACCGGCGCGGTGACCTACGCTGGCAACGACCAGCAATCGTTCACCGCGATCGGCAGTGGCTTGCAGGTGGCCAGTGGCGATGCCGGCAGCCCCATTTTCATGAGCCTGCCTGCCGGCAACGGTTCGTTCGTATCCAGCGCCGGCAGCAGCAACACCGGTACGCTGGTGGTGGGCGCCAACAGCGTCACCAATACGGCGGCATGGAGCGCGGCTACCGCCGCCGGCCCGGTCAATGACACCATCACCTTCGGCGCCAACGGCAGCTACAGCGTGACGGATGCATCCGGCAACCCGGTCACCGACAGCAGCGGCAATCCCGTTACCGGCACCTATACCGATGGCGGCAGCATCAGCTTCAACGGCATCACCATCGGCATGAGCGGCACGCCGGCAGCGGGCGATACGGTGAAGTTGCAGTCGGACAATGCGTCCAACACGCAGGACGTCTTCACCACGCTCAACAACATGATCGCCGCGCTGCAAAGCGGCGGCAGCACCACCGCCATCAACAACACGCTGAACCGCCAGCTCGAATCGCTCAACCAGGCGATGAACGCGGTATCCACCGCGCAGGTGTCCGTCGGTAGCCGCATCGATACCTTGCAGCAGCAAAGCGGCAACTATTCCGATCTCAATCTCACCTACAAGAGCGCACTCTCGGACGTGCAGAACGTCGACATGGCCACGGCGATCAGTAATCTCTCATTGCAATCGACCGCGCTGCAGGCTTCGCAGCAAGTGTTCGCGAAGATCCAGGGCACCAGCCTGTTCGACTACCTGCGCTGATGCGCCATTCATTCAAGGGCTCGCCATGCTTCGCCACATCGTCAAAGACTATCGACTGATCGATCCGGTCAACACGCAACTGCTGCCCGGCGGCGAATCGGCGGCGCCCAAGGAATTGATCTTCCACGTCATGCCGGACAACGCGGCCCATATCGAAGTGCTCGACATCGGTTTCGGCAAGGGCGGCCTGGGCGAACTGATCAAGAGCCATCCCGCCACCCGGCACTGGTCCGTCGATGGCGTGGACGGCTTCGAAGGCGCGTTCAACAACCCGGCGCTGTTCGAGCGAAAGATCTATCGCAACCTGTGGCACGGCCTGGCGCAAAGCATTCCTTCGGATCGCTTCGCCAAATACAACATCATCTGCCTGCTGGACGTGATCGAGCATCTGTCGGCCGAAACCGCGAAATGGCTGCTGCGCACCCTGCTCACCAGCATGGGCAACGATTCGTTCCTGTTCATCAGCACGCCGCTGTGGTTCTACCCGCAGGACAGCCAGCAAAGCGGCGACCTGGAAGAACATCTGATCGGCGTACCCGCCAGCTCGATGATGGCGCTGGTGCCCATGATGTACGCCGTCAATCCGCCGCTGATCGGCGGCTTCGTGCTCGGCAAGCGCAGCCTGGACTTCATCGAATTCTTCCAGCCGACCACCGACAAGAGCTTCTCGTACCAGCGCGGCACGATGTTGGCGAGTGCGACCGGTTTTCAGAATGTGCCGGGGAAGTTGTTTACGCTGAAGTGAGCGCAACTTGCAGGCGGATCGCGCTCCCGGTTTGTGATCAAACCTAGGCTTGCGCGAAGCTGCGTTTGAACTGTTCCAGTCCGTGCTGGATGGAGGACGAAAGCTCGGGAAGGTCCTCGAGCAAAGCTGCATGCGAGGCAAGCGTCGTCTCGCAAGCCTCCATGATTTCACCGATACGTTTCTGTGGATGATTTACCCGGCAGTCGTGGCCGAAGTCTATGAGCTCCACCCGCGCGAGAAATAGGTTGCGCGTACCCTTCAAGGACAGGGCCAGACCATCTTCGGGTATGTAGCAGGTGGTATTGACGATGTCGTAGGCCGGAGCCATGCGAACGTCACCAGCAAGCGGATCGGTATAGAGCACGCCGAAATTCTTCAGGTGTGCGTCGCCGTTTCCGACGATACACGACAGGACCACTTGATCGAACAGCTGGCTCAACGCCTGCGCCGTATTTTCCGGCGCACAGAATAGCTCCAGCGCCTTGGCGATCTGGGTGTAGCTGCCCTTGTATTTATCCACGGTGGATCTTCCCGTAAGCACGGCCATGTCTTCGAAGCCTAGCGCCTCGCCTGCAGGCGTGCGATCGAAGCGCCGCATGACAAACAGCTGCCTGTTGTCGGAGAGATGGAATTCGGGCACAGGAATGCCTGCAGCCTTGGCGATGCTCATGCAAACAAATTCGTTGACCGCCAAGCCGGGATATTTATCGCCGGCGCTTTTGACGATCAACTCTCGTATCGTGAGCGCACCTTTTCCGTAGATCTCTCCTGTATCTTCCGGCACGAGCAATTTCGGCTGAACGCCCGATACGCCCGTTCGCCTCAGATACCTGCGGGATAGTTCAGTAAAAAGATCTTCTGCTCCTTTCCAGGCGAGAATCTGCGCAAGCGATACACCTTTGTCTGCATCGTCGGCAGGCACGTCCGGTGTTTCGACCACGACCCTTCCGATAGCGGCTTCGTGACCGGTCAATGCGAGCAGCAGCATCGGATCGAAACGACCGGCCTTGGCGAAGCGGTTGCGCAATTCCTCCAGGACATAGCCCTCCGGCATATTCATCTCGAAAAGAGGAAAGAGCTGCGTGCTACGGTACTGCTCGCCCCTGTGGGGCATGGCCAGACTGATTTCGGCCGCCGGATGGATGGACGGGTGATATTGAAAAAAATAAGTGTCGGTTTCTCGAGAAAGAATGCCCGCCTCGCCTTGCGGGGTGCGAACCCTCAAGTGTTCGATCGTTTTAGTCTTCATCGGTGAAGATCTCCTTCACCTCTTCGAGAGTTGGCCGTCGTGCCGGTATCACCGACAGCTCTCCACCCAGCGCGTGGGCGATCTTGGCGTAGGTGTCGATGGCTACGCGAGGGAAGCCCTGTTCAACCTCAATGACCTTTCGTCGCGGCACCCCTGCGAGGGTCGCTGTTTCCTGCTGCGTCAGCCCGCGCCGTTGGCGCATGCTGCGAATGGATTGGCCTAGGCGGGTGAGGGCGAGAGGCGGCATGTGCCGCATATTACACATTTTATGGAAAATGTCACGTTTATGTGACATTTTCCATAAAATGCATCGCCGGATTTGCTCAAATTGGCGTAAGCCCACGCGCCCATACTTGGCCCACGAGGTCATGTCCGAAGCTGTGATGCGCCTTTTCCGATACCAGCGTGAACCCTGCCGCCTGGTAGATACGCCGGGCCGAGACGAGAATGTCGTTGGTCCATAGCAGCATTCTTGCGTAGCCGGCGCTTTGCGCGAAGGCGACGCATTCGTCCACCAGACGTTTGCCGATGCCCAGGCCGCGCGCCTTGGGATCGACGAGCAAGCAGCGCAGCTGCGCGGCGCTGGGATCTTCCGCATTGCGCACCACGAACACGCAGCCGACCCGTTCGCCATCCACTTCGGCCACCCACATGCGTTCCTTCGCAGGATCGTGCTTGGTGGCGAACTGGGCGAACAGCGTGGCGACGAGCGCTTCGAATTTCTCGTTCCAGCCGAATTCGTCCGCATACAACTGCCCATGCCGTTCGATCGCCCAGCCGATATCGCCGATGCGATGCGTGCGGACGATGACGCGGGTGTTTTCATCCGCCGGCGTGAGCAGTTGCTGCACGTCGCGCATCGATGTCAGCAAACGATGCCGAGCGGGTTCCGACAGGCCGGCAAGACGCGACGCCGTCAACGTATGTGAGGCGCGATCCAGCGTGCGAAACGCCTTACGGCCTTCGGCGGTAAGCGACAGCATCCATTGCCGGCCGTCTTCCTTCGATGGCTTGCGCGCCACCAGCCCCTGCGCCATGAAACCCTGCACCATGCGGCTCAGGTATCCGGCATCCAGCCCCAGCAACTCGCCGATTTCGCTGGCGGTGATGGTTTTGCGCGTACCCAGTTCGAACAGCACGCGAGCCTGGGTAAGCGTGAAGGGGCTGGCCAACAGCCCTTCATCGAGCACGCCGATCTGGCGGGTGTAGAAACGGTTGAAACTGCGAACGGCCTCGGCCTGCTGCAAAAGCGATTCGGAGACGGACATGGGGGGGCATACCTCGCGATCGGTTGCCGAGAAAGGTACGCCTATATAGTTGACTCAGTCAACTATCACGATGTCGTAGGTTGGGGTGCAAACCCCAACTTGGCCATGCATAGCGATGTTGGGGTTCGCACCCTGAAATGTCCCCGCATTTTTGGCCTGATATGTTGCGCGGAATGAGCAAGTTAGCTGGCCTGTGCCCGAATGCTCATATTTCCTCACCGTCATTCCGGCGAAGGCCGGAATCTATCGCCAGCACGAGCATAGATTCCGGCCTTCGCCGGAATGACGTTTTGACCTATTTTTAGCGGCTCGTAGCATGAAGGCCTTCGTTTTTTCGGAGAAAAGGCGCAGAGCAAAAACGCGGGGATGTATCAGGGTTCGCACCCCAACCTACGAAGAGCGCCACTTATCGCTCAGGCCAATGCCACGCCGGCTCATCCAGCTCCCGTTGCCCGACGATGCGCGTCTGGCTCAGTTCCTTCTCCAAAGAGATGGCGTTGCAGAAAGGCAGATCCTCCAGCGCGGCGATAAGCCGGGACGCATGCGAGATCACCCACAACTGACTCTTCGCGCTGGCCTGCCCGATCAGGCGAGCCAACGCGGGAAGCAGGTCGGGATGAAGGCTGGTCTCCGGCTCGTTCAGCACCATCAGGGAAGGCGGACGCGGCGTATGCAGCGCGGCGATCCACAACAGATAACGCAGCGTGCCATCCGACAATTCGCTGGCGGAGAGTGGGCGCAGCAGACCGTGTTGCCGGAAGACCAGGCTGAAGCGGCCATCACTGACCTCGACGTCGACCGAGGCGCCGGGAAATGCGTCCTCGACCGCCTGCTCCAGCGCGTTCCGGTCACCGATCTCGCGAATGGTTTGCCAGGCCGCCGCAAGATCGCCGCCGTCATGACTCAGCACCGGCGTGCGCGTACCCAGTTGCGCCCAACGCGCCGGCGCATCCCGGTCGGAGCGGAAATGATCGTAGAAGCGCCAGCCGCGGATCGTCTCGCGCATCGTCAGCACTTCCGGTGCGCGTTCCGGATCGGCCAGCTGAGTAAACATGCTTTCGAAGGTGTTGAGATGCTTGGCCACCACACGCCAGCTGCGTCCGTCCTTCACCTTCACCAGCGAGCCATGCCGATCGACCAGCAGGTTCGACGCGCGCAGGAAAGGGCCGGCCCAGATCGCTTCGCGCTTGATCGCCGGATCGAGGCTGAAAGCAGTGGGCGCATCGGAGGGCGGCGGAAGTCCCAGGTCGATCGCGTAACCGAAGTCGTCACCGGCAAAGCCAAGCTTGAGCGCAATCGGCTCCTGCCGCGGACCACCCTCCACCGGCACCTCACCCCGCAACATCCTGCGCGAAATGCACTCGGGCCCGGCCCATAGCGTCGAAGACAACCCGCCTTCGCGCGCCAACGCATTTACCACACCACCATGCGCGGTTTCCGCCAGCAAGCGCAAGGCGCGATAAAGATTCGACTTGCCGCTGCCGTTGGCGCCGGTAATCAGATTCAGGCGACCCAGCGGCAGGATCAGGGAGCGCAGGGAACGGTAATTGGCAATCGCCAGCGTGGTGAGCATACGCAGTCATCCCTGCATCCATTCGGAAGCGGAATGACTACACCAAGCATGTGACACGAGCAAGCGTGTTGCGCGCAGGCACGTGGGCTGGGGTAGGTTGGGTTAGCGTAGCGTAACCCAACAATTCCTCATTGAAGCATCCCGCGAATTCTGCAAGAAACTGGAGCAATGCGGCGAGGTACTCTACAAGCCGCTTGAGCTCGCACCATATCAGGATGACGGAGGGACTGCAGTTTGCGCGGGCTTCGCTAGCAAGCTGTTTATATCGCTGGCAATGCTGTCCAGCATGTCGTCACCGTAGCCGACGTAGACATAGGCCACCTTTCCATCGCGGTCGACCAGAAACGTGTTGGGAATGCCGTTGATCTGATAAGCCTTTCCAACCGGACCTGGATCGAAGGTAAGGATCAAATTTGGCGTCTTCTTCGCCAAATAACGATTGAGCTTCAGAAAGGTATCGCGATCGTCCCTATTTACGGCAACCACCTGCAACTGCTCTGGACTGACAAGCTTCTGGATGCCCGCCAGGCTCGGCAATTCCTCCTGGCAGTAATGGCACCAAGACGCCCAGAACGTAACCACCACGACCTTGCCGTGCATGTCCCTCAGGTGGACAGCGTCTTCCGCGCGCGTATTGCCGAGAAAATCCGGTGGTGTATCGCCTGGCGTGAGGTGTGCCTGGGCTGCCGTCACCAAGATCCACAATGGCGCTGCAAGTAGACAGCGGTTAAGGATCGCCTGCATATTTTCCCTGGAATCCCCTGAAGGTTCCGAACATCATATAGCGATATGACGCACGTAGGCTGGGTTAGCGCAGCGTAACCCAGCAAGCCTGCATCCTAGCGATCAATATTGCTGGGTTACGCTGCGCTAACCCAGCCTACGGATATGCGGATCTACAGGATCAATTCGGCAACCAGGCGTCCCGCCATGCCGTCAGCTTGTCGCCTTCCAGCAGCCAATCCTTCAGCACCGCATTGCGCAATGCATCGCCGGTCTTCGCGGTCGCATCCAGATCGTCCAGATGCATGCGAATCGCGCTCACCCATTCCTTGTAGCGATTCTTCACGCGCGTCACCGGCAAATCGCCTTGGTAGGGAACGATGTCGGTGCAGATCACCGGGAAGCCGCAGGCGCCGTATTCGAGCAGGCGCAGGTTGCTTTTGCATTCGTTGAAGGCGTTTTCTTCGAGCGGGGCGAGGGCGAGGTCGAGGTTCAGCGAAGCGAGTTTGCGTGGGTATTCCTCGATCGGCACGCCGGTGTGGAATTCGTGCACGTAGGGGCGCAGCTTGTCGGGACACATGCCGAAGAACACCCATTCCACTTCGCCGGCGAGGTCACGTACCACGTCGGCGATCAGTTCCAGGTCGCCGCGGTGCGATGAACCGCCGCCCCAGCCGACGCGCGGTTTGCGACTTACGCGCCGTTGCGAGGAAAGATCCTTCCACCAGTCCACCGGCAGGCGGTTGAGCACCACGCGAATATCGCTATGGAAGCCTTTGAATTCATCAGCCAAGGCCTCGGTGGAAACCACGAAGCGATCCACGGTGGACAGCGCACGGCGCAGCGACTTCACCACGTCCTTGGGCATGATGCCGTGGAACATGCTTTTCACCGGAATCTGCTGGATCAGATCATCCAGCTCGAACACCTTGAAGGCGCTGGAATAATCGCGATAGTTCTCCAACAGCTTGATCTGGTGTTCGTTGATCTGCCGCTGCAGCACCAAGGACGTGGGCTGGAAGCGTTCCAATGCGACGGGCGTCAGGTGCACGCCGGCGATCACGCCTTCGACCATGCCCTGGCGCTGCATCGATGCGAACGGCTGGCGGATACGGTAATGGCCGCAGCCGTGTTCGTCGGCGGCAATGCAGAACATGCGTGGCAGTAACGGACTGGCGAACGGCTGCCAGGCCTTGCTGCGCAGCGGATCGAGTTCGAAGCCGGAGCCTTCGGTGCTGAGGTTTACGCTGTAGGCCGGGTCGCGCGCGAGCAGTTTCAGCCACTTGCGGTACATCGCGCCCTGTTCGCCACGGAAGCGTTTTTCCTTGGCCTCCTGCGCGGTCTTGTCGACCTTGTTCTGGCTGACGTTGCCGATGTGCATGAGGCGCGCATAGGGCGTCCACACGGTGAGGTAGCCGGCCTGCTGCACTTTCAGGCACAGGTCGACGTCGTTGTAGGAGACCTTGAAATCCTGCTCGTCGAAGCCGCCGACTTCTTCGTAGACCGACTTGCGGATCATCAGGCACGCCGCGGTGACCGCGGTGTAGTTCTGGTCCACGCGCAGGCGATGCATATAGCCGTCCGCTTCCATCGGCTGGCCGATGAACGGATGATCGGCCGGCCCGCGCAAGCCCAGCACCACGCCGCCGTGCTGGATGCGGCCATCGGGGTAATGCAGCTTGGCGCCGACGATGCCGACTTCGGGGCGCTGCGCATGGTTGAGCAGCGCTTCGATCCAGTCCGCATGCAGCACGGCGGTGTCGTTGTTGAGCAGGATCAGGTATTCGCCGCGTGCCTGCGTGGCGGCGAAGTTGTTGATCGCCGAGTAATTGAACGGATACGGATAGCGCAGTACGCGCAGTTGCTGGCTGTTCAAACGCTCGATACCATCGAGGTACGCGCAGGCGGCCGGTTCGTCGGTGTTGTTGTCGACGATCAGCAGTTCGTAGTTGAAGTAGCTGGTCTTGGACAGCAGGCTGTCGATCAAGCCATTGAGCAGCGGCAGCTGGTTCTTGGTCGGCACGATGATCGACACCAGCGGCTGCCGCGCGTGCTGGTACACCACCCGGTTGAAGCCGGGCAGCGCGCCGGCCTCCAGGCGATGCGGAATGCGGATGCGCGAAAGATGGCCGGACACGATATCGCCGCTGTGCGCCTTCACCGTTTCGGTCCCCAGCCAATGGCTGTACGGCAGCGCGGCGCGATACATCACCTCGCCGATATGGCCGACGGCCTGCAGGCCGTCCGTCTCGATCAGGCGGAACAGCAGGTCGTACGCCGCCATGTCGCCGTAGTGCACGGCGAGGCCGCCCAGTTCCAGGCAGCGTTGCCGTGCAAACGCCAGCGCGCGGCCCACGTAGGGATAGCTGCGCAGCATGTCCAGGTTGAAATCCGGCTTGAAGATCGGCTGCTCGAAGGCGCCGCTCTTCGCTTGCGTATCTTCGTCGGCGTAGACCGCTCGCACATACGGATGCGCCACCACGCGTTCGGCCAACAGCAGCAAGGCTGCCGGATGCAGCAGGTCACCCGCGTACAGCAACTGCACCCAATCGGCATCGCTCGCGGCGATTTCGTCGTTGAGCCGCTGCATGGGGTCGCCGTTGTTGCTGAGCACGCTCACGCGGTAATGCGGATATTGCTGTGCTTCCAGGCTGGCCTGGGTGGCGCCCATGGCGTCCACGTCGTTGGCCTGGTCGATCACGATCACCTGTATTTGCGGCGTGCCGAGCGCTTCGATGCGACGCAGCGCCTGCGCAACGGCCTGCTCGCTGAGCTGCTGTTGCGCCTGCCATTGCTTGTAGAGATCCGAAGGCGGCGGTGGTATCAGCCATTCCGGAATGATCTTCAGATGGCGGTCGGTGCGGTTCCAGCAATCGCCTTCGTGGATTTCGCGGGCGAAGGCTTCGTTGATGTTGCGGCCATGGCCGATCCATTCCGCCGAGGCGTCGAGCATCAGGCGCTTGCATAGCCAGGTCACGCGTTCAAGCGGCGAGGCCAGGCCGAGCAGCGCTTCCAGCCCGGCTTCATAGGCGATCTGCCACAGCCCGACATACACCGGAATCTGCTTCTCCACCGGTTGCCGTGCGCGCCATTCACCGCCGCGAAAGACGAGGCTGTCGCCATCGGCGTCCAGGTACATATGCGCGGGCAGGGCGTCGATCCACTCGCCGGGAATCTTGTCGTCCTCGCCCGCCTGCTCGTAGACCAGCGCGCTCCACTTGCGCAGCAGGGCGACCAGCAGATCGGCGCGCTGTTCGTGGATGGCGCGGCGGATCAGCACCAGCAGGGAACGTCCGGCAGCGAGCGAGTACGGCTCGCGCACGGGATCGAAGGCCGAACCGGTCCACGTGGCCTGCGGCGACAGCGCGCGCGGCGCGACCTGTACGCGGCCCTTATGCAGCAGGTATTCGGTGACGGTGTTGCCGGCGGGCACGCGGTTGTCGGCAAAGCTTTGCGCCAGCACGTCGCGGCGCAAGGCCGGCGGCATGCCGCGGCGATGGGCGATCAGCAGCAAGCCCGGCGCGTAATCGGCCAAGGTGCCCGCTTCGAAATGCATCTCCCACTGCGCGGCTTCCAGGCCGGCTTCGCGCAGCAGCGGACGTTGCGCGATCAAATCATCCAGCCGCAGCGCGGGAGCGGCGTCCTGCGCCTGTGCGGAAATCAGCACTTCCGGCAGCAGCGCATCGGGGAAGGCGAGCCGCACGTCGATCGCGGCAAGACCGGCGGCGCGCAAGGCTGCTTCGATCGATGCACGCGAAGGAACATGTTTCTGCGCAGGCGAGGCCTGGCGGTTGGGTGTGACCAGGATCAGGCTGCCGTCGGGTTTCAGTGCGCCCGCAGCGATGGCGATGGCGTCGCGCACGCTGGCGCCGCGCGGCCATGCTTCGGCGTAGTCGTCCGCGATCGTCAGCATCACCACGTCGTAATCCGGCCGAAACGCCAGCTCGCGCAGGCTCGCCTGGAAGACGCGCGCCTGCGGACAATCACGCAAGCGCGCCGCGGCGACGCGCGCCCAGTGCGGCGCGAACTCGATCGCATCCACGTTGCAACCCTGCTCGACCCAGGCGCGCGTCAGCACGCCACCGCCGCAGCCGATCTCCAGCACACGCGTGCCGGCAGGGAAGGTATCGAAGGCCTGCAGCAGATTGGCGCGTCGCGGCGACAGATGCAGTGCGCTGGTGCGGCTGTGGATCTCCTTCGCCAGTACAGGCGAAAAGACGCTGGTGTCGTCTGCTTCGCGCACCAGGTCGTACAGCGCGGCGGCGACCGGATGGATCGCCTTGTGCACCGGACGCTCGTGCAGCGGCGAATGCCATACGCCTTCGTCGTTCTGTACGAAGGCTTCCAACGGCCAGGTGGACGGCAGCACGCCGAGCTGAGCGATCACCCGCAGCACGATGTCGTCATGCACGCTGTTGAGAATCGCTTCGTGCGACAGGAACTCGTTCCAGTCGCGCGCGCCGCCGCCATCGGCGAAGCCGCGACTGAACTTGTGCCGGCACTCTTCTTCCGACTTGCTCCAGTAATGATTGATGCGCAGCGCATCCACCGACACCTTGGCGGTGAAGGGGCCGTCGATCGGTTGTCCGTTCTCGTCCACCGCGCGCGCGTTGTCGGCGTACACCATGTAGTGCGCGTTCTTGCAGCCCACCACCCGGGACGGCTGCACGATGCTTTTTATATGTGCGTTCTCCGAACGGTAGCTGCCGTCGGGCAGGCGCAGATGCGCGTACGGCACTCCGCCGTTGAGTTCGCCGCGACGCAGGTAGTTCTCCAGCACGCCGCCTTCGGGCTTCTGCGTGTGGCCGGACGAACCGAACATCACCCAGTTCACCCCGACCGCAGGGTGGTCGGCGTAGTCGGCCAGCACGTCCGGCAAGAGCTTGGCGTTGGGCGAGAACAGGAATTCATCCACGTCGATGAAGGCGATCCAGTCCGCCTCGCCGCCGTGCGTCTTCAGGCAGTGCTCGTAGGCCTGCAACTGCGCCGGATGCTGCGGCCATTCGTGCAGCACCACGGCGCCGGAGGCCAGGTGCGGCTGCAGCGCGTCGAGGTAACGATCCGAGCTGTTGTTGTTGTAGAGATAGAAGTGTTCCACGCCCATGAGCTGATGGAACTCGACCCATTCACGCAGGTACGCCGCCTCGTCCTTGAACACCGCGCAGATCGCAAGCATGCAACGCATGTGGTTTCCTCGTCTTTATCGATGGCGCGGGCGCGCGGGGCGTCGGAAATCTGACGCTTCCGGCGCGCGCATGCCGGGTATGCGAGGGTGGGAGCAATGTTGGTGCCAACGCGTGGTGACCCCGCTCTTCAGAGGGAGTCCTCGCTGGAGCGCATGTAGGTTGGGGTGCAAACCCCAACATCGCCATGCTCATGCCTCGCGCGATGCATGGAGATTGCCTGCGGCGCTTTCGGTCGCAGGGCGACCGAGTCACTTTCTCTTGCATGCCCAAGAGAAAGTAACCAAAGAGAAGGGCACCCCGAGGAGGCGCTTGGCGGGCATCCATGCCCGCCAAGTGCGTGAAGGGTAGGCGGGGTTTTTCGACAGTCCATCCGTGGACTGACGAAAAACAAGCCGACATCCATGTCGGCTTCCCTGCGGGCTTTTCCGCCTACCCTTCACCGCCCCCTAGGGGCCCCGAAAAGCAGGCGCGCATCCTTGCGCGACCGGCGGCGCGAGCGCCGGTCGCTGGGTTTTCCGCATTAATGACGCATCGCGCAGGTCGTCGAGATGGCGATGTTGGGGTTTGCACCCTGAAATATCCCCACGTTTTTCGCCTGATATGTTGAG
>CBJMMB010000025.1:0-35281 GCA_966430775.1 uncultured Dyella sp. | reverse complement strand
TCACCTTCAACAGGCCGGGCAGGGAAGCCGGTTCCGGCGCGCTGTCGGAGGTGTAGAGCAGCGATGCGTCGAAGCCGCTGTCCACGATGTCCTTGCGGATCTGTTGCAGGTAGGGATCGTTGTCCTTGCCGAAGCTGCCGTATTCGTTCTCCACCTGCACGGCAATGATGTTGCCGCCACGCGTGTATTGCAGCGGCGCCAGTTCCTGGCCGAGCCGATGCAGCCAGCGTTGCGCTGGCTGCATGAAGCCCGGATCGGTGCTGCGCACATGGGCGTTACGGTCCTTCAGCAGCCATGCGGGCAAGCCACCGAAATCCCATTCCGAACACACGTAAGGGCCGGGACGCAAAATAACGTACAGACCCTCTTGTTGCGCTTCGCGAATGAACTCGGCGATATCGTTCTGGCCGCTGAAGTCGTACTGCCCCGGCGTCAGCTCATGCGCATTCCAGAACACGTAGGTGGTGATGGTATTCAGGCCCATCGCCTTGGCCATCTTGAAACGCGCGCGCCAGTATTCGCGTGGCACGCGCGTGTAGTGCATGTCGCCGGCAATGATGCGGAATGGCTTGCCGTCGAGCATGAGCTGGCCTTGTTCGATGGCCAGCCCATGCGCATCAGCCGGCGCCGCCAACGCGTGGCCGGACAATACAAGGCCAAGCCCGATGCACAGCGCCGTACTTTTCAATACATTCATTGAAGTCCCTTGCGTTTCGCTATGACGCCACTACGCGGCACTTAGAAAGTGCCGCGTACGCCCACCGTATACACCGTGCCATCCGCTTCCGCGTAGAGGAAGCGATTGGGGTATGCGGAGTAGTCGTACAGATGCGACTGCGTCAGGTTGGTGCCGGATACGAACAGCGAAACGTGGTTGTTGATCTTGTAGCTGGCGCTCAGATCCAGTTCGCCGTACGAGGTGCGTGTGGCAGGCTGCGCGCCTGATCCGTACGAGATGCTCTCCAGGTATTTTCCGCGCCAGTTATATGCCAGGCGTACCTGCCAGGGACCCTTCTCGTAATACCCGCTGAGGTTGGCCGAATCGCCAATGCCGGGCACCGCGAACTTGCCGGACGTGCTGATCGTGCCGGGGCTCAAGTTGGCGCTGCTCTGGACGTGGGTGTAGTTGAAGGCCATGCCCAGGCCATCGAACGGCGCCGGCAGCACATGCTTGAACTGGTAATTGAAGGTCAGCTCTTCGCCGTAGATCTTCGCCGAGTTCAGGTTGATCGGTTCGCTCAACGACCAGGTCTGGCCGAGGAACGTCACCGGCGTGCTCACGATCGTGCTGAAGTTGCTGACGTGCTTGTAGAAGGTTTCCAGCGCCAGATAGCTGGCGTCGTCGATATACCACTCCAGGCCGGTGTCGAAGTTGGTCGACGTATAAGGCTGAAGATTGGGATTGCCCTGGTTGATCGTCAACGATTCCGGACGCGTGCCGAAGCTCTGGTTGTAGTACAGGTTGCTCAGCTGCGGCGGCGTCAGGGTCTTGGAGGTGGAGAAGCGATAGATCAGGTTGTCGAGCAGGTTGAGTTTGAAGTTCAGCGACGGCAGCCACTTGTGATAGCCACCCTTGGCGGATTGCGGTTGCAAAGGTCCGTACGCCACCTGGCTGGCGCTGCTGTCGTTGGGATCGACGCGATAGCTGATGGGCTGCTGGAAAATCGCCTGGGAATTCGAGTCCATGTGCACGTAGCGCGCACCGACATCCAGCGCCCAGGGTTTTTCCCACATCGTGCCTTCGAACACCGCCTTGGCAAAGACCGCCTTTTCGACTTCCCGCACCTCGTTGAAGCTGCCGGGATTCACCTTGGGCCCGAAATTGCCGTACTGGGCAAGCGCTGCAAGCAGGGCGGTGCGCTTGTCAGGCGTCAATTGGTTATAGGCCGCCGGCGTGGTCAACCAGTTCATGAACTGGGGTACGTTGTACTGTATCCATTGCGTGGGCAGACCCGGCTGCGAAACGCCGTCGATCGGTGCAGGTGGTGTGTACACGTACGCACCGACGGCGCTGGCGGGTACCGATACGGCATAGCCGCAATACGCGTTGCACAGGATGCCGTTAGGCGTGGCCACGTTTACCGATTTGTTGTAATCGCGGTTTTCCTGCACGCCGAACTGAAGGCTGGAAAGCACGCCGCTTTCGAAATTCTTGGCGAAATTCAGCTGATACTGGGTGACGCCAGCGGTGATGTTGTTCGACTGGCCGCCTTCGTTACAGCAGTGCGCGTACAGGTCGTCCAGGTTGGTGGTGGAAATGATGTTGGTGTAGCTCGGCGGCTGGCTGCTGCCGTTGTTGGTCCAGGTCGGGTTGACGCCGATATTGCGCGCGCCGATCACCGCGAAGTAGCCGTAAGGACTTTGCTTGTTCCAGGCCTTGGAGTTGGAGACGTCCAGGCTGATGGTGCTGGAGGGATCGATGTTGAACGCCACATTCAGGCCGTTCTGCACCATCTTTTCGTTGCTTGGGTTGTAGGCCACGACGTAGTCGTTCGCCATCGTGCCGGTATTCTTGCGCACATAGTTCAGCACGGTGCCGTTGGCATCCGTGTTGAGCGACTGGAAGTCACCGGCATTGCCGTATTCGCCGAATTCATGTTCGAACGGCTTGATCTGGTAGCCCGCATACAAGGTGTCGAACTTGACGGTCAACTGGTCGATCGGACGCCAGTCGATGGCGCCGGTGAAACTCTTGCGCGTGCGTTCCTCGACGAGCACGTTGTTGGCCAGCGTTTCCGGGATGGCGACGTTTGTGTAATTAGGATTGCTTAAGTTGGAAAGCTTGGAAATATTCTGGTTGGCGTACCAGGAATTGGCCTGCGTGTTGATCTGCGTATCGTCGCGCTTGTAGTACTGCACGGAGGCCAGCACGCCGAAGGTGTGATCGGCATTGGTCCAGCCCGCCAGGCCCGATACCTTGGGCGTGGTCTTGCCGGCCCAGCTGCCGGTGAGGTTGCTGTTGACCCCGGCGACGGAGCCGGCGCCGTGGAAGCCGCTGAAGTCCAGCGGACGCGCGGTCTGGATGTCCACGACACCGCCGATGTCCACTTCGGAAATATCCGCCGACGAGGTCTTGTTGACCTGGGCGAGGCTGATGATGTCCGCCGGCAGCACGTTGAAATCGAACGCGCGCGTGGAAGTATTCGAACTCTGCGAGGCCGTGGCCATCTGGCGGCCGTTGATCGTCACTGCCACGAAGTCGGGGCCGAAGCCGCGGATGGCGATCTGGCTGGATTCGCCGCCGCTTCGGTTCACCGATACGCCGGGCACGCGCTGCAAAGCGTCGGCGACGTTCGGATCAGGGAATTTGCCGTTCTCTTCCGCCGAGATCGAGTCGACGACGTTGACGGCGTTCTGCTTGATCGACTCGGCGCGCTGGATCGCGGCGAGCTGGCCGGTGACCGTGATCGCGGTGAGATTGGTGGCTTTCTTCTTGTTGTCGTTCTTGTTCGTGCTGCTGCCGTCATCGCCCGCACCGTTGCCTTGGGCAGGTGCTGCGGTAGCTGCTGTTGATGGCGCCGGTGCACTCGTTTGTGCGTGTACCTGCATGCTGTAGCCGAACGCGCTGGCCATACCTACTGCTGCCAGCGCCAGGCGCACCGAGTGTGCCATTGGGTTGCGTTGCATCGATTACCCCTCCGCGTGGAACTACGTTGCCAACCACGAATACGAATGCGATGTCATGTGACACAGTGCTACTCCCCGTCGGCATTGCACATGTCGACGTCGCACTCATCCCTACTGGAAAACACCACGGTCGCAGGACCGCCCCTTCGATGTTCGCCAGCTTTCGGCGCGAAACAGCCTTGTGTTGCTAACCCAGAATCAAGGCCGCTTCGAGCCAGATTTCAATTGTCGTATTTTAAGATAATAAGAGGGAAACGCCGCGGACAAGCTGCGCCGCAGCATTTTCGCAGCCGATGAAACGGCCTGATTTTTGCCGGGGAATAAAAAAGCCCGCGTTGCGCGGGCTTGGCTCGGGCATGGTGCCGCATGGCGGCACCGACGACGAAAGACTAGCTCACGGTTTCCCGCCGTGGCGGATCAACGCCAGCACTTCGTAGCACGCGCCCATGGTGTGGTAATCCACCTTGCCTGCAGGGCTTTTCTCGTTGCTGTACTTGCGGTTGTCCTGGGTGAGGATGCGATACCACGCGCCATGCTGGTGATCGATGAAGTGCTCCCAGGAATACTTCCACAAATTGATATACCAATCGTCGTATTTGGAATCGCTCGTGCGTGCATGCAGCAGTGCGGCGGCGGCCAGCGATTCGGCCTGCACCCAGAAATACTTGTCGCCGTCGCAGATGCTGCCGTCCGGCGCGAAGCCGTAGCAGATGCCACCATGATCCGGATCCCACGCGCGCGCCAGCGCGGTGTCGAACAGGTGCTGCGCCGTGGGCAATATCCATGCTTCCTGCTGGCCGCGTTCCTGCAGCAGCGGTTCCATGATCATCAGCAATTTCGCCCACTCGGTCTGGTGGCCGGGCTGGAAACCCCACGGGCGGAACAGGTGCTTGGGATCGTCGCGGTGGTAGTCCCAGTCGATGCTCCAGTCGACGTGGTAGTGCTCCCACACCAGGCCGTTGGCAAGTTTGGCCTGCTGCTGCGTCATGGTGCGCGCGAGCGTCAGCGCGCGATCGAGATAGCGCGGTTCGCGGCTGGCCTGATACGCCGCCAGCATCGCCTCGCACATATGCATGTTCGCGTTCTGGCCGCGATAGGTGCTGAAGCGCCATGCCGGATCGGCTTCGTCGCGATAGAGATTCGCTTCGGCGTCCCAGAAATGCTTTTCCAGCAGGTTCCAGGTTTCGTCCATCCACGCAGCAGTTTCGGTGATGCCGGCCTTCAACGCGGTGGAGTAGGCGAGCAGCACGAAGGCGACGCCGTAGCAGTGATTGGTGCGGTCTTCCGGCTTGCCGTCGCGCAGCGCCCAGGCATAGCCGCCGGTGCTGGCGTCGCGATGCACATCGCGCAGATAGCGCAGGCCGTGGCGCGTGGCGTCGAGGTATTCCGGCTTGCCGAACTCGATCGCCGCCATCGCGTAGTTGAAGACGAAGCGCGTGCTGCTTACCAGGTGGCGATGGCCGGCGTCGTATACCGTGCCGTCGTCGAGGAAGTAATGGAAGAAACCGCCGGCCGGATCGATCGCGCGCGGATGATAGAAGGCCATGGTTTGCGCGATGTGTTCGCGCAGGAAGGTTTCGGAACGGAAATCCGGCGTGGTCATGCGTACGTCTCCATGAATTGTTCGACCTCGGTCGCGTGCGGCATCGCGGCGAACGAGCCATGCCGCGTCACCGCCACGGCACCGCAGGCGCTGGCGAAGCGCAATGCCGAATGCAGGCGCGGCAGCGTGGCTACCCAGGCGTCGAGATGGGCGGCGGTGAGGTTCTGCTCGGCGAACTGGTACAGCAGGCCGCCGACGAACGCATCGCCGGCGCCGGTGCTGTCGACCATCGGCACGTCGTAGCACGGCAGCTCGCCGTCCGCATCGGGGTGGAACCAGCGCAGCGGCTTGGAACCATCGGTGACGACCAGCAAACGCGCGTTGCCGGTCCACAAGCGCTCGAGCACCGCTTCCTCGCCTTCGCTATCGGCAAGCCAGTGGAATTCCTCGGCGCTGAGTTTCACCACGTCGGCCAGCAGCAAGGCCGGCCACACGTGCGGACGCGCTTCCACGCCGCGCGGCCACAGGGCAGGGCGTAGATTGAGATCGAAGCTCACCAATGCACCGGCCTGGCGCGCGCGGCGCATGCCGGTGAGCGTGACGTCGGCGAGATCCGTATCGGTCATGCTGTTGGAGCAGATGTGGAACACCGCGGTGTCGTTGAACGTCTGCGGACGGAAATGCTCGATGCGGAACAGCAGGTCGGCCGATGGCGGACGGTAGAACGCGAAGCTGCGTTCGCCGCGCGCATCCAACGTCACGAACGCCAGCGCGGTGTTGGCCTCGCCGGTGCGCACGACGTCGGCGGTATCCACGCCGGCCTGCTGCAGGCTGTGCAGCAGGAAATCGCCGAAGCGGTCGGTGCCCAGCATGCCGGCAAAGCGCGCATGGCTGCCGAGCTTGGCGATGGCGACCGCCACGTTGGCGGGTGCGCCGCCGGCGAACGGTACGAAGTGGCGTGCAAAGCCGTGGCCATCGCTGCCTTCGCCGTGCATATCGATCAAAGCCTCGCCGAAGCAGAGGATGGAACGTTTCATCAAAGACCCCGAGTAGAAAGCGTATGTGTGGTTTTTGTTGTTCTCCCCGATGGGGAGATGTGTATCGGGGCGTGCTCAGGCATTCGGCAAGATTCGCCCCTTACCCGCCCTCTCCCGGGAGGGAGAGGGCGTTGAAGCGTCGGTTACTGCGGTGCGACGGGCGCGCTGCGAATGGCTGAGCCGCGCAAGCCGTAGAACACGATGTACGCGTAGCACAGCGCCGGCAGCACGAAGGCGTGCTGGATGCCGATGCTGTCGGCCAGTGCGCCCTGCAGCGTGGGCAACAGCGCGCCGCCGACGATCGCCATGATCAGCAGGCTGGAGGCCTTGCCGGTGAGCGGACCCATGCGCTCGATGCCGAGCGAGAAGATGGTCGGGAACATGATCGAGTTGAACAGGCCGATCGCCACCACGCTGTACACCGCGGCGGTGCCGCTGGTGGTCATGGTGGTGATCAGCAGCAGCATGTTGACGGCGGCGAACGCGCTCAGCAGCTTGCGCGGCGACATCTTCGCCAGCAGCACCGACCCGATGAAGCGGCCGACCATCGCGCCGCCCCAATAGAACGACACGTAGTGCGCGGCGTCCTGTTCGCTCATGTGGCCGATCTGCGGCTCGGACAGATAGTTCACCAGGAAGCTGCCGATCGACACCTCCGCGCCCACGTAGAAGAAGATGCCGAGCACGCCGAACAGCACGTGCGGATAGCGCAGCGCATCCAGCAGGGTGTGGTGGGTGGTGTCGGCCTGCTCGGTGCTTTCTTCCAGCGCGGGCAGACGGAACAGCCATACGAAGATCGCCAGCAGCACCAGCACCACGGCCAGGCCGATGTACGGCGTCTGCACCGATTGCGCTTCCTGCGTGCGATAGAGCAACTGCTCGCTGGCCGAAAGGCTGGCGATCTCCGCCGCGCTCTTCACCTGGGTGGAAAGAATCAGCAGGCTGCCGAAGATCGGCGCGATGGTGGTGCCGAACGAATTGAGCGCCTGCGCCAGCGTAAGGCGGCTGGAACTGGTCTTTTCAGGCCCGAGCAATGCCACGTAGGGATTGGCCGCCACCTGCAACAGCGTGATGCCGGTAGCCAGCACGAACAGCGCACCGAGGAACGCCGGATACCAGCGCAACCCGGCCGCCGGCCAGAAACCCAGCGCGCCGATGCCGGCGATGATCAAGCCCGCCACGATGCTTTTCTTGTAGCCCAGATGCGCCACCACACGGCCGGCCGGCAGCGACATCAGGAAGTACGCGCCGAAGAAGGTGAACTGCACCAGCATCACCTCGGTGTAGTTCAGCTCGAACACCGCCTTCAGATGCGGAATCAGGATGTCGTTGAGGCAGGTGAGAAAGCCCCACATGAAGAACACCGTCGTGATGACGGTGAGCGCCATGGGAAAGTAGGTGTAGCGGGTATCGTTGGAGGCCGTCGACGATCCGGAAGACGGCGGAGTAACTGCGGTAAAAGCCATGAGGAAATCCGTTAGTCGTGTGGCGGACAACTGCTCGCGCGTACCTGCAATTGCACGGGCGCGATGGTTTGGTGAGGCGGAGGAGACGGATCCCGCACGCGCTGCAGGATCAATTCCGCGGCCTGGCGGCCGCGGTCGCGTGGCGTCACCGCCAGCGTGGTCAACGGCGGCGCGCTGACCGCGGCTTCGGCGATGTCGTCGAAACCGGTAAGGGCAAAATCGGTACCCGGCTGCAGGCCGCGCTGGTGCAGGCCCAGCATCAGGCCCAGCGCCACCGCGTCGTTGTAGCAGACGGCGGCGGTCGGCGCGCTCTTGCCCTTGAACAACTGATCGCTCTGCGCGACGGCGTCCAGGCGATTGGGCACGCATTCCACGATCCAGCTCGGATCTACGGCCAAGCCCGCGGCCTTCATCGCTTCGGTATAGCCGGCGCGGCGCTGGCGGCAGGAACTGGAGCTCAGGTGTCCGCCGTAGAACGCAATGCGCTTGTGGCCCTGTTCGAGCAGATGCTCCGTGGCCAGGCGTGCGCCGCGCTGGTTGTCCAGGAACAACCGATCCCAGTGATCGCACGCGGCGACATCGCCGCTCACTTCACGGTTGAACAGCAACAGCGGCGTGAGCGAGCCCACCGCGGAAAGAATCTGCTGCGCATCGCTGCCCTCGGCGGGCGACAGGATGATGCCGGCGGGGCCGTGCTCCATCAGCGAACCGAGCACCGCCAGTTCGCGTTCGGTCGACTCGCCCGTGCTGCCCAGCAGCGTCACGAAACCGGTGTCGCCGAGGATCTCGTCCACGCCGGCGGCGAATTCCGCAAAGAACGGGTTGGCCAGGTCGTTGAGCACCAGCGCGATGCTCGAGGAGGTACGCCGGCGCAGGTTCGCCGCGGCGCGGTTGTAGACGTAGCCCTGGCGGCGCAGTTCTTCCTCGACGCGCGCGCGGGTGTGTTTGTTGACCAGCGGGCTGCCCCGCAGGACAAGCGAAACCGTCGCGCGGGAGACGTCGCAGCCCGCGGCAATATCGCTCAGGGTGACCTTGCGGCCGACTGGCGGTGTGTTCCCCATTTATGCCAGAACCTCGCCTTTGTAACGATCCAAATGTACCCGAACCTGCAAATTCGTGATCCTGCAGTGCAGCATGCCAAGCCTCCTTCCCCAGTGTTAGCTTCCGGACGCCTTGGAACGATCCAAACCGTCCGATCCCACCCGGCCTTTTCCCAGCGGGAACCCAAGCGCCGTGGAGGGGTTTCTGCGGGCTCCCCAGCCCGTTTCCAACCGAAGACATTAACAGGCCCCTATCCAATGAACCATTGCCTGCTTCGTTCCTGTCTTGCCCTCTTCGTCGCCGCCGCGCTGGGCGCCGCCAACGCGGCCCAGGCCGGGGAACCGCACGCGCCGGAGGTCGATCCGCGCATCGGCACCGGCGGCGACGGCCACGTGTTTCCCGGCGCCACGGTGCCGTTCGGCATGGTGCAGCTGTCGCCCGACACCGCCATGCCGGATTTCAAGCACGCCTACAAATGGGCCGCCGGCTATCAGTACAACGACCCCACCATCATGGGCTTCTCGCACACGCATTTCTCCGGTTCCGGCCATTCGGACCTGGGCGACGTGCTGGTGATGCCGATCGCGGGCGAGGTGAAGCTCGATCCGGGCGACGAGAAGGTGCCGGGCAGCGGCTACCGCTCGCGCTTCGACCACGCCACCGAAGTGGAGCAGGCCGGCTACTACGCTGTGACGCTCGCCGACTACGGCGTGCGCGCGGAACTCACCGCCAACCGCCGCGTGGGCTGGCATCGCTACAGTTTCCCCGCCGGCAAGCCGGCGCACCTGCTGCTCGATCTGCGCCCGAGCATCTACGACTATCCCGGCAAGGTGCTATGGTCCAACCTGCAGGTGCGTGCCGACGGCACCGTCACCGGCTGCCGCACCACCCGCGGCTGGGCGCCGGGACGCGAGCTGTGCTTCGCCATGCGCTTCAACCAGCCGCTGCGCTCGCGCGAGCTCTACAACCGCGAAACCGACGTGGTCTACAAGGGCTTCAAGGGGCCGGGCTACCAGCCGCAGGATCAGAACGCACAGAAGGGACGCGCGCTCGTGGGCGTGTTCGACTTCGGCGAACTGAAGCAACCCTTGCTGGTGAAGGTGGCGATCTCTCCGGTGAGCGAGGCCAACGCCATCGCCAATCTCGACCAGGACGGCAAGGGCTGGGATTTCGATGCACAGCGCCACTCAGCGCTGGAAGCCTGGAACCAGGCGCTTGCGCCGATCGACGTGGACGGCCCCAAGGCGTTGCGCATGCAGTTCTACACCGCGCTGTACCACGCGCTGATGTCGCCGAGCCTGAGCATGGACGTGAACGGCGAGTACCGCGGTCCTGACTATCAGGTGCATCGCGCCGACGGCTTCGATTTCTATTCGAGCTGGTCGGTCTGGGACGTGTACCGCGCGCAGCAGCCGCTGATGATCCTGCTGCATCCGGACCGCACCAGCGAGTTCGTGCGCTCGCTGCTCGCCGCGCAAAAGGCCAGCCCGTTCGGCATGCTGCCGGTGTGGGCCTACCAGGGCCTGGAAACCTGGTGCATGACCGGCTATCACTCGGTGGCGATCATCGCCGACGCCTACCTCAAGGGCATCCGCGGCTTCGACGCCGACCAGGCGCTGAAGGCGATGGTGTCCACGGCGACCTACGGTGACTATGGCGACCTGGCCGACTACATGAAGCTCGGCTACGTGCCGATCGACAAGGAAGTGGAAGGCGGCTCCAAGACCCAGGAATACGCCTACGACGACTGGGCCATCGCACAGATGGCCAAGGCGATGGGCAAGCACGACGTCTACGGCAGCTTCGAAAAGCGCGCCGGCTACTGGCGGAACGTGTGGGATCCGAAGACCGGCTTCATGCGCGCGCGCCTTTCCAATGGCCAGTTCCGCGAGCCGTTCGATCCCGCCAGCGCCGGCTACGGCGACGACTACACCGAGGCCAACGCCTGGCAGTACTCCTGGTACGTGCCGCAGGACGTGGCCGGCCTGATCACCGCGATGGGCGGCGACGCGGCCTTCGTGCACAAGCTGGACGAGTTGTTCGACGCCAAGGTCGATCCATCCATCTTCAAGAACGTGGAAGACATCACCGGCCTGATCGGCTGGTACGCGCACGGCAACGAGCCCAGCCACCACATCGCCTATCTGTACGACTACGCCGGCGCGCCGTGGAAGACGCAGGAACGGCTCAAGCAGATCATGGACAACGAATACGGTCCCGGTCCTGCCGGCCTGATCGGCAACGATGATCTGGGTCAGATGTCCGCCTGGTACATCTTCACCGCGCTGGGCTTCTACCCGGTCACGCCGGCCAGCGACGAATACGCCATCGGCCGCCCGTTCGTACCGCGCGCGGCCATCCACCTGGGCAACGGCCGTACCTTCACCGTGACCACTGTGCCGTTCGACAACGCACATCCCTACGTCGGCGAAGTCACCTTGAACGGCAAGCCGTTGGATCGCGTGTACCTGAAACATGCCGACATCCTCGCCGGCGGCGAACTGCATTTCACGATGCAGGCCACGCCGAACAAGCAGTGGGGACAGGCCGTTTCCGCGCGGCCGGCGGCGATGAGCCCGTACCGGTAGCAAGGTCGCTCCCTCCGTGTACGCCGCGGAGGGAGCAGCAAGCAGGTAGGGATCGAACCGGTTTCGCCGTCTGTTTCCTAGATGACGATGCGGTTTGCGGGCGCTGCCGAAGCTCCGGAAGCCAGGGCAATCACTACGGAGCGCATCTCCCTGTAAGGAAAGCGCTTTCGCACTGGTCAGTCGTCGCAAAACATGCGCAGAATGCATGCATCATGCCGGAGCGTGCACGGATCAAGGGCCGATGATTCCAGGGGGAATGCGACAAGTAGCGACGATGCCCTGGCGCACCGGCGGCCTGCTGCTTGCGGTGCTGGTGATCGTGGCGCTGCCGTACATGATCACGCGCGGCAGCTCGCGCGAATCGCTGCGCGCAGGCGAACTGGTGACCCGTTCCGCCGAGGCGCAGGCACTGGTCTATCGCATCGCCGAGCAGACGCATGCGGCCGAATCGGCGATCCAGCACCTGCTTGCGGACGATCCCTCCAGCCACGCCGAAACGGTGGCGCTGAGCGCGGAAACCGCCATCCCCGGCCAGATCGACGAATTGCGCCGCCTCACCGCCGACAACCCTGCGCAGCAGCATCTGGTGGAACAGCTGAGCGCGGTGGAGAACGGCCGCCTGGCGCTGCTGCACCAGGCCGTGGAGCGCTACCGCCACAACGACCGCGGCGGCGCCGAACAGGCCCTGCGCGATGCCGGCGCGCTGTTCCATATCGACGAGATCGCCGACAAGATCGTCGCCAACGCGGAAACGGCGCTGCAGCAACGCCGCGACGCCGCCCGCCGGCAATCGGACAACAGCCGCCTGGTGCTGTCGCTCACCGCGCTGGCGCAGCTGGTGATGCTGACGATCGTGGTGATCGTGTCGGAGCGGCAGATCGGCCGGCGCCTGCAGGCCGAAGTACGCGAACGGCAGGCGGTGCAGCGCTCGCAGATGATCCTGCAGGCGGTGCGCGAACCGATCGCGCTGCTCGATCACAACCTGCGCACCCTGCTGGTGAACGCAGCCTTCAGCGAACTCTACGGCGTGGCTGAGGAGAGCCGCGCCGAATACCTGGAAGACCTCGGCCAGGGTGCATGGGCGGACGAAGTGCTGCTGCAGCGCCTGCGCGACGTGCTTTCGCGCGATCGCGAACTGTGGGATTTCGAGCTCACCCAGCGCACCATCGACGGCGTCGAGCGCCACGTGGTGATCAACGCCCGCCGCCTGCAGCAGCAGGACAGCGAAAGCCCGGTGCTGCTCTTGACCGTCAGCGACGTCACCGCGCGAGCGCTGGTCGAGCAGCAGGTGAAGGAGCTCAACCATCAGCTGGAAGGCAAGGTGGCGCAGATTTCCGACGTGAACCGCGAACTGGAGGCCTTCAGCTATTCCGTCTCGCACGACCTGCGCGCGCCGCTGCGACATATCACCGCGTTCGCGCAGAAGCTGGAAGACCACCTGGGCGCAGAGGTCGACGGCACCAGCCGCCACTACCTCAGCGTGATCCGCGACGCGTCGTTCCGCATGGCGCAGCTGATCGAAGACCTGCTGGTGTTCTCGCGCCTGGGCCGCGGCGCGCTGCGCCTGCAGGCGGTGGACATGAAGGCGCTGGTGGAGGAAACCTGCGCGCTGGCCGAATCCGAAGCCCCCGGACGGCGCATCATCTGGCGCATCGACGCGCTGCCGGTGGTGGTGGGCGACGAGAACATGCTGCGCACCGTATGGCAGAACCTGATCGGTAACGCAGTCAAGTACACCGGCCAGCGCGAGATCGCGCACGTGGACGTGTCGGTACGGCAAGCCGACGGCGGCGACTACGAATTCACCGTGGCCGACGACGGCGCCGGCTTCGATATGCGCTACATCGACAAGCTTTTTGGTGTATTTCAGCGACTGCACAAAGCCAGCGAATTTCCCGGCAACGGCATTGGGCTGGCCAACGTGCGGCGCATCGTGATGCGCCACGGGGGCAGGGTCTGGGCCGAAGGCGAGCCGGGACGCGGCGCCCGTTTCCACTTCACCTTGTCGGCCATCGAGCCGCCGTCGTCCACGCTATGAAACACGCCCCACTGCGCCCTATCCTGCTGATCGAAGACAGCCCCGTCGATGCGGAGATGACGGTGGATGCGCTGCGGCAGGCGCATCTGGCCAATCCGGTGATCCACGTGGAAGACGGCGTCGACGGGCTGGACTGGCTGTACGCGCGCGGCAGCTTCGCCGGACGTCCCGAGGACGATCCGGTGGTGGTGCTGCTGGACATCAAGATGCCGCGCATGAACGGGCTGGACGTGCTCAAGCAACTGCGTGCGGACGAACGTTTCCGCCATCTGCCGGTGGTGATCCTGTCCTCCTCGCGCGAGGAAACCGATCTGGCGCGCAGCTGGGACCTGGGTGTCAACGGGTACGTGATCAAGCCGGTGGACGTGGGACAGTTTTTCCAGGCGGTGCGTACGCTCGGCCAGTTCTGGGCGGTGCTGAATCAGGGGCCGGGGTAGGGAATCGCCAGGGGGCAGGGGTGGGAATCGTCAAACGGGAATCGTGGGCGCTCAGGTCACGGCAGGCTGCCGAGTGGCCGCTTTGCACTGATTGCGATGGGCGATTCGCGATTTACGCCGCCCCAATTGAAATATGATGGTCAGGCCACTTAAGAAACCTCAAGGAATGCCCGACAAGTCCAGCCAACAACGCGCCTTGCCCCGCATACGGGTCCTGCAGGTGGAGGACAGCCCGCTCGACGCGGAGCTGGTGCTCACCGAGCTGCAGGCCGACGGTATCGATTACGAGGTGCGCCTGGTCGACGACGAGCCGGCGTTCGTGGAAACGCTCAAGGACTTCAAGCCGCACATCGTGCTGTCGGACCTGAGCATGCCCGGCTTTTCCGGACAGCGCGCGCTGGAACTGCTGCGCGACCACAGCGCCGACATTCCCTTCATCTACGTATCGGCCACGCTGGGCGAGGAAGCGGCCATCGCCGCGCTGCGCGAAGGCGCGACCGACTACATCCTCAAGCAGAATCCCGCGCGCCTGGCCAGCGCGGTGCGCCGCGCGCTGCATGAGGCCGACGAGCACCGCGCACGCGCCCACGCCGAAGCGGAGCTGATCCGCATCCAGCGTTTCGAAAGTCTCGCCATGCTGGCCGGTGGGCTGAGCCACGACCTGCGCAATCTATTGCAGCCGCTGCTGCTGGCCGGTGACAGCTTGCAGGACTACCAGGACGATCCGCGCCTGGCGCGCCTGGGTGCGCTGGTGCGCGACTGCGGGCGGCGCGGACTGGAAATGGTGCAGTCCATGCTGTCGTTTGCGCGCGGCGCACGCCGCGCCGAACAGGTGAAGGTGCAGGCGCTGGTCGATGCTCTATCCCTGCTGCTGCAGGGCAGCGTGCCGCGTGCAGTGACGCTGGACATCGAAGTATCCGATCCGCAGCTCACCTTCGAAGGCAATCACACCGAGTTGCAGCAATGCCTGCTCAACCTGTGCCTCAACGCGATCCAGGCGATGCCGCAGGGCGGCGTGCTGCGCGTGGCCACCAACAAGGCGAAGCTGGAGCAGGATTTCTTCCTTGACCATGAGGACGCGCAGTCGGGCGACTACGTGCGCCTGACGGTGACCGACACCGGCATCGGCATGACCGAAGACGTGCGCAAGCGGCTGTTCGAACCGTTCTTCACCACCAAGGAAGGTGGCACTGGGCTGGGCCTGCTGTCGTGCCGGCGCATCGTCTACAGCCATGGCGGCGTGATGCGCCTGGACAGCATCGTCAACGAAGGCAGCTGTTTCGATCTCTACATCCCATTGGCGCGCCCGCTGGCCGAACCATCGAGCCTGGCCGAAAGCGACGCCAATCTGCACGGCAACGCCGAGCACGTGCTGCTGGTGGTGGAAGAGGCCGGCCAGCTCACCCTGCTAAGCGATACCTTGGATGCCTGGGGCTACGAAGTGCACGGCAGCCAGAGCGGCACCGCCGCGCTGCAATGGATCGAAGCCTGCGGCCTGCCCGACCTGGTGGTGATGGATGCGGACATGAGCCTTTTCACCAGCGAACGCACGCTGGCGGCGCTCAGCCAATACGGTTATCGCAGCGGCGTGGTGGTGCTGTGCCGCGCGGACGATCCGCCGGATTCGGCGAAATTGCGCATGCCCGACGGCAACCGCATGCGGCGCTTGAACAAGCCGGTCAGCACGCGATCGCTATTGCACGCCGTGCGCGATGCATTGCGCGACGCGCCGCGCAATGCCCGGTAGGTTGGGCTGAGGCGTAGCCGAACCCCAACGCAGAATATGCATGGCAACGTTGGGGTTCGGCTGCGCCTCAGCCCAACCTACGCGAGATGTTCGCAAGATGGATCGACGTCAATCGATGCCAAGCTTCTTCAGCTTGTAGCGCAACGCACGGAACGTAATGCCCAGCTTCCGCGCTGCCGCCGTCTTGTTGTAGCGCGACTCTTCCAGCGCCTTCATGATCGCGGTGCGTTCGAGGTTGCTGATGTAGTCGTCTAGCGGCAATTCGCTGGATGGCGTTTGCGCCGGTGCGGACGCGGGCGGTTGGCTTTGCGCATACGCCGCTGCCGGTGCGTGATGGCTGGCGTGCGCCGCGGGGCTGATTTCGGCGGCATGGCGGGCCGGGCGCTGCGGCAGCATCAGGTCGCTGGCGTCGATGCGGTCGCCGTCGCACATCGCCACGGCGCGCTCGAGAATGTTTTCCAGTTCGCGCACGTTGCCGGGAAAGTCGTAATCCTCCAACGCCTGGCGCGCTTCGGGAAGCAGGCGCACAGGCGCGCCGCCGCCGCTCTTGGCGGCAAGCTGGCGCAGTACGTAGTCGGCCAGCAGCGGCACGTCGCCGCGGCGTTCGCGCAAGGGCGGCACGCGCAGCTCGATCACGTTGATGCGATAGAACAGGTCCTGGCGGAACTGGCCCTGGTCGACCAGCGCGGCAAGATTCTTGTGCGTGGCCGACAGAATGCGCACGTCCACCGCCACTTCCTCGCGCGCGCCGATCGGGCGCACGGCCTTTTCCTGGATCGCGCGCAGCAGCTTCACCTGCATGTGCAGCGGCAGCTCGGCCACTTCGTCGAGGAACAGCGTGCCGCCATGTGCGGCCTGGAACAGGCCTTCCTTGTCGGCGACCGCGCCGGTGAAGCTGCCTTTGCGATGGCCGAAGAATTCGCTTTCCATCAGCTCGGAGGGAATCGCGCCGCAGTTCACCGGCACGAACGGCCCGCTGGCGCGCGGCCCTTGTTCGTGGATGAGCCTTGCGACCAGCTCCTTGCCCACGCCCGATTCGCCGGCGATGTACACCGGCGCCTGGTTGCGGGCCAGCTTGGTGATGGTGCTGCGCACCTGCTGCATGGCGGTGGAGTCGCCGATCAGCCGATCGCTCGAGCCGGTCGCCGCAGGGCCTGCGCCGGCGCCGGTGCGCTTTTCCTCCGCTAGTTTCAGCGCGGTGCGCACCAGCCTGCGTAGCATCTGGATGTCCACCGGCTTGGACACGAAATCGAACGCGCCCGCCTTCAGCGCCGTGACGGCGGCGTCAACGTTGCCGTAGGCGGTGATCATCGCGACCGGTGTCTCGTCGTATTCGGCCGCGATCAGCTCGATGATTTCCTGGCCGCTGCCGTCGGGCAACCGCATGTCGGTGAAGCACAAGTCGTAGCTGCGTTCGGAAAGCGCCTGGCGAGCTTCGGCGACCGTGCCGACGGCATCGACCTTCAGGTCCATGCGGCCGAGCGTGATCGTGAGCAGCTCGCGGATGTCGCGTTCGTCGTCGATGACCAGTACGGTCTGTTGGCTCATGATTCAGAGGCGATAGGTTGAGTTTCCGTTCAGGATACTCGCCGCACCCGCAAGTGCAAAGCGCGGCGTGTTTGTGTCCGTCAACGGCTGAGGTGGTGGAGGAAGAACCTCACGATCACACGATAGGCGTCCTGCGACTCGGGCAGCTCCGGATCGGAGAAGAAGGAATGCCACATGCCTTCCCATACGTGCAGCTCGGTCTGCAGCCCGGCCTGGTCCAGCCGCTGCTGGCTGGCCAGCACTGAACTCAGCACCGCATCGCGGGTGCCGCTGATCAGCAGCGTGGGCGGAAACTTCGCCAGCAGCGTCGGCGACAGGCCGGGCTGCACCAACGGATCGCGCGGATTGGCGCCGTGAAAATAAGGCAGATCGGTGAGCATCAGCCGGTGCTCGGGCACGCCCTGGCCGTTCAACAGCGGGCCGATGTAGGACGAGTCGCCGTCGATATCCAGCAGCGAACCGCAGAACGTGCCGATGGCGCCGGGCACCGGCAGCTTGTCGGTGATCAGCCGCGCCACCGCTTCGGCGGTGAGAATGCCGCCGGCGGAACAGCCGTAGATGCCGATCTCCTCAGGCTTGTATTGCTTGAGCAGGGCACGATAGACCGCTTCCACATCCTCGCTGGCGGCGGGAAAGGTGTGTTCGGGCCCTTGCCGGTAATCGACCGTGATCACCTTGATCCGGCCGATGCTGGCGATCGGAATCGCTTCGACCAATCCGCCGCTATGCGCGCCCCACAGGAATGCCCCGCCATGCAGGTTGATCAGCACGCGATGGCTGTTCTCCGGCGACACGCCTTGCGCCGGCAATACCACGTCCGTGTTCACGCCGGCGATCGTTTCGCTGTGCGTCTTCACTAGATAGAGCTTTTCCATGCGGGTGACACGATCGCTGTTGAGGCGGTCGTAGAAGGCACGGCTCTGCTCGATGGGTGCGGTGATCGGCGGTGCCTTGCTGCCGTCGGCGAGCATCTTGGGAAAGAATGCCCGCGCTTCGGGCGAAGCGTAAGCGGAATACGGAACGCTGATGGCGGGCGAGGTGACGGCACCGTCGGGTTTGACGCCGGGTGTGGTGCCTTGCGCAGAAGCCGCAGCCCCAAGCAACGTTGTTGCAAGCCATAAGAAGCGCAACGTGCCCATGATTCCTCCCCATTGGCAATCAACGTAGGTTGGGATGCAAACCCCAACATGTCGTGCGTGAACGTCGGGATTTGCACCCCGACATTCGTTCATTGCGTGACAGCAGCCTTCGCCTTCGCGCCGCTCAACAGTTCCTCCATCATTAAATACACGCCATTGGTCCAGCCAAAGCCGATCACGTTGGTGGTGTAGCCCGCGCTCACCTTCACGTCGGCATTGCCGCTGGCCATGTTGTATTTCTCGCGGATGGTGCCGTCCTCGGCGATGCCGCGATCGATCGTCGCGTTGAACTTGCCGGCGATGCGATGCGCGTCATCATGGAAGCCGTATTTGTCCAGGCCGGCGACGGCAAGCCAGTTGGTCGGCGCCCAACCGAACGGCGCATCCCATTGCGCACCGCTGGGCTTGTTGTCCATGGCGAGCCCGCCGGCCAGTTCGAAGATGGAAAGCTTGCCGCGCACCGAAGCTGCCTGCTGCGCTGACGCTGCACCCGCCCACAGCGGATAGAACGTGGTGAGATACGGCGAGTCGGACGGCTTGCCGGCAACGAAATCGTAATCGCGGTACATGCCGAACTCCGGACGCCATAGGTACTTGTCCATCGCCTGCTTGCGCGCCGCCGCGGCCTGCGCCCAGCGTTCGGCATCGGCGGTCTTGCCCAGCTGCTGCGCGAAATCGTGCAGGTCCAGCTCATAGCGATACAGCAGGCTGTTCAAGCTCACGTCCGCATAGTGATGGGTGGAGCCGCCGAACGGGCCGTAATGGAAATTGGTGTCGAAACCCGATTCGCGCATCGCGCGATCGCCATGGTAATAGTCGGCGGTCAGGCGATAACCGCCGAGCCAGTTGCCGGCGCACACCTTGGAAGCCTGCGCATCGCAGCTCGCCGTTTTCAGGCGTTCGGTTTCGGCAGCATCGGGGTGCTCCGGCGCTTTCAGCAGATAGCCGGGATTGTCGTTCGGATGCGCGAGCAGCCACTTGATCACGCCGCGGTAGTACTCGCTGGTCTGCGCTTCCAGCACCGGACCGCTGCCGAAATCGTAGTAGCGCGCCAGCCCCGTGTTGCCGGCCAGATGTTCCGGACGCGTCCAGATGTCGTGATTGCGCACGGCCAGCGGATAGGCCGCTTCCAGCCAGGCGCGTTTTTCATCGGCGCTGTGGAAAGCCGCCGGATCGTTGAGCACCGACACCATCATCTGGGTGAGGAACGGCGGCTGCGACCGGCTGAGATAGTAGGTGCGGTTAGCGTTCAACACGCCACCGTAGTACTGCACTTCGAACAGCGCGTTGTCGACCATATTGCGCGCCAGCTCGATGCGATGGTCGGCGACCAGGCCCAGCAGGATGAAGTAGCTGTCCCAGCCGTACATCTCATTGAAGAAGCCGCCCGGCACCACGTAAGGATGCGGCAGATAAAGCAGGCCTTGTACCGGCAGCTTGGTGGCGTCCACGTCGCCGAGTTGCTCGATGCTGCGCGGCAAGGTGTGCACGTCGATATTGCAGCGCTTCTGTGCCTGTAGAAGATCCTTCGGCGCCGTGAATTGCGCCGGTATGTACATCACCGGGCGCGTCTTTATCTTCGGATCGACCAGCGATTTGCATTCGTCCTGCGAGCGGGTGAGCGTGCTCCATGCCTTGTCGATGTAGGCGCGAGTCTTGGCCGGATCGGGCTGGGCGGCGGAGGCGGTGGCGATGAAGGTGGTCAGCAGCAATGACAGACACACGACTTTCATGTTGCTGAGTCGCCCTTTGCCGTCATTCCGGCGAACGCCAGCACGCGGGGAGAGCACATGGATGTGCTCGGCATTGAGGAGCGAGGAATCCAGTGAAGGATGGCGTGCGAAGCACCCGACATAAAAATGTTTTGCGTGCTTCGCACAACGTATTTGAACTGGATTCCGGCGTTCGCCGGAATGACGGTGAGGAGTAGTTGGACGTTGCGATGTGATGCTTGTTTCGTTGTTCATGCGAAATCCCCACTCAGAACCATCAGCCGCGAGCCAATGGCGTAAATCAAAGAATATGGCGCGTGACGGTGGCGTCTCAGCGCGCCAAGCAGGCAAGGCATCATCATGGCAAGGCCTTGCGTACCAGGGTGGCCTTTCCTTGCGTATCGCGCTCCACGGTGATGTCGTACTGCTTGCCCTGAAAATTCACCCGCTTCAGCGTCAAGGATTTCCAATTGGGCGGCAGCGTCGGCGCATACGCCGCATCGAGTCCTTTGTCGTCGACGCGCAAACCGGTCAAGCCATAAATCATGCTCTGCAGAAATCCGGCTGAGGTGGCGAGGATATAGCCCGCATTGTTCGCCACCGTCTCGGTGCGCACATTGAACGGCGGCTTCAGAAAACCGACCAGGTTGCGTTCGATCCAATCACCGGCGGATTTCGCATCGCCAAGCTCGGAGGCACCCACGGCGAGCATCACCATCATCATCTCGTTGGGATCGTCGCCGTGCACTTTCAGTTCGTGCAACTGGAAGTCGAAATCATTGCGGCGCACCGTTTCGGACATCGGCAGATCGAGGTTCGGATACATCAGCCAGGCGAGCGATGAACCCATCCAGGTGATCTTGTCGTGCGGTACGGATTCGTCGAAATCCAGGTGACGCTGTTCCTTGGCGAGGAACGGGATGTACATCTTGTTGGCGATGGTCGACCACTGCGGATCGGCGGGCTCGCCTACTTTTTGGGCCGCTTCGATGGCGATCTGCAACGCCTTGCGCGCGGCGGCGTTGGTGAACGAATCGTTCGGTACGTCGTCATACGCTTCGTCCGGCGAGGTGACGTGCATGATTTCGTAGCGATCCGCAGCTTTGTTATAAGTGACGCGGCTGGCCCAGAACTGCGCGATCTCGCGGATTACCGGCCAGCCGTACTGCTTGAGCCACGCGTCGTCACCGCTGGCCAGGTAGTACTGCCATTGCGCGATGGCGATATCGGCGTTGACGTGGATCTCGCGATACACGCCATAGGCAAAATGCGGCGTGTTGTCCACGCCGGTCTGCGGATCGGATTCCCACGGATACATCGTGCCTTTCGCACCGTACTGGATCGCGCGCTCGCGCGCCGGCTGCATGGTGCGGTGGCGGAACATCACGATCGGCTTGGCGCGTTCCGGATGCAGCAGCAATAGTGCGGGGAATACCCACGAATCGCTGTCCCAGAAGGCGTGGCCGGCATAGTTGGGTGTCAATGCGCATGCGCCCATCGGCCAGGCGGTACCGACGGTGCTGTTGGAGAGCAGGTAATACAGATCGGAGTGCACAGCTTTCTGCACAGCCGGATCGCCGTCCACCACGATGTCGGATTTCCATAGCTCATGCCACGCGGCCTGATGGCGCGCGAGCAAGCTGTCGAAACCGGTAGCGCGTGCCTGTTTGGCCAGCGCCACATCGGCCTGGGCGTCACCACCCCAATCCTGGCGGGATGCGGCGAGGTACTTGGTGAAGGTGTACGTGTTGCCCTGTTTCACCTTGGCCGTGACGTGCAGCGACAGCAGGTTCGAGGTTTTCTCCAGTTTTACGCTTTGGATATCCAGCGTCTTCGGCAGATCGATCGCCGCGGCTTCCGCCATGCTCAAACCTTGCTTGGCTCGGCCGTTCAACCATAGCGTCAGCGCCTTGGTGTCGCCGTCGCTGGAAAGCACCTCCGTGTAGCCCGGGTACCACACGGCCGCGCGGTCGGGGGTCGGGATCGGCTTGTTGTCGAGGTTCTGTCCGCTGGCGATCACCGCGGCGATCATCTGGTCGCCGCTCATGCTGCCGATCGGCAGGCGCGGCTGGTATTCGGACCACAGGCGGATCGGGAAGGTGAGTTCCACGCTGCCATCGAAATGTGGCGTGATGGAAAACTGCGTGGCGGCAAGATGGTTGTCGGCCTGGCTGACGAAGGTGGTGACCTTCACGTCGGTCGACTTGTTGGCGTAATCGAAGCGATAGCGCGTGGTGAGCGTGCCGTCGTACATGTCGAGCGTCTGCGCGTAGTCGGCGAAGATCTTCTTGTCCAGGCGCGTTGCGTTGATCCAGCCGCCGCCGGGGTTGTAGTCGACTTCGCTCCAGCCGGGAATGGCCGCGGGGCGCGAGATATCGCGCTTGTCGTAATCCATGAAGGCGACCATGTACGCGCGCGTGGGCTCGGTGCCGCGCGGCGAGGTCATGGTGGAGAAATAACCGTTGGCGAGGTAACTGGGGAAATAGCTGCCGAAGTTGTCGGCGGTGGCGGTGAGCGTAAAGCTCGGGTCGCTCGCGGCATGCGCGGTGGAAGCGGCGGCCAGCGCCGCGAACAGCAAACCGGAAAGGCCAAGGTGGCGAAAGCTCATGGAAACTCCAGCGGGGAAGCAGGGGCGTGCCTGGATCTATTTGCCGGCCAGCGTGATGGTGATCGTCGCCGTGCCGGCGCGGTCGGTTTCGCGCTTGAAGAAGAACAGCGTCACCAGGATCAGCAGCATCGGCACCAGCGAAAAATAAAACGCATGGATGCCGTCGAAGCGTGAAAACACGATCGCGGTGATGCGCGAACCGAGCGTGCCGCCGAGTGCGGAGAAGATCACGATCAGGCCGGTCATTGCCGCATGCGCCGGCTTGGGCAGCGAACTCAGCGCGACCGAGTTGATCACCGGATAGATCGGCGCCATCAGCACGCCGATCAGCGGAATCAGGTACGCGGCGGCCGGGGCATTCATCCAGCCGACGTCCGCGCGCGCCACCACGCCCTGCGCCAACGGCAGCGTAAGCATCACCAGCAGGCCCATGCCGAGCACGCAAACGTTCAACAGCGCATACCAGCGCATGCGGCGCAGCAGTTGCCCCGCAACGATGCGGCCCACCGCCGATGCGCCGGCGAGAATGGTGGCGAGCTGAATGCTCATCGCGTTGGGTAGCTTGAGGATCTCGTTGTTGAAGGTCGGCAGCCAGGTGCTGAAGCTCTGCTCGATCAGCACATAGAGAAACGCGGAGGTCAGAAACACATACACCAGGGGACGCAGGAACAGGTGCAGCATTTCCAGCAACGAACCGCGCATCGATTTGGTTTCCTCCGTGCGCGCGGCCGATTCGTCCAATTGCGAAGTGGCAAGCAGCACGATCACCAGCACGCAGATCACGGCGAGTACCCAATACACGTTCAACCAGGACGGGTTCGCCGGTTGCTCGCGATCGACGAAGGCGCTGAACAGCCAGCCGCCGAACAGCACGCCAATCATGAACAGGCCTTCGATGGTATTGGTGAGCCGGCCATGTTCGCTGCGATCGTCGGTGAGCAGGCCGATCGAGGCATACACCGCCACCTTGGTCAACGCGAACGACACGCCGACGCAGGTGAACAACAGCTCCGTGGTACGGAAGCTTGGATACAGCGGCATCAGCACGCAGGCGCCGGCGACGATGCCCAGCGCGATCATCATCGCGCGTCGAAACCCGAGCAGAGGAAGAAACGAAGCGACCAGGAAGGACGTGACCGCAATCGGCAGATCCTTGAAGAACTCCAGCAGGCTCGCCTGCGGCTTGTCGACGCCGAAGGTGTGGATCGATTGCAGGATGACCGTGCCGACGCTGTTGAGCAGTATCGCGAAGACCATGTAGATCAGGGCGAGCGCGGCGATCATGCGGAATCGGTTCATGGCGACCTGCCTGGTGACGAATTGATGGCCAACAAAACCCTCTCACCCGCCGTAAGTACCGCACCCGTGCATGGCCGAAAGACCCGCCGCGACGGCACAGACGGACGAACTCTACAACGTGTCGTGAGGGGAAAGTCCATGGCCGGATACAGCGCCCGGCCATGGGTGCCCAAGGAGGGGAGGGGGCGAATGCCTAGTTGGAAACTCCCTCCCCCGATCGGGAGAGGGAGCGAAAGGACATCAGAAGTTGTACTTGATCTGGCCGTTGATCTCGCGGCCTTCGATCGAGCGAGCCAGGATCACGCCGCCGCCGCTGGCAAAGCCGAACAGGCGCGAATTGCCTTCGGTGATGCCGATCTGGTTGGTCAAGTTGGTGCCTTGCACGCTGTATACCCAATGCTGGCCCACGTTGGCCTGCACGCCGAAGCTCAGGTCGTAGTAGTTGCCCAGCGGCTGCTGCTGGATCAGGTCGCCGTAGCGATTGCCGATGTGCTCGTAAGTGACCCACGCCTTGATGTCGCCCCAACCCATCGGCATATCGTACGAAGGTGTCAGGCGGAACTGGAACTTCGGCTGGCGCTGCAACTGCATGCCGTTGATGCTGGTGCACTGCGCACTGCCGTCCTGTGCGGTGTAGGACACGCAGCCGATATAGCGGTTGTAGTGGCCGTCCATGTAGTCACCGGAGAAGGTGATGGCTACATGCTCGATCGGTTTGACGGTGGTGGTGAAATTGACGCCCTTGGTCTGCGATCCGTACACGAAGCTCTGCTGCGTGCCGTTGCCCAGGGTGATGGTGTACGGCACGTTGTAGAACAGGCGACGGTAGGCGCTTACGTCCGCATAGATCCAGTCGGCCTGGTATTTGACGCCGACTTCATAATTCTTGACCTTCTGCACTGGCGTGGAGGGCAGGCCGCGCAGATCGTCGAAGCCGGGGAAGTGAATACCCAGGTTGGCGCGGATATAAGCACTGAAGTTCGGGTTGAACTCGTAGTTGGCGCCAAGCGTCCAGGACTTCTCGGTTTTCAGGTAATGCTGGTACGTCAACCCGGGTATGAGATAGCTCGAACTGTTGTTGTAAAGGGTGTAGGGGTTGTTATCCAGGTCGCCCTTCGTGTTCTGGGAAAGCCCGCCGCTGGCCTGTTGGCGTTCCACGCGGATGCCGCCGTCGATCAGCCAGTTGCCGATCTTCCAGCTATCGGTGGCGAAAAAGGCGGTATTGAAGGCGTTCCAGCGTTCCTTCAGCGCAAACGACGGTCCGCTGGTGAAGCCTTGCGGATCGGTAAGCTGCCAGGTGTTGACGCCGTTGCTCAGGTCGACCACGACCGGATTGGGGTTGTTTTGCGCCTGCAGCAGCATGTTGTTGCCGAGGTACCAGGTGTCGTGGTCGCTGTACACTGCGGAGTAATTGCCGACGGTCAGCGTGTTGCCTTCGAACAGCTCCTTGCTGACATGGAATTCATTGCTGATCGCTTTGATGTCTTTGTGCACGTACCACAAGCCCTGCGTGGTCACGTTCTGGTTCATGTCGGCCGCCTGGCCGTTGGTATACGTGGCCGTGGCGGTCGTTCCGGCAAGGCTCGGATTGGCAGCTTGCGCGTTGGCGATGTAGTCGGCCAGCGTGGTGGGGTTGTCGCCCGTGCTGAAGAACGAAACCGTATTCATCTCGCCGCTGGTGAAGCCCAGCTTGTTGGAGATCGCCCAGCCGTTGCCGAAATCCCAGTCGAAGTTGGCGCCGAACATGCGGATGTCTGCACCGCGGCCCTTGGCCAGGTTCACATCCACGCCGCCCGGCCGGCAACCTGGCGTGGAGCAGGGCGTGGTCTCGATGAATTCGCGTTGGTCGGCCTTGCTGCCGAAGGTGCCGGTGAGCGCATCGAATCCCGGGTAGTTGGAGAAACTGCCCGCGCCCGGGTTGAGAATGGGCGTGTCGGTGACGAACTGGTTGTGATCCTTCAATGCGCGCGCATAGAACATCAGCGAGCCGTTATCCCAGTCGCGCGTCAGCGTGGCGGTGAGCTGGCCGCCGTTGTCAGCGGGGAATTGCGGATTGCGCACGCCATCGGAGCGACGCCAGAAGCCGCCGATGCTGCCGTACCAATTGTTGGCGACCTTGAAGCCGATAAAGCCGTCCAGGCGATACATGCCTTCGGAGCCGTAGGTAAAGCCGATGTCGCCGGATGGCACATCCGTACCTTCGCGCAGGATGAAGTTGGCCGTCACGCCGGGCTGGCCATTGCCATACAGCACCGACGGGCCGCCCTGCACGATTTCCGCGCGATCGATGGTGTCGTCAAGGCGGAACATCGAGGAGTTTTCCATGAACGACAGCGTCGACATCGGATACAGCGGCGTGCCGTTCAACTGATACGTCGCGTACGGCGCATCGCCGCCGCCCGGGAAGCCGGCCACTTCGATGTTCGCACCGGTCTGGCCGCCGGAGGATTCCGGATACACGCCGGGCGATGCCTTCAACAGGTCGGCCGCGCTCTTGGGATTGGCTTCCTTGATCTGTTGCGCCGTCATGGAGGTGATCGAGTAGCTGGCGTCGATCTTCTTGATACCGCCGAAGCTCGCGGTGCCGGTCACCACCACTTGCTGCAGGGTCTGGGCATTTTTGGCGTTGGCGTTCTGCTGTGCACCGGGGCTGGCTTTCACCGCAGCGGTGGTGGGCGCTGTCGTGGAATTCTGGGTCTGACCGTTGTCTTGCGCGTAAACGGCGCCGGACATGAGCGTGGCCGTGATGGCCGCCGATAACGCTAAGCGTGTGACTGGCATGGTCTTCATCGAACGTTCTCCCCAACTGTTTTGATTGTGATGGCGCGACGTGTCGCCGTGCCTGTTGTTAGCCGACTTATGTAAACAAGCTGATATCGAACGCGGCGACGTTCGGCAGCAGCAGATCCGCCTCGGCCAGTGCAGGTGCCTGGCCAATGCCTACAGCTTTCATTCCCGCAGCATGGATGCTGGCGATCCCTGCCGCGGCGTCTTCCACGCCGATACATTCGCTCGGCTCCAAGCCGAGGCCGCGCGCGGCGGCCAGGAAAATCTCCGGATCGGGCTTGGCGCGACCGATGTGGTTGGCGTCCACCACGTAGTCGAACAAGTCGGCGATGCCGAGTCTTTCCAGCAAAAGCGGTGCATTGCGGCTGGCGGAAGCCAGCGCGGTCTTCAGGCCGGCGCGACGGACCGATTCGACGGCGTTGCGTGCGCCCGGCAAAAGGTTGTGCGGACCGAAACTTTCGATCTGCTGCCGGTAATAGTCGTTCTTGCGCGAGGCGAGGGCTTCCTTTTCGTCCTCGGAGTAGGTGCGGTTGGCGCGCTCGAGCAGGATGTCGAGCGAACCGCGCCGATCCACGCCCTTGATCCGTTCGCCGATCGATTCATCGAACGCGATGCCGATATCGCCTGCCAGGCGCTTCCACGCCGCGTGGTGCACCACGGCGGTATCGGCGATGACGCCATCGAGATCGAACACCACGCCTTTCACCGGCGGGCGCGCCGGCGCGTGCAAGGACAGTTTCACCGTGTGGCCGGCATGCAGCACCACGGTCTTGCCGCGATGGAAGATCTCCAGTTGCGCGCCTTCGGTGAGCGCGTATTCCACGCGATCCTTTTTCACTGCGACGCGAATATGGTGATCGCGCCAACGCACGCCGAAACGGTAACCGCTCCATGCCGGAGGCAAGGTCGGCGCGAACGCAGGACGGCCATCCACCACACGCATGCCGCCGAAACCCCAGGCCAGCGCCAACCAGCTGCCGGCCATGGCCGCCATATGCACGCCGTGCGAGGTATTGCCGTGCAGGTTGTCGATATCGACGCGCAGCGTATCGAGAAAATAGCCGTACGCTTTCTGTGCGTAACCCACATCCGAGGCAACGATGCTGAAGGTGGACGCCGATAGCGTGGAGTCGTGGACGGTGACGCCTTCGTAGTAATCGAAGTTGCGCCGCTTGCTTTCCATGTCGATGGTATTGCCGGCGAGCACAAAGGCTTGCAGCACGTCAGCCTGCTTGCATACCTGGTGGCGATAGATGGTCAGCGGATGCAATTGCAGCAGCAGTGGACGATGGCCGTGTTCGCTTGGCCGCGCGATCGGCAGGCGCGGCTTGTTGAGGAAGTCGTCGTCCTGCGGAAAGATGCCGAGCTCCGGATCGACCGGCAGATACATCGCATCGGCCGCGGCCAGCCATGCGGCGATTTCCTTGTCGGACAGGTCCAGCATCGTCGCGACGCGCGCGTATTCCTGTGGCCGCTCGCGTCCCAGTTGCGAAGCCACCGATGCCGCATAGCGCAGATGCTGCTGCGCCATGTGATTGGTGTAGTAATTGTTGTCGACCAGCGCGGTGTATTCGTCCGGACCGGTCACCTGGCAGATGCAGAACGCATGGCCGCGGCGCGGGTTGTAGTTGCCCACGTTGTGCCACAGGCGCGCGGTTTCGAACAGCACTTCGGCGCCGCCGCGCACGAGAAAATCCACATCGCCGGACGATTCCACATACAGGCGAATTGCGAACGCGATCGCCGCATTGATGTGGTATTGCGCGGAGCCGGATGGGAAATACGCCGAGCACTCCTCGCCGCTGATCGTGCGCCACGCATACAGCGCGCCGGTGGGGTGATTCATTTCGCGAGCATGATTGCGCGCGCGATCGAGCGTGTTCACGCGATACTCGAGCATGCTGCGCGCACGCTCCGGCGACGTGAAGGCGAGCACGGGCAGGATGAAGGCTTCCGCGTCCCAGAAATAATGGCCTTCGTAGCCTTCGCCGGTGAGGCCCTTGGCCGCTGCGCTGCCGCTGCCGTCGCGCGGCGTCGATTGCAGCAGGTGGAACAGGTTGAAACGCAGCGCCTGTTCGATCGCTGCATCGCCATGAATTTCCAGATCCACCGACTGCCAGAATTTCGCGAGCGAACGCGCCTGTTCGGCAAGATGGGTATCGAAATCCACCGTCAGCGCGCGTTCCAGCGTGGTGGCGACGGCATCCAGCAAAGATGCTTCGGTATCTCCGCCTTCGGGCCGGCTGCAGGCGTAGGCGACGAATTTTTCCAGCACCACGCTATCGCCCGGATGCAGGTTCGCCACGTAGTGCTGCTGCACCCCTTCGCTGTCTTCGATCACTGCGCGGGCGAACACCAGGTTCGATTGCGTCAGCCGATGCCGCTGGCCGCTGGCCAGGCGAATATGGCTGTTCTGCGTGCGCTGGCAAATCGAGGCCAGGGTGCGATCGGCATCGGAGGCGGTGATGCTCAGGCCGCCCTTGATGCGTGCGCCGATGCGCGGGTCGTCACCTTGCTCGGCGGCGCCGATGCCGGCGACCAGTGCCGATTCCAGGGTGAGCGGACCGCTGTAATCCACCGAGGTGACGCGGTAGCGGATGCACAGAAGATTGGGGGCATGCAGCGGGACGATGCGTTCGGCGTCGATCTGCAAGGTGGCGCCACCGGGCGAGCGCCAGCGCAGCGTGCGCTCCAGGCAGCCGGTGCGCAGATCCAGTGCCTGTTCGAACGCCAGCCACTCGCCTTCGCGCAGATGCACCGGTGCGTCGTCCAGGCGCAGGCCGATGCGGATGCCATCAGGCACCGGAATGCGCGTGTCAGTGCTGCGCGCGAAGCCGGGAAAGCGCTCGTGATATTCGATCGGCGTGCGTTCCCACACACCAGTCAGGAAGCTGCCCTGGCTGGGGCTGCGGTCTTCTTCCAAACCGCCGCGTACGCCGAGCGTGCCGTTGGCGAGCGCGTACAGGCTTTCCAGCTTGGCCAGCTCGAACCCCAGCGGGCGCCGCGAATGCACCAGGCGCCAGGGATCGGGGGAGGCCTGGAGGGCCGGTTCCATGGCTATGGCTTGCGCATCGTGGCTATGCACGCATTCTCCCCTGGGCATTTTCTGGTTGGTCTTTTCATCGGCCGGCCGGCCTGTGGTGGGCGAGGATAAGATTGAGTGATATCGATATCAAGATATCGATATCATCGCTGCGGCGCACCATGTTGCACTCGCCCGCGTGGGGAAAATGTGGTCGATCCGGCGGCTGCATTGGAGGAACAGGCAGTACTCGGGCACACTTGCGCGGCCGTAACGATCACCGCACCCATGCACCGGATAAGGGGTTCCGCTTGACGCAGGCCAAGAAGAAACAACCTCTTGCGCAACGTCCCAGCCTCACCATGGCGGACCTGGCCGAGCTGGCGGGGGTATCCAAGATCACCGTATCGCGCGCCCTGAGCGAAAGCCCTTTGGTCAATGCCGAGACCCGCGAACGGGTGCAGGCCCTGGCGCGCAAGCATGGCTACAAGTTAAACGTCAGCGCCCGCAACCTGCGCCTGCGCCGCAGCCACACGGTGGCGGTGATCGTGGAAATGAAGCCATCGTCCGAGCGCACCATGTGGGATCCGTACCCGCTGTCGCTGCTCGGCGGCATTTCGCAGGAACTCACCTCGGCCGGCTACAGCGTGCTGCTGACCACCCGCCAGGGCGCATCCAATGCTGCCGTGCAGGCGGCCGACGGTCTGATTTTGCTGGGGCAGGGCGCGCGCCAGGATGCGGTGCGCCTGTACGACAAGCTCGGCTTGCCGATGGTGGTGTGGGGCGCGCCGGAAGAAGAAGGCGGCGACAACCACATCGTGGTCGGCAGCGACAACCGCCAAGGCGGCATCATCGTGGCCGAACGTTTTCTCTCCATCGGCCGGCGCCATCCGGTGTTCATCGGCAATCCCGATCACCCGGAAATGGCGCAGCGCCTGTTCGGTTTCGTCGACGAACTCGCCCACCACGGCATCAAGCCGCTGTTGCTGCGGCGCGCGGACTTCACGCTGGAATCGGGCGTCGATGCGGTGCGCTCGCTGGCCGCGCGCAAGGTGCGTTTCGACGCCATCTTCGCCTGCAGCGACTTGCTGGCGATGGGCGCGATCCGTGCGCTGGTCGAACTTGGCCAGTCGGTACCGAACGATGTCTCGGTGATCGGCTACGACGACACCCCGCTGGGCGCCACCTTCCTGCCGCCGTTGAGCTCGGTGCGCCAGAACTGGCAGGAGGGCGGCGTGCTGCTTGCGCGCAAGGTGCTGGCGATGATCCAGGGGCACGCGGTGCAGTCGCAGACGATGGCGACGACGTTGGTGGTGAGGGCTACCTGAGAAACGGCGTGTTCAGGTGGTCGGCGAGTCGTTGCGCTACATTTGCAGCACATCACTCGCAGGACACCCGGCCATGCCGCAACCTCATTCCAAACCGCGACCCAGCGCCAAGACCAGCCTGCTTCCCTCGGTGCGCGTAAGTGCGGACCTGCGTCGGGAAGCCGAAAAGGTGATCGCCGAGGATGAGAGCCTGTCCAGCTTCATCGAAACGTCGGTGCGCGCCGAAATCCACGAACGCCAGGCACGCAAGGCATTTCTCTTACGCGGTTTGCAGTCCAAGGCGCAGGCGAAAAAGACCGGCGTGTATTACGGTGCGGACGAGGTGATGCGTCGCATGGACGATATTCTGGCCAAGGCACAGGCGAAAGAGGATAAGGATTGACTTGCGAAGTCCGGTTCACCGAATTCGCGCTCGACGATCTGTTGCGCTTGTATCAGTTCCTGGCCGATGTGGATGTGCAAGCCGCCAGGCAGGCCAGGGATGCGATCCATAAAGCGATCGGCGTGCTGGCGGAGATGCCGTATATCGGGCGCGTGATCGATCGGAGCCATCCGTTGATGCGAGAGCTTGTCATTGCGTTCGGCTCTTCCGGATATGTCGCGCTGTATGAAATCGAGGCGCCGTCGGTAATCACGCTGCACGCGTTCCGCCATCAACGCGAACGCGACTATTACATGTAGGTTGGGGTGCCAACCCCAACGTCGCCATCTTCACGCAACACGATGTTACGCCGTCGGCTCGATCCGCACCGGCGGCGTCAATACCAGCCTGAAGCAACTGCCACCACCGGCCACGCGCACATATTCCAGTGCAGCTTGATTCGCTTCGGCCATCTGCCGCGCGAGATAAAGCCCAAGCCCCGTGCCGTATTCGTGCGTGGTGTAGAACGGTTCGAAGATCTGCGCTGCCACTTTCGGGGCGATGCCCGGGCCGCGGTCGATCACTTCAAGAATCGGCACGCCGTGTTCGCCATGGCGCACCACCACCAGCACGCGCGCCGGTTCGCCCGGCATGCGGCCGTAGCGCAGCGCGTTCTGCACCAGGTTCCACACGACCTGGTGCAATTGCTGCGAGTCGGCCACGGCGATCACCGGCTGGGCGCTGTTGTCGATCACGCGCAGCGAATCGTTGCCCAGGTCGTTGCCCAGCTTGTATTCGTCGACGAAATCGTGCGCCCACTCGCCCAGGTTCAGCGTTTCCGGACGCGAGCGTTCGCGCCGCGACAGCTGCAGGATGTTTTCGATGATGTCGTTGAGGCGGCTGCAGTGGTTGTTGATGATCTCCACCATGCGCAGGTCGGTGGCGCTCATTTCGTGCGATTCGGCCAGCAGCTGCGCGGAGTAGCGGATCGCCGCGAGCGGATTGCGGATTTCGTGCGCGATGGACGCCGAAAGCCGGCCGAGCGAGCCGAGCGTGAGTTCCTCGGCGCGCCGCGACACCAGCGATGTGTCGTCCAGGAAGATCAGCACCAGCGAATCGTCGTTCGGCGCCAGGCGGCTGAAGCGCGGCACCACTTCGGGCATGCCGTCGGCCAACTGGGTGGCGGTTTCGTCCAGCTTGCCCGAGGTGATCCAGTGGTACAGCCGGCGCGACAGCTCCGGCGCCACGCGCCCCAGGTCGCGCTGGTCGGAGGAAGGATTGCCCAGCAGCATCCACGCCGCTTCGTTGATCTGGTGGATGCGGTTGGCGTCGTCCACCAGCATCACGCCGGTCTTCATGCGACGGATGATCAGCTCGTTGACCTGCGCCAGGTTGACCAGGTCGATGCTGCGCTGTTCGGCCAGCGCCTCGCTGGCGCGCAGTTGACGGCCCAGCACATTACACAGCACCACGATCGCGAAATAGGCCATGCCGAACAGGCCCGATTCGAGGAAATCGCGGTCGTCGACCGAAGGCGCATGGGGCAGGGAGAACAGGGTGCGCCCCAGCACGCCCAAGGTGGCCAGCGCGGCCAGGAACAGCGCCAGCCGCAAGGGCAGCAGCAGCGCGCCGGCGGCCAGGTTCACCGCCAGCATCATCGCGATGCCGATGCGCGCCTCGTTCATCGCCGCGATCGCCAGCACCGCCGCGACGATGTCCAGCAGCAGGGTGCCCAGGATGCCCACCCAGCCCAGCGACTTGGTCAGGTGGGTGATCGAGATCACCGCCAGCGCGAACAACAGATAGCCGGCGGCCACCAGCCGCGCCAGCTCGCTGTTGTCCAGGTGCGGCCAGCCCATGCCCGAGGGGGTGAAGGCCAGTCCGACGTAGACCAGCGCCTGGGCCAGCCTGAAATAGTTGAGAAACAGCAGCTCGTGGCGGGTGGTCGTGCTGTTGGGCGAGTCGACGATCGCGCGGCTGGACACGGGTTTGAACGCTCACGAAGAGTAGTGGCTGCCACGCCTCTCCCCACCGGGAGGGGGCCGGGTAAGGGCCATCGTGCGATCGGGCGCCATCGAAGCGAACTCCGATGCACGCCTTTGGCAACATGCCCCTTCGCCTCAATCCTAAAGCTTTCTCTAGGGATTACGTAAGGCAGATGGCCCCATCATCGAATCTTTTCCCGGAGGGTGAAGTGGGCGAACACAAACCGGCCATGCCCGTGGCCCCTTTCCATCCCCTCTCGCTTCCGCGAAAATACCGGGCCGTATTGCGCGGTTTTCCCCATGTCGAGGCATGGCCACGGCGCACTGCACGCGCGCCGGCAGTGCGTAACACCGCCGTCCGTTCTCCCAAGCCTGTGCTGTGGCTACCGCGCAGGCTCGATCCTTCCCCATTCACTCGAGGTAGCGAATGAATTTCCACGAGTACCAGGCCAAAGAGCTGTTCGCGCAGTACGGCATTGCCGTGCCGCCGGGCAAAGTCGCCAATTCCCCCGACGCCGCCGTCGATGCCGCCAAGCACCTGGGCGGCACGCAATGGATGGTCAAGGCACAGATCCACGCAGGCGGCCGCGGCAAGGCCGGCGGCGTGAAGTTCTGCAAGAGCCTGGATGACGTGCACGCCGCCGCCAAGGGCATGCTGGGCAAGAACATGGAAACCTACCAGTCCGCCGGCCGTGCGCTGCCGGTGAACCTGGTGCTGGTGACCGATGCCACCAACATCGCCAAGGAACTGTACCTGTCGATCCTGGTCGACCGCGACAGCAAGGCCGTCACCTTCATCGCTTCCAAGCACGGCGGCGTGGACATCGAACAGGTGGCGAAGGAAACGCCGGACGACATCCACACCATCGTGGTGGACTTCGTCGAAGGCCTGCAGCCGTACCAGTGCCGCCAGCTGGGCTTTGCGATGGACCTGAACCCCAAGCAGGTCACGCAGCTCACCAAGATCATGCTGGGCCTGTACAAGCTGTTCAACGAGAAGGATCTCTCGCTGGTCGAGCTCAACCCGCTCGCCATTCTCGAGGACGGCAACCTCGCCGCGCTCGACGGCAAGGTCAATTCCGACGACAACGCCGAGTTCCGCCATGCGGACCTGGCCAAGATGCGCGACCTCACGCAGGAAGACGCCGCCGAAGCGGCCGCCGTGCAGCACAACCTCAACTACGTGACCATGGACGGCAACATCGGCTGCATGGTCAACGGTGCGGGCCTGGCCATGGCCACCATGGACGTGATCAAGCTGGCGGGTGGCGAGCCGGCCAACTTCCTCGACGTCGGCGGCGGCGCCACCAAGGAGCGCGTGACCGAGGCGTTCAAGCTGATCCTCTCCTCCGACAAGGTGAAGGCCATCCTGGTCAACATCTTCGGCGGCATCGTGCGCTGCGACCTGATCGCCGAAGGCATCATCGCCGCGGTGAAGGAAGTGGGCCTGAAGATTCCGGTGGTGGTGCGCCTGCAGGGCACCAATGTGGAGAAGGGCCGCGAGCTGTTGGCCAACTCCGGCCTGGCGATCACGCCGGCCGACGATCTCAACGACGCGGCGAAGAAAGCCGTGGCCGCCGCGAAGTGAGGAGCACACAGTCATGAGCGTATTGGTCAACAAGAACACCAAGGTGATCGTGCAGGGCTTCACCGGCCAGCAGGGCACCTTCCACGCCGAACAGGCAGTCGACTACGGCACCAAGGTGGTCGGCGGCGTGACCCCGGGCAAGGGTGGCACCGAACACATCGGCCTGCCGGTCTTCAACAGCGTGGCCGAAGCGGTCGACGAAACCGGCGCCGATGCGTCGGTCATCTTCGTGCCGCCGCCGTTCGCAGCGGACTCGATCCTCGAAGCCATCGACGCCGGCGTGCGCGTGATCGTGACGATCACCGAAGGCATCCCGGTGCTGGATATGCTGCGCGTGAAGAACGTGCTGGCGCAGCATCCGGAAACCGTGCTGATCGGGC
>CBJMMB010000024.1:0-35893 GCA_966430775.1 uncultured Dyella sp. | reverse complement strand
TCAGCGGCAGCAGGGGGCCGAAGATTTCCTCGCGCATCACCGGCATGTCGTCGCGCACGCCGGTCAGCAATGTCGGCACCAGCCATCGTTGCTCGGGACGGTCGGCGGCATCGCTCAACCGTTCGCTGCGCGCGCCGGCGTGTACTGCTTCGTCGCGGAGCTGGACCAGGCGTTGATAATGCCGCTCCGTCGCAATGCTGGCGTACTGCCGATTGTGGGTGAAATCGGGATACAGGCGCGCCGCAACCTCGCGGGCGACGGACACGAAACGCGCCACGTCCGCGCGCGGCAGCAACACGTAATCGGGTGCGATGCAGGTTTGTCCCGCATTGACCAGCTTGCCGAGCAGGATGCGTTCCACCGCGTGCTCGAAGCGCGCGCCAGGGCCGAGTATGGCCGGCGACTTGCCGCCCAGTTCCAGCGTCACCGGCGTCAGGTTGGCCGAGGCCGCACGCATCACGTGATGGCCGACCGATGTCGAACCGGTAAACAACAGATGATCGAACGGCAGCGCCGCAAAGGCTTGCCCCACTGCGGCATCGCCGTTGATGACGATCACTTCGTCGGCCTGAAAATGCCGCGCGACCAGTTCGGCGAACAGTTGCGAAAAGCACGGCGTGTATTCGCTCATCTTCACCATCACACGATTGCCCGCGGCCAATGCATCCACCAGCGGCCCAGCAGCGAGAAACAGCGGATAGTTCCACGGCACGATGATGCCGACCACGCCCAAGGGTTGCGGACGCAGTTCGGTGCGCGCCGGCAGAAACGCCAGGCTGGCCATCGCGCGGCGGGGCTTCATCCAGCGCTTGCCGTGGCGCAAGGCGTGGCGGATCGCCGACAGGCTGGGGAACACTTCCAGCAAGTCGGTTTCCTCGCGTGGACGGCAGCCGAAATCCGCATTGATCGCCGCGGCGATTTCGTCGCGATGCTGGCTTATCACTGCCTCCAGGGCACGCAGCCGGCGCGCGCGCGTCGGCCAATCGGGCAACGGGTCGTGCGCTTGCGCGATGCGCAGGCGCAGGAGTTCGGCGGATGGGTCCAGGCGATCAGGCAGATTCATGACGTTCAAAACTTCGCTCGCATTTCCACGCCATACGTACGCGGCGGCGTGATGGTGGCATACGGCGTACCGAAATCGTTGGTGCTGTCATTGCCGATGCCGAGCACGTAGCGCCGGTTGAACATGTTGTTGACGTACAAGCCTACGCCCCAATGCTGGTCCGGTGTGTGCCAGTCCAGCCGCGCGTCGGTGCGCTGCTGCGAGCTGCCGATCTTGAACGCGGTCGTGGCGAAGCAATTGCCCTGGAATTCGGAATCGCTGTTGCAGCGCGTACGCCCGCGATAGGCGTATTGCATATTGAGTTCCAGTTCGCCGCCGTAGACGCCGCGCCAGGTGTAATCGAAGCCGGCCGTCATCGAGAACAGCGGCTCACCGGTAGGCTGTCCGTCGAGCACCACGCCCGAGGTCGACGTGCCATGCACATAGCTGGCATCGATGTACTCGCTGGTGAAGTTCAAGCGCAGGTTCGCGTTCGGTTGCCATTGCGCTTCCAGGTCGATGCCGTGCGCGTGCTGGTCGGAGGTCTGCACCATATAGAACGGCACGCCCGAACCGGAATAGTTGGGATTGAGCACCGACGATTGCAGGTTGGAATAGCGGTAGTAGTACGCCGAGGCATTGAACAGCAGGTTGTAGTCGGGCAGCACGGTCTTGATGCCGGCTTCGTAGTTCCACACTTTTTCCGGCGCATACAACGAACCCACCTGCAGGCTGTTGTAGCCGCCGGCCTTGTAGCCCTTGGTGGCGGAGATATAGGCCATGGTGTCCGGCGTGAACTTGTAGCTCACCACCAGGCGCGGGCTGAAGTCGTGCCAGCTATGGTGCACCGGCACCCACTGCCCCACGGCGTTCGGAAACACGATATTGCCGCTGAATATGGTCAGTGCCTGCTGCGCTTGCGGCGGCAGCAGATCATAAACGCCGCTGGCGACGAGCTCCGCTACCGTCTGGTCGAATGCGGCAGCGTTGCGCGGTGGCGTGTACCAGGTGAAATCCTTCTTGTCTTCGGTGTAGCGCAGGCCAGTGGTGAGATCGAGCTTGTCGCTCACGTGCCAGATCACGTCGCCGAACGCCGCATACGCCCTGAACTTGCCGACGTTGTTGATCTGCTCGTGCCACGGATCGCCGAGCAGGTTGAACGGCAATCCCAGCGCCTGCAGGCCTTGGGTGATGTCGGTGAGCGGCAAGCCTGCGCCATAGACATTCTGCGCCAGTGTGTCGAGGCTGCTGGTATTGGTATTGACCTGGCTGGTCTGGCGCGCCTGCTCGGAATAGAAGCTGACGCCGGACACCCAATCCATCAGGTCGTTGTAGCCCGACAGCTTGAATTCCTGATAGTAGCTGTTGTTGTGCTCGATATTGGCCGTATCGAGATAGCTGACGACATGATCGGTGCCATCGTTGTCTTCATCGTTGAAAGTGTTGAAGCGGCGCCACGCCGTAGTCGAGGTGAGCGTGCCCCATGCGAAGTTGTGGTCGACGATCAAGGTGGAACCATCGAAATGCCGCCATTCGCGCGCCTGCAGCGCATCGTTGTAGAGCGGCGCCGTGAGCGGATTCAGATACGTGCTGGGATCGGGCGGAAACGGCGGACGTTCGTTCGTATCGTTCGACAGCGGCACCAGGCCGATCGCAGGTCGCGGCGGTTGATCCAGCCGTTCGTGATCCCACGACCACAGCACGCGCGTGTTCGGCGTGATGTTCCAGCGATAGACGATACGGCTGCCCCAGTCGTCGTTCCTGCCATAGCGCTGGCCGTTGGCCTGATCGCGAATCCAACCGTTGCTCTGGTTGTCGAGCACGCTGATGCGCAGCGCCATGTCCTTGTTGAGCGGAAGATTGACCAGCGCGCTCTCGTAATGCGCGCCTTCGTTGCCGATGCGCACCAGGGCCTTTCCTTCGAACTTGTCGGAAGGCTCGTTGGTGACGATGGAGATCGCGCCGCCCGCCGCATTGCGGCCGAACAACGTGCCCTGCGGACCTTTCAACACTTCGATGCGATCGATATCGTTGAAGGCCAGCAATGCGCCACCCGAGCGCGCTGCATACACACCGTCGATATACACGCCCACCGCCGATTCGGTACCGATGCCGAAGTCGCTGGTGCTGATGCCGCGCAGCGAATAATTCGGCTGCGTGGGCTGGCTGCCGTCCACCACCAATCCGGGCACGAACAGCGAGATCTTGCTGAGATCGGTGGCGGCCTGCGTTTCGATCTGTTTCGCAGTGAGGATCTGCAGCGGAATCGGCACCTGTTCCATCTGCTGCGTGCGGCTCTGCGCGGTGACGGTGATGTTGCCCAGTTGCTTGGCCTTGCTGGCGTCCGGCTGGCTTTGCGTATCGGCGTTGTTTTGCGCCGGCGTGTCATCGGTGGCGAACACCGGCGTGCATAGCAACAAGGCGACGCCGCCGCACAGCAGTTGGCGTACGTAAGCGGGCAGTGCTCGTTGGCGTATCGTCATACGTTTGCTTCCCCTCAAGTAACAAACTTGCCGCGATGGAGTCTCTCTTCCTAGGAAGATCGAAAAAGCATTAGTGCATCACCAGGCATTCCCCTTGCTGCGCCGCTATCCACGCCTTGATCAGTGCAACACCCTCCCGATGCATCGTGCTGCGGCCGATCTCCGGCATCATCGTGCCCGGCTCGGTGGCGCTGAGCCGGTAAGTGATGATCGAATCGTCGGGATGGCCCGGCACGATGTCGAACAGGTGATCGCCGGTGCCTTGCCCAGCCGCCGTCGGCGGCTTGCAGATGCCGATGTGCCGATCTTCCGGTGTGCTGATATCCAGCGTCAGCCCTGTCGTATTGGCCGCGCCTTTCGGGTTGTGGCAATGGCCGCAGTTGATATCCAGATAAGCGCGTGCGCGTGCATCGAGCGATGCATGCGGATCCATCCAGTTGGCGTTGCGCGGTGCATCGGCCGGAGCGGGCGCACCGGTGAGGTAACCCACGCGCATCAGATGCGCGAGCTGGTTCTCATCGCCCTCGGCATAACGGTAATCGCGATTGAGATGGCGCGCCTTGGGGCCGATCGGCTGGATCGCTCGGGTGGTCCAGTCGCGCGCATGGCAGCTCGCGCACTGGCTTTGATCGGGCACCACGTAGTTGAAGTTTTCGCGCTCGCCGTTGTCGCTCACCAGCGTCAACGCCTGCACGTCGCCGGTGCGGGCCAGCGTGGCTTCGGTCTGGTCCGCGTTCCACACATAGGGAATCGCGACCCAGCCATTCTTGCGGCGCACCAGCAAGCGCGTTTCGATCAAATGAACTTGCGCCAGATCCAGACCTTGCCCCGGCGCGGCGAAATCGCGGCTGGTGTCGTAGGTGCGCGCCACATCCGACGCATTGCGCGCCGCACCTTTCGGCAACGGATAGAAGAACGTCTTGCTGATGATGGTGCCTTCGGGAAAGTCGAAGGTATCGGTGGGGCTGTACTTGGCCGAGACACCCTTGGGCATCCAGATCGTGCGCAGCTTGTGCGCGTAGTCGGTGAAAAGCGGTGTATTGAGTTCGTAGGGGACCACGCCCTCGTTCAACTGCAACACGCCATCGCGCGCTTCCACCACGTGCCAGTCGCTCAGCTTCGTCGGATAGCCGTCAGCGTGAAACGCCACCGGCGACATACCGCGCTGGCAGGCCGCCAGCGACAACAGCGCGAACAGCAGCAGTCCGCGCATCCACATCTTCATTGGCATCGGCAACGCTCTCAGACTTTCGGTTCCGGGTTCAGCACGACAGGCGGCAGCTTGGGCAGGCTGCACTGGAACGGCTTGGTATCGGTGCTGGGATTCTTGTAATCGTGCGGACCGTCCGCGTTGAGCACGCCATTGGCGTCCTGGATGCAGATGCGATCGTCCGGCGGCGGCAGGCCGTTGGTCTGGGTCTTGGGATCGGCGTAGCCATCCCACACCACGTCGGGAAAGCTGCCATTGAGGCCGTACACCGCGGCCTTCAGTGTTTTCAGCTTGAGGCCGTCCGGCGAATTGCCGCCGCCCTTGAAGCGGTTGCCGTAGACATTGATGCCTTTCGGATACGGGTTGTAGTCGGCCGCGACGCCGAGCGTGTTGTAGTAATTGGTGGAAAAGTAACTGGAGATGATCACGTTCGCCGTCTGGTTGTCGGCAATGTCGTTGTCGAAGATCTCCACCTTGTCGTTGGAGTTCACCACCACACCGGAGCCTGCCGGCACGCTGGCCACGGCCGCGCCTTTCTTGGCGAAGTTGTCGGTGTTGTTGGCGAACACCTTGTTATGGAACACGCGTGTGGCATGACCAGCCTGCGACAGATTCGGCATGTTGAAGACGAGAATGCCGCCGGTGTTCTTGGTCGCCGTGTTGTCGTACACGTCGGCGTTCACCGAATTTTCGATCTCGATGCCGGCGACGTTCTGTTCGGCGCGATTGCGCCGCACGACGATGGTGTTGGATTGGCCGACATAGATGCCGGCGTCGGACGCGCCGATCACCACGGAATCCTCCACCAGTACGTTCTGCGTCTTCACCGGGTACAGGCCATAGGCGCCATTGGTGCTCTTCGGTCCGCCGGTCCACTCGATGCGCACGCCATGGATGGTGATGTTCTTGCCCTGGTTGATCTTCAGCGCATCGCCCATGGTGTCTTCGATGGCGAGGTTCTCGATGGTGAAGTCATCGGCGTTCACCAGCAGCCCTTCGGGGCCGACGATCTGTCCCTTGAACGACAGCACGGTCTTGTCCATGCCGGCGCCACGAATGGTGACGCCGCTGGTGCGCAGGCTCAAACCGCGCTTGAGCGTGTAATGGCCGGCCGGAATGTCGATCACGCTGCCGGGCTTGGCGTCGAGCAGTTGCTGCTGCAGCTTGCTTTCAAACGATGCATCGCTCTGGCTTTGTGCGGGATTTTCCTGGTGGCCGCAGGCGGACAACAGCAGAACTGCGATCAACGAGCAGATCTTGCGCATGACAGACGTTCTCCCCGTGCGCCATACGGGCGCGTACGAATGCACTGTCCCGCAACCCATGCAAAGAGGGGAGGGCAAAAGGGACGGGCATGGGGGGCAAAGCGGCCAGCCTGCGGATCGAACGATGCAGCCGGCGGCAACGCGTTCGCCGCAGATGCTTGAAGAAAATTTGAAACTGACTTGCCGAGATATCGCTACCGTGGCCTGTCGAGCGGATCTATCTTGAGCGCCTATCAACAATGTCGCAGAGGGAGGCAGTCATGCGTTCTCGCTGGGTTGGGCGTTTGTTCGGACAGGCAGATGGTGGATCGGGCGTGGGCAAGCCGCGCCAAGATGTGCCGCAGGTATCCAGGGCAATCAAAGATTCGCGCGTGCACAGTGGTGGAACGCTGCCGGCACGCCCGCGCATCTGCCTGGGCATTGGTGACGGCCGTGTGCATCGGCAGTAATCGTCAAACGCGGAACGTCGTCCCGCGTCATCGACGCTGATATTTGCAGTCACGTTCCGGCTCGAAGCCGGAACGTGGCCATGTGCTTCAATCCAACTGTTGATCAGCGCGCGCCGCCGCCCGCGTACAAACGCTCGCCGGTCAGCCAGTACGAATCGTCGGACGCCAGGAACACGGCGATCGAAGCGATGTCGTTCGGCTGGCCGATGCGGCCCAGCGGCGTGACGGCCAATGCGTATTTTTCGAAATCGCCGCCGATGGCGCCTACCGCATGCGCGCCTTCGGTTTCCACCATGCCGGGGTTGAGCGCGTTCACGCGGATCTTGCGCGGGCCAAGCTCCTTCGACAGCACGCCGGTGATCGCATCGACCGCGCCCTTGGTGGCGGTGTAGACCACGGTGTGCTCGGGCACGATGCGCGAAACCAGCGAGCCGATATTGATGATGCTGGCGCCTTCGCCCAGATGCTTCACGGCAGCCTGCGTGGTCAGCAGCAGGCCGCGCACGTTCACGTTGAACTGCTTGTCGAAGTGTTCTTCCGTGATCGCCTCGATCGGTGCGAACTCGTAGACGCCGGAGTTGTTCACCAGAATGTCGAGATGACCGTAATGCTTGATGGCGGCGTCGACCAGGGCTTGCGCATCGGCGGCCTTGGATACGTCGCCCTGCACGGCCACCGCCTTGCCGCCGGCCTTGACGATGTCGTTGACGACGGCGTCCGCACCGGCCTTGCTGGAGGCGTAATTGACCACGACCGAAGCGCCTGCGGCGCCGTAAGCGCGTGCGATCGCCGCGCCGATACCCTTGGATGCGCCGGTGACGACGGCGACCTTACCTTTCAGCTTGCTCATGGAATGTGTCCTGATGAATGGGTGGGTGAAGGAGTTCTGAATTCCTGTAGTTCGTAACCTATGAACTATAGAACTAGAAATCAAGTGCCTGATAAAATGCCCGTCATGAGGCCGCTGGTTCACCCATCCATCGAAGACGTCACCGTCGAGGGCATCCTGCACGCCCTGTCCGATCCGGTGCGCGCGGCCATCTACGCCGAATTGGCCATCTCCAGCGGCGTGTCCTGTTCGAACTTCCTCAAGATCAGCGATCGCGAGATTCCCAAGTCCACGCTGTCACAGCACTTTCGCGCGCTGCGCGAGGCCGGCCTGATCCGCAGCGAGCGCCACGGTGTGGAGATGCGCAACACGACACGTTGCGAGGAAGTCAATCAACGGTTTCCTGGCCTGGTGACTGCGATCATGAAGGCACATCAGATCCAGGCGGCCGAGCGCTTGCGCGCGACCAAGCGCAAGCCGGCCGGTAAAACAAGAACCGCGTAGCGTACCGGCCGACTTCCCTCCGAAACCCTATGGACCTTTCTCGGTCAAGCCGTACTTGCTGGCGCGCTCATCGATACTCGAATTGATGGCACGCGCGGCAACCAGGTTGGCATGGCCCGCATCGGTCTGACCGTTGCGGATTTCGGCCAGGCCAAGGCCGTAGTGCGACCACGCCGAATGCGGCGCATGTGCAAGAGACTGCTGATACGCCTTGATCGATTCGGCGTAGTGGCCCAAGCGCAATTGCACCAGGCCCAGGCTGTCAAGGTAGGCGGCAATGTCACCGTCGCGATCGATCGCCTTGCGGCAGTCCTTCAAGGCTTCATCGAGCATCTGGTTGCTCAGCGCGCGCGCCCAGCAGCGCTCGTTGAGCGCTAAACCAAGTTCGGCGTCATTCCGGTGCAAGCGGATCCAGTCATCCAGATACGGCAACGCCGAGCCGGGTTGATCGAGCTCGACATAAAGCGTGGCGATCATGCGCGCCTGTGGTGAGCCCGCAGGTGCCAGCACGCTTGCCGCCGTCACGTCGGTTTCCGCGCTGGTGCGGTCCTTATGCGCGAGGTGAAGGCTGGCACGCAGCAGCAGGGCGTCGAGGTTCTTCGGGTCCATGCTCAACGACTTGTTGAGATCGGTAAGCGCGGCGTCCGATTGCTTGTCCGTCCACAATGCTTTCGCGCGGGCGGCATAGTAGTCGGCATGATCCGGCGCCATGCGGATCGCTTCGTTGAGATCGGCAATAGCCGCTTTCGATTGGCCGCGAGAAAGATTGGCTTCGCCACGCAAGGCGTAGTCGGCCGCACTCTTGGGCGAGGTGCCGGTGTTCTCCGCGGCGGCGGCGCTTTTGTCGGCATCGTCCGCCTCGGCCAGCGCGAACACACGCCCGCCGTTATAGGTAAAAAAAGCCTTCCGCTGGCTATTGGCGATGAACATGTGATGCGCGAGCAGGTAGTCCAGGCCAAGCAGCATGTCGGTGCCGTCGCTCAGCGTTGCGTCGATCACCTGCATCTGGCTGTGGTGAATGGATTCGGTGCCGACCGAGAATTCATCGACCGGCACGATCCAGGTCTTGACCAACTTGGCGCCGACGCCGTGGGTGATGCCTTGCTTTTCATCGGGTGTGTCCACCTTGATGCCGACCCGCTCGGCGGCATGACGGGTCAGTGCGGTGGCATAGGCGCCTGAATCGAGCAGCGCGCGCAGTTTCTTGCCGTTTATCGTTACCTCAATGAAGGTGCGCCGGTCGGTGCTGCTGTCGGCCGGCTTCAGATCGGCCATGAAGAAATCCTGGCCTGTGGACCAATACGCCAACCCGCGCTTCTCGCAGCCATCCACCTTGAACAGCGACAATTTGCCGTGCGCCATGTCGATTTCAAGATCGGCGAAATCCAGCAGGTTGGCGCCGAGCAAGCCATAGCCTGCGTCAGAGCCACCGACCAGGAAATCGATGTTATTGAGCGTCGTGCCGAGAATGCCGAACTCTTTTACGCGCGTGTACTGGGCACCCGTGCTACCACCGATGCCACTGATGCGGAAATTGAACGGCATGGCGCGCAGCTTCAGCCCCAGCGACGAGGCGGTGGCGTTCGACATGATGTTGAAAAATGCACCGGTATCGAGCTGAAAGTGCGTATCGGTGCCGTTGATCTTCACCACGGTGGTGGCGCGTCCGCCTTCGATCTCCACCGGCAAAGTGCCGTAGCGCGCCACCTGGCAACTGCCGGCCCAGGCCTGAGCTGCCAGCAGGACGCCAGCGCCCAGGCAGCACAGGCGAAACATTCTTGTCGCACCGATCATGGATTCCCCTGAAACTGTGGAGCTCCTATCCAAGCCGCCTGGTGCCCGCTCCGATGGACATCAGGCCGCTGCTGCTTCTTCCTTTCTGTTCCCCGTGCAGAAAATGCTGTTCGCATTCTCGGTGCGGATTCTATTTCCGATCGTTGCCGTGGGCATCCGCTTGATGGCAGCGGCAAGCCTGAAAATTCAGGGCAGGCTCCGCCGCGCCAACTGCGGCGGCATGCCGGTCCAGCGCTTGAACGCCCGCCGGAATTCGCGCGGATCGCTGAAGCCCAGTTCGATGCCGATTTCCGCCACGCTCAATTGCCCCGCATGCAGCAGTTCCAGGGCGCGTTCGGCACGGACGCGATCGTGGATTTCGCGGAAGATGCGCCCGCTCTCGGCAAGTCGTCGGCGCAGCGAGCGTTCGCTGAGATGCAACGTACGGGCCACTTCGGTGAGCCTTGGATGTTCGCGCAAGCGACTGCGCAGCAGGCGTTCGACCGAGCCGACGATTTCGTCGGCATGTGTGCTGCCGCGCAGCTGCTGATGGCATAACGCCAGCGCCTGGCGCGAGGTGAGCGGGTTGTAGCCGGGCAGGGGATGCGTGAGCCAGTTGACGTCCACCACGATGCGGTTGTGTTGCGCGCCGAAGCGCACGTCGCATTGGAAAGTGGCGATGTATTCAGCGGCGTAGGCAGGCGCCGGATAGGTGAATTCCATGCGCATCGGCGTGATCCTGGCGCCGACCAGTTCGCGCGCGATGGCCAGGCAGCTGGAAAACAATTCCTCGCACAGGAATGGCAGCAGTTCGATTTCGCCGAAGCGCGGCCAGGCCTGCACGGCGACGCTTTGGGCATCGACCACGGAAAAATCCACGTCCAGCAGGCTGCCGCAGATTTTGTGGTTTTCGATGCCTACGTTCATCGCTTCGCCGAAGTTGCGCGAGGTCATCATGGCCAGGCCCAGCAGGCCGAAGCTGCCGATGGTTTCGTTGCGGCCGATCAGCAGGCCCAATGCGGGATGGCGCATGGTGCGCAGCGCGCGCGTGATCACCATGCGCGCCTGCCGATACGACACGCGCACGCTGGGATCGTTGATCTGCTGGCGCGTGATGCCTAGGCCGGCAAACCAGGCGTCGCTGGCGATGCCGTGGCGATCGGCGAATTCGGTGAGATGCACCAATACGTTGGGCGGGATATCGGCGTCTTGCGCACGCGGATCGGGTTCGATCGCCGGCATGGCGATGCGCCGGGTATCGCGTAGTTCGAATGCCGCTTGTGACATGCCGACCCACTCCCCATGCCAACCCCGATGGCGTAGAAGCCAGTTCTAGCACGACCGCGTCATGGCCGGTTAGCGCGGCGCACAAGCCCGGCAGGAACCGGGTTACTGCTGCGTGGGCGTCGCGTGCATGGCCTGTGTGCGTGGCTGGGACGCCGCCTTCCATTGCTCGACCCAGCCGCCGAGATCGGCCAGGCGTTGGGCCGGCGTGTCCTCCATCGACATGCCGACGGCGGCGCCGGCCACGTGGCCGGAGGGGTCGATCAGGATCAGGGTGGGAAAGACGCCGATGCCGAGCGTGTCGGTAAGTGCCTGCCCGTCGTACAGCACATTCCAGGTCAATCCGTGCCGCTTCACGAAGTCGCGTGTGCTTGCCGCGTCTTCGTAGGTGATGGCGATGAAGTTCATGTCGCCATGCTCGCGCGCATAAGCGTTGAGCGTGGGCACTTCGGCGATGCAGGGCGGGCATTCGGCAAAGAAGAAACTGATCAGCGTATAGCGCCCCTGGAAATCGCCCAGCCGCTGCACACCGCCGCGCAGCGACGGCAGTTCGAACGGAGGAAAGAGGTCGCCGCGACCGAAGGCGAAACGTCCGGGTTCGCCTGCATGGGCGCCGGGCGGCCGCAGGCGTAACACCGCCATGCCGGCCTGCGTGTCGCGGGTGATGCTGTAGTGGCGGCGGCCTTGGCTCAGTTGCTGGGCGAAGGCGGCGTAGTCGAGCGGGCGGCCGGCGGCGTCGAGATAGCGCACGTGAGGCGTGGCGCCCAGATGCAGGGTCGCGATAATTGCCTGCTCGTCCTGGCCTGGGCTGGCCGCATGCGCGGCGGCCATGCAGATCAGTAAGAGCAGGATGAAGAGTGGTCGCATGCCATGTACCCGAGTAGGTTGGGGTGTAAACCCCAACGTTGCCATGCGCGCATCCGCCGGAGGTTGGGGTTTGCACCACCCCAACCTCCGGACACGAGCGCGTTACTCGCCGATCGTCAGCAGCGATGCATTGCCGCCCGCCGCGGTGGTGTTGATGGTAAGCGTACGCTCGGTGGCGAAACGCAGCAGGTAGTGCGGACCGCCCGCCTTCGGACCGGTACCGGAAAGCGATTCGCCGCCGAACGGCTGCACGCCGACCACCGCGCCGATCTGGTTGCGGTTGACGTAGCAGTTGCCGACGCGCGCGTGGCTGCGGATGTATTCCACGGTGTCGTCGATGCGGCTGTGCACGCCGAGCGTAAGGCCGTAACCGGTGCGGTTGATCTGCTCGATCACCTGCGGCAGTTCGCTGCCTTTCCAGCGGATCACGTGCAGCACGGGACCGAAGATTTCGCGCTTGAGCACGTCGAGCGAAGGAATCTCGTAGGCGCGCGGCGCGAAGAACGTGCCGTTCGACGTGGCCGGATCAAGCTTGGCCTCGGCAATTATCGAAGCTTCCTTGTCCATGCGCGCGGCATGCTCGGTGAGGATCTTCAGCGCGTCGTCGTCGATCACCGGACCGACGTCGGTGGACAGCTGGCCCGGATCGCCCACCTTCAATTCGGCCATCGCGCCGGCAAGCATGCCGACCACCTTGTCAGCGATGTCTTCCTGCACGAACAGCACGCGCGCGGCGGAGCAGCGCTGGCCGGCGGATTGGAACGCCGAGGCGATCACGTCCTTCACGATCTGCTCGGGCAGGGCGGAGGAGTCGGCGATCATTGCGTTCTGGCCACCGGTTTCAGCGACCAGTGCCGCGATCTGCGCGTTGCGCGCGGCGAGCGTGCGGTTGATCGCCCACGCGGTTTCGGTGGAACCGGTGAAGGCGACACCGGCCACGCGCGGATCCTTGGTGAGCGCCGCGCCGACCACCGCGCCATCGCCCGGCAGGTACTGCAGCACGTTGGCGGGTACGCCGGCTTCATGCAGCAGCTTCACCGCCACGTAGCCGATCAGGCTGGTCTGCTCGGCCGGTTTCGCGATCACGCTGTTGCCGGCTGCCAACGCAGCGGACACCTGGCCGAGGAAGATCGCCAGCGGGAAGTTCCACGGGCTGATGCATACGAACACGCCGCGTCCGTTGAGGAACAGCTGGTTGCTCTCGCCGGTGGGGCCGGGCAGTTGCTCGGGATGGCCGAACAGGCGGCGCGCCATCGCGGCGTAGTAGCGCAGGAAGTCGGCGGCTTCGCGGATTTCGGCGATCGAGTCGGGCAGGCTCTTGCCGGCTTCGCGCACGCACAGCGCGATGAATTCGCCGCGGCGCGCTTCGAGTTGCTCGGCAGCGTGCTCCAGGATCGCGGCGCGGCTGGCGGCGGGCAGGCGATCCCAATCCGGTTGTGCGGCAACGGCATTGGCCAGCGCCTTGTCGGCCAGCGCGGCATCGGCGCTGACGTAGCTGCCCACCACCTGGCGGCGATCGGCCGGATTGGTCACTTCCACCGCCGGACCTTTGCTTTCGCCGCCCGGCACCAGCGGCGTCGCATGCCACGGGCCGGCTTTTGCGTGGACCGCCTCGGCGAGGGCCTTCAGTTCGTTGTCGTTGGAGAAGTTGACGCCCATGGAATTCTTCCTGGATACAAAGTTGGAATGCTGCGCAGGGGCAGGATTCTCAGCAAAGAGGTTGACCGGCAGCGGAATGCGCGGGTGTGCAATGGAGGTATAGCGGCGCACGGTTTCGCACGGATCGGCGACCAGATCGCGCACCGGCAGCGTTTCGTCCACCACGCGATTGACGAAGCTGGTGTTGGCGCCGTTTTCCAGCAGGCGGCGCACCAGATAGGGCAGCAGGTCTTCATGCGTACCCACCGGCGCATACACGCGGCAGGGCACGTTGAGGTTCTGCTTGCCGATCACTTCGGCGTACAGATCCGTACCCATGCCGTGCAGGCGCTGGAATTCGAACGGACGTCCGCGCGAGATGTGATGAACCGCCGCAATGGTGTGTGCGTTGTGCGTGGCGAATTGCGGATAGATCAGTTCGCTGCCGGCATCGAACAGCTTGTGCGCGCAGGCGAGATACGACACATCGGTGTTCGGCTTGCGCGTATACAGCGGATAGCCGGACAAACCCAGTTCCTGCGCGCGCTTGATTTCCGCATCCCAGTACGCGCCCTTCACCAGGCGGACATACCAGCGCCGACCGCTGGCGCGCGCGGTTTCGATCAGCCAGTCGATGACGAACGGCGTGCGCTTGGAATACGCCTGCACCACGATCCCTAAACCGTTCCAGCCGTGCAGCGACGGATGCGTAAACACGTCGCCGATGATGTCCAGCGACAGTTCCAGGCGATCGGCTTCTTCCGCATCGACTGACAGCGCGATGCCCTGCTTCATCGCCAGCTGCGACAGTTCCAGCAGCTTCGCGGTGAGATCGCGCCGCGCGCGTTCGCGGTTGGCGACTTCATAGCGCGGATGCAGCGCGGACAGTTTCACCGAGATCGACGGTGCGTCCGTGTGATTGGCGAACGGGCCGCGCGAACCGATCGCGGCGATGGCCTTGCGGTAATCCTGCTGGTAGCGCTCGGCGGTGTCCGCAGTGAGCGCCGATTCGCCGAGCATGTCGTAGGAATAGCGATAGACGGCGTACTCGGGCTTGGCGCAACGATCGAGCGCTTCGCCGATGGTCTGCCCCATCACGAACTGATGGCCCATGATGCGCATCGCCTGGCGCACGGCCAATCGAATGGCCGGCTCGCCCGCGCGGCCGACCAGGCGGCGCAGCGCGCTGGTGAAATCCTGCCGCGTTTCCTCGGCCAGGTTCACCAGCTTGCCGGTGAGCATCAGGCCCCAGGTGGAGGCGTTGACGAACAGCGATTCGCTCTGGCCCAGGTGCTTCTTCCAGTTCGCATCGCCCAGCTTGTCGCGGATCAGCTTGTCGGCGGTGGCCTTGTCCGGAATGCGCAGCAGGGCTTCGGCCACGCACATCAAGAGCACGCCTTCCTCGCTGGAAAGATCGTACTGGCGCATGAAGGATTCGACCGCGCTCTGGTCCTTGGCGCGGGCGCGCACGCGGGTGACCAGGTCGGCGGCGAGGTCGATCACCTTTTCGCGCTCGGCCGGCGGCAACGTGGCCTGGGCGAGCAGGTCGTTGACGGCTTCGGTTTCGTCGCGCAGCCAGTTGGCGGTGATGCGCGCGCGGGCCGGCTCGACGCTGGTCGGCAGTTCGGGGGTAAGAATCGGTTGGGTCACGATGGCGTGGCGCGTCGTTGGAAGGGTCGGGGAACGGCAAATTGTAAGGGATAAGCCTTTGGCCGCCGCGCTGCGGCGCAGCGTGGTCGCGGCGCGAGATTTTTCCATCGCCGCGCGGCGGGACAAATTGTCGCGGGCGACCGCCATGCATGACGGCCATCGCGCGCCCATGCCTGACTTCATGCAGGCAATTGCATACATGCGGCAAATACGCGCCGTGCAACGATGCCGCAACACGCTGCGGCTGTCCTTGCCCACCTTCATCGCGCGGCCTATGATCGGGCACGTTCCAGGCACGCCGGACTTCCATGATCGTGCTTCGACCAGCCCTCGGCGGCCTGCCGTGCGTGGTGTGGCTTCGGCCCAACCGCACACTCAGCCGGCGCGGCCTGCGTCACCTGATCCTGGTGCTGGCTGCGCTGGCGTTGATAACGGCAGGTCTGGGAGCGTGGCAGGGCGATGTATTCGCCCCGTTGTTCGCCCTGATCGAGGCTTCCGCCGTGGCCATCGCGCTGAGCGTGGCATGGCGGGCCGGCGACCGCAGCGAACGCATCACCCTCGACGCCACGTCGCTGGAGGTGCATACCCTGCCAGGTCGCCGTTGCACGCGTTTCCAGCCCTATTGGGTGCGTGTGCTGCTGGAGTCAGGGGAGGGGCGTTACCGATTGTTGTTGTCGTCGCACGGACGCAGGCTGGAGGTCGGGGCTTTCCTCGCCGATGAGGAACGCGCCGAGCTGTTCCGGAAACTCAGGGCGTTGCTGGCCGATGTACAGGCGGAGCGCAGGTAGGTTCAACAAAGGTGCAAACATGACAGCTGGCGGCATCGGGAAGCACGGCATCAGGGTTGGGAAGCACTTCAAGCATGCAGTCGGGGCATGGGCGTTCGCCGCCTCAAGTCTGTTCGGCAACAGCGTTCTGGCCAATCCCAAGCCCGGGCAGTTGAACATCACGCCCGGCGTGACGACGTATTCCAACATTCCCTACATGCTCAACAACGTGGCGTTGGGCGTGTGCGTGGTGATCGGCATCCTGGTGTTCGGCGCGATGTTCATCGCCATGTTCCGCTTCCGCAAATCGCGCGGCGCGGTGGCCGAGAAGTGGTCGCACAACACCGCCATCGAAATCGTCTGGACCACCATTCCGGTGATCATCCTGGTCTGCCTGGCCTGGCTGGCCACCGACGGCCTGCGGAAGTTCTCCGATACCACCGGTGCGCAGATGACGGTGAAGGTCACCGGCTATCAGTGGAAGTGGCGCTATGACTACGTCGATTACCTCGGCAAGCCGGTCAGCCACGTCGGTTTCATGTCCAAGCTGGACGACCGCAGCAACGCCACCCGCCAGCTCGATTCCGGCCTCGATCCGGATGCGGTGAAGGTGGGCGACGAGAACACCTATCTGCTCGACGTCGATCATCCGCTGGTGGTGCCGGTCGGCACCAAGATCCGCTTCGTGATCACCGCCGACGACGTGATCCATTCCTGGTTCGTGCCCGCGCTGGGCTGGAAGATGGATGCGATCCCGGGCGTGGTGAACGCTGCGTGGACCAATATCAACGAGCCGGGCATCTACCGCGGCCAGTGTGCCGAGCTGTGCGGCCAGGATCACGGCTTCATGCCGATCGTGGTGAAGGCGGTTTCCAAGGACGACTTCGCCAAATGGCTGGCCGACCAGCAGAAGCCGGCCGCGCCGGCGCCGGCGGCAGCGTCTACGGCCGCGCCCACACAGGCGACGGCGCAGCTGGCGCCCAAACAGAACACCCAGGGTTGATCTCTCGGCTGCACACGTGCAGTTCCACGACCGCAGTATTCATTGAGGTAGAGGTTTGAAGGCCATGGCCCACGCAGCCACCCACGATGAACATCACGACGAGCATCACGAGCACCTGAACTTCTTTCAGCGCTGGGTGATGTCCACCAACCACAAGGACATCGGCACGCTGTACCTGGTCTTCTCGCTGCTGATGTTCTTCATCGGCGGCAGCTTCGCGATGGTGATCCGCGCCGAGCTGTTCAAGCCGGGCTTGCAGCTGGTGCAGCCGTACTTCTTCAACGAAATGACCACCATGCATGCGCTGGTGATGATCTTCGGCGCGGTGATGCCGGCCTTCGTGGGCCTGGGCAACTGGATGATCCCGCTGATGGTCGGCGCGCCGGACATGGCGCTGCCGCGCATGAACAATCTGTCGTTCTGGATCCTGCCGTTCGCCTTCGCGCTGCTGCTTTCCACCCTGTTTCTGCCCGGCGGCGGTCCTGCCGGCGGCTGGACCATGTATCCACCGCTGTCGCTGCAGAGCGCGTCAACGGCTTATGTGGTGTTCGCGGTGCACTTGATGGGTATCAGCTCGATCATGGGCGCGATCAACATCATCGCCACCATCCTCAACATGCGCGCGCCGGGCATGGATCTTCTGAAGATGCCGGTGTTCGTGTGGAGCTGGCTGATCACGGCGTTCCTGCTGATCGCGGTGATGCCGGTGCTGGCCGGCGCGGTGACCATGCTGCTCACCGACAAGTATTTCGACACGCACTTCTTCGATGCGGCCGGCGGCGGCGATCCGGTGCTGTTCCAGCACGTGTTCTGGTTCTTCGGGCATCCCGAGGTGTACATCATGATCCTGCCGGCGTTCGGGATCATCTCGGAGATCATCCCCACTTTCGCGCGCAAGCCGATCTTCGGTTACCGCGCGATGGTGTTCGCGATCGCCTCGATTGCGTTCCTGTCGTTCATCGTGTGGGCGCACCACATGTTCGCGGTGGGCCTGCCGCTGGGCGCGGAAATCTTCTTCATGTACGCCACCATGCTGATCGCGGTGCCGACCGGCGTGAAGGTGTTCAACTGGGTCGCCACCATGTGGGGCGGCTCGATGACGTTCGAGACGCCGATGCTGTTTGCGGTGGCGTTCGTCATTCTCTTCACCATCGGCGGTTTCTCCGGCCTGATGCTGGCGCTGGTGCCGGCGGACTTCCAGTACCACGACACCTACTTCGTGGTGGCCCACTTCCACTACGTGCTGGTGACCGGCGCGATCTTCGCGATCATCGCCGCCACGTATTACTGGATACCGAAGTGGACCGGCAACATGTACAGCGAGTTCTGGGGCAAGCTGCACTTCTGGAACTCGGTGGTGTGGGTGAACGTGCTGTTCTTCCCGCAACACTTCCTGGGGCTGGCCGGCATGCCGCGCCGCATTCCCGACTACAACGTGGCCTTCGCCAACTTCAACATGATCAGCTCGATCGGCGGCTTCCTGTTCGGCGCCTCGCAGCTGATCTTCCTGGGCGTGATCATCCACTGCGTGTGGTTCTCCAAGAAGAAAGCCACCGACCGCGTGTGGGAAGGCGCGCGCGGACTGGAGTGGACCGTGCCCTCGCCGGCGCCGCATCACACCTTCGCCATTGCGCCGGTGATTCACGACGAAGAACTGGCGCACGGACACGTCGAGGACTGACCGCATGCAACTGGACCGTCAAACGCTCGAGCAGGCACAGGCCCAGCGCCTGCGCCGCGCACGGCGCACCGCAAAAGCGGTAGGCATCGTCGCCTTCGCGGTGTTCGTGTTCTCGATCGCGCAGATGCTCTGGCTGCAACATCATCCGCAAGTGCGCACGCACGCCACCACCACCGATTCACTCATGCAGTAGCACACCGTTTCCGGGAACGACATCATGAGTCAGCAGCACGACCTCTACTACGTACCGAGCAAGAGCCAGTGGCCGATCGTGGCCGCGGTGGTGATGTTCCTCACTGTGTACGGTGCGGCGCATTGGCTCAATGCAGAGCCCGGCGATAGCAGCTTCGGCAAGACGCTGCTGATCATCGGCTTCATCGGCATCCTCGGCATGTTCTTCGGCTGGTTCCGCTCGGTGATCCACGAGTCGATGGCCGGACGCTACAACAGCCAGGTGGACCGCTCCTTCCGCATGGGCATGATGTGGTTCATCTTCTCCGAGGTGATGTTCTTCGGCGCGTTCTTCGGCGCGCTGTTCTACATCCGCATGTTCTCGGTGCCGTGGCTCGGCGGCTACGGCCATGGCGTGTTGACGCATCAATACTTGTGGAGCGACTACGCGGCGGCATGGGGCGCGGGCGGCGGCAATGGTCCGGCGCACGTCGGCGGCGCGTTCCAGACGGTGGCGCCGTGGGGTCTGCCGCTGCTCAATACGCTGATCCTGCTCAGCTCCAGCGTCACCGTGACGATTGCGCACCATGCGTTGAAGGCCGGCCATCGCGGCAAGGTACTGGCGTTCCTGGGCTTTACCGTGCTGCTGGGCGCGAGCTTCCTGTCGTTCCAGGCGCGCGAGTACATGGAGGCGTACAAGGAGCTCAACCTCACGCTGGGTTCGGGCGTCTACGGCTGCACCTTCTTCATGCTCACCGGCTTCCACGGCCTGCATGTGACGCTGGGCACGATCATGCTGGCGATCATCTGGCTGCGCGTGCTGGTCGGCCACTTCAGCAAGGAGCACCACTTCGGTTTCGAGGCGGTGGCCTGGTACTGGCACTTCGTGGACGTGGTGTGGCTGGGGCTTTTCATGTTCGTGTACATCCTTTGAGGCGATCGCTCGAAGGCGTAAAAAAGCCCGCCGAAAGGCGGGCTTTTTCGTGGATCGGCTGGCCGAAAGGTCGCAGCTCGGCCGGCGGCGAGGGTGGGCAGTTACAATTATTGGCCGACGCCGTGCGGATGGATCCAGCCCATGCGGATGCCGATGATCACCATCGCAATCAGCAACAGGGAAAAACTGATGCGGCGGGTGAGCGCCCATACGGTGCGCTTGCTGCCGTCTTTGTCGGTCATCATGAAATACAGCGCCTGGCCGAGATTGAAGATCACCACCAGGAACATGATTACCAGCGGTACTTTGTAGATGGTTTCCACGTGAGAATCCCAAGCAGGCTCGACATCGCAAGTATAGCCACGCACCGCCGGGTTGCCGCGTGGGCGTGATGCGGCGTCCGGCATGGTGGTCGGTGCTGCTCACCGTGGCCGGAGTGCTTGTTTTCGTGCGTCTTGGCGTATGGCAATTGCATCGCGCGGACTTCAAGGACGAGCTTCTGCGACGGTATGCCGCGGCGGCCAGCGCGCCCGTGCAGGCATTCGATGCGATGGCCGATCAGCCCCCCATGGACGTCTATCCGCGCGTGCGCGTTGAGGGGCATTACCTCGCCGATCGCGTCTATCTGCTGGACAATCCCAAGCACGACAGCATGGGTGGCGCGGAGGTATACGCGCCGTTCCAGCCCATGCACAACGATCGACTGTTGCTGGTCGATCTGGGTTTCCTGCCGGGCAACGGCACGGACAAGCCGCCGCAACTGCCGCCGCTTCCCGGCGATGTGCAGACCTTGCAAGGCGTGTATCAGCCGGCGCCGGGAAAGGGCTTCGAATTGGGCGGCAACGCGCTGGCGCAGCAGACGCAGTGGCCGAAAACCTCGATCTATCTCGACCTCGATCAGGTCGCGAACGATCTGCACGCACGGCTTTTTCCGCGCGTGCTGGTGCTCGACGCCGATCCCGCAGCCATTTATGTGCGCGTGCATACGCTGGATCTGTCGTCGATGCCACCGGCGAGACATCGTGCGTATGCCTATCAATGGTTCACGTTCGCGATCGCGGCCGTAGTGATTTTTTTGGTGCTGCATCGCAAGCGCAAACGCAGGTTGGGCTGAGTGATGCGAATCCCAACATCGTCCCGTGCACCGCTTGCGATAATGCTTGTATTCCCGCGCCGTCATTCCCGCGAAGGCGCATCGCTGTCCGGGAAAAATATGGATTCCCTGGCGCGTAACCAAGACGCAGGATTTTCGCCTGCAAATTCAGTACTACCGATTCGTCATTCCAGCGAAAGCTGGAATCCAGCGTCTTTCACGCTTTGCAAGTCGCTGGATCCCAGCTTTCGCTGGGATGACGGAATATTTAGCCTTCCTGCAAGATCGGCAGATACTTTCCCCGGACAGCAATGCGCCTTCGCGGGAATGACGATCGGGCGGAATGAAGCTTCCCAAGAAGACGCATGAATACTCAAATCCCAAACCAACGCGCTAGCCGCCTGAAATTCCTTTTGGTGATCCTGGTGTTTATCGTGCCGATCATTGCGGCCGGCTTGCTCAATATCAGCGGCTGGCAGCCGAACGGCAAGGGTTATGGTCAGCCCGTCGTACCGCAACGCAACTTCGAACAGGAGCACGTGCTGGTACGCCTTGCCGATGGAAAGACCTGGCACTGGCGCGACACCTCCCCGCGCATGACACTGATCGCCATGGCCGGCCCGGATTGCGCGGCGCGTTGCGTGGACGCGCTCACCAAGATGGCCGCCGCGCGCATCACGCTCAACAATAATATGTCGCGCCTGCGCCTGCTCTACGTCGGGCAGCCGCCCGCGGACGCCGCCACTAACGGCATGCAGGCGTATTGGACGATCGGCACCGACGTGGACAACCGGCTTGCCGACTACAAGCCCACCTCGCCCGACAGCGTCAGCGCGCTGCTGGTGGAGTCCGACGGCACCGCGCTGGCGCGGTATCCTGTCGGTTTCGATCCGAGCGGCCTGCGCAAGGATCTGCAGAAGGTAATTCGCTGATGACGTTGCGCTCCCGGAAAATCATTCCCTACCTCGCCGTGCTGGCGGCCGTGTTCGCGTTCGGCCTGGTGATGTTCGGAGCGTTCGTGCGTCTTTCCAACGCCGGCTTGTCCTGCCCGGATTGGCCCACGTGCTACGGCAAGGCCACCTGGCCGCATCACGAGCAAGCTGTGGCGGCGGCGAATGCGGCGTTTCCGGATCGTCCGTACGAAGCAAGCAAGGCCTGGCGCGAACAGGTGCATCGCATGCTGGCCGGCACGCTGGGCGTGCTGGTGCTGCTGCTTGCCTTGCTCTCTGCGCGGCGCGATCGCACGGTGATGCTCGCGATCATCGTCAGCGCCGTGTTCGCCGCGGCAGGCGTTGCGCTTTATCTGCATGGCGAACGCGACTGGTCATCCGGTTTGGCCTTGCTGGCGATACTGTTGCCGACGGCCGGCGCGTTCTGGCTGCGCGAACGCGCGGCGCAGAAAATGAGTGTGCTAGCGCTGGCTGTGATCATTTTCCAGGCGATGCTCGGCATGTGGACGGTAACGTTGCTGCTCAAGCCAATCGTGGTAATGGGGCATTTGCTTGGCGGCATCACCACCTTCGGCCTGCTCGCGTATGCCGCCCTGCGCTGCCACGGTTTCGGTTCGCCGGATGATCGCTTCGTCGCTTTGCGCCGCTGGGTGGTGCTCGGCATCGTGCTGCTCGCCTGCCAGATCGCGCTGGGCGGATGGACCTCGGCCAATTACGCGGCGCTGGCCTGCGGCACGGATTTCCCGACCTGCCTCGGCCAATGGGCACCACCCACCGATTTCCACCAGGGCTTTGTGCTGTGGCGTGAAGTAGGTGTGAACTACGAAGGCGGCGTGCTCGACATGGCCGCGCGCAGCGCGATCCAAATCGTGCATCGCATTGGCGCGCTGGTGGTGTTCTGCTATCTGATGTGGCTGGCGTGGCGCCTGGTGCGCAGTGGTTTTCGCGCGGGCGCCATCGCGGTGGCGGTGGTGTTGATCGTGCAGGTGCTGCTGGGCATCAGCAACGTGCATTTCGGTTTGCCGCTGCCAGTAGCGACCTTGCACAACGGCGGCGCGGCCTTGCTGTTGTTCACGCTACTGGCGAATTTCGCGCGCCTGCAATCCTGGCATGCGGATGAAGTGGAGTCGTTCGCATGATGCTGGCGCGTGAATATCTTCAGCTCACCAAGCCGCGCGTGGTCGCGTTGCTGGTGTTCTGCGCGGTGATCGGCATGTTCCTCGCCGTGCCCGGCATTCCGCCGTGGCGCGCGCTGGTGTTCGGCACGCTCGGCATCTGGCTGGCCTCCGGTTCCGCTGCGGCGTTCAATCATCTGATCGACGAGCGTATCGATAAATTGATGGCGCGCACCGCGCGTCGTCCACTCGCTACCGGCAAGCTCAACGCGCGCCAGGTATTGGTGTTTGCGGCGGTGCTCGGCGTAGTTTCGATGGTGGTGCTGGCGACGCAAGTAAACGTGCTCACCGCATGGCTCACCTTCGGCGGCCTGATCGGTTACGCGTTGGTGTACACCGCGTATCTGAAACGCGCGACGCCGCAGAACATCGTGATCGGTGGCCTGGCCGGCGCGATTCCACCGGTGCTGGGCTGGACCGCCGTCACCGGCGCGCTGCATCCGTTCGCCCTGCAGCTGTGCCTGATCATCTTCGTATGGACGCCGCCGCATTTCTGGGCGCTGGCGATCTTTCGCCGCGAAGACTACGCGCGCGCGCAAATTCCCATGCTGCCGGTGACGCACGGCGTGCGCTACACGCGCTGGCAGATCTTGCTCTATACGATCCTGCTGGTACTGGTCAGCCTGCTGCCTTCGATCACTGGCCACAGCGGCCTGATCTACTTCGGCGGCGCAGCGGTGCTGGGCATCGGGTTTCTTTATTACGCCTTCCGCCTGATGAGCCCGCCCGATGAATATTTCGCGATGCGGGTGTTCAAATATTCGGTGATCTATTTGATGGCGCTGTTCGCCTTCCTGCTGGCCGACCATTGGCTGGTGCAACCGATCCAGGGCGTCGCGTAGGTTGGGGCGCAAGTCCCACATTCGGTAGCGAAAAGTTTGTTTCCAAGGCTTGACACTTCCGCACCGCAGCACGACAATTCCCGCGCCCGCCGGCGCAGTTACGGCCGACCGGGCCTCTGTCCGAACTAACCAAGGCATATGGACGTTTACCCTAGTCGCAACGTCGACATCCGCGAGCATCGGGTGCCGGCATTGCATAACAAGCTGATCGTTCGCGGCAACCGCCAGCGGTTGGCCGGCGCTTTCCTCGACTAGGGAAGTCCGGCCCGCTCCTAACGGTGCCGTGAGCACCGTTTTAGAGGAGATGGGCCAATGAAGCTCCTTCGCGATTTCTTTCGTATTCGCACCGCGGGTCGGTTCCCCCTGGCCGGCCGCCGTCAAGCTGTGCGCCCCACGTTCACCGTGACCGTTCCCCAGCCGCTGGAAAAGCCGGCCGAGACCGGACATGCCCGCCCGCATACGCCACGTCCGGAGCACGTAGCCTCGGATGCGCCGCGCACGTCCCGTCATCTTCATCTGGTATCTAGTCACTGATGCGTCATCCCCGGTTTCATAAAGGATGGCCTCCGCCAGGACCGCGCCGCCGGTCCGCGGGGCGCTGTCGTGGCCGCGGATTGCCCTAGCGGAGACGGGCCTACCCGCCAGCTCGTTTCCGTCGCAATAACTTGATTCACGGATGCGAGCGATGATGAACCGAGTCACCCAGGCTGCGAAGGCCAAGACCGCCACTGCGCCTCAGCACGTGGCGGCCGCGCAGGACGCCTTCCGCGAGAACGAAGCCCTGTTGAGCGGCCTGGACACCAGCCTGGCCGGCCTGAACGAAGAGCAGATCACCGAGCGCCTCGCCCGTGACGGCGTGAACGAGGTATCGCACGAGAAGCCGCCGCACTGGTCGATCCAGTTGCTGCGCGCCTTCAACAATCCCTTCATCGTCGTGCTGCTGATCCTGGCGGTGGTGCAGGTGTTCGTGACGCCGGACGATCTCTCCGGCCCGATCATCATCGCGGTGATGGTGGGCATCAGCGTCTTGTTGAGCTTCACCCAGGAATACCGTTCCTCGCAGGCGGCCGAAAAGCTCAAGGCGATGGTGCGCAACACCGCCACCGTCACGCGCCGCGCCTCGGACGGCCATAGCGAGCGCATCGAAGTGCCGGTGAACGAGCTGGTGGTGGGCGACGTCGTGCATCTGGCGGCCGGCGACATGGTGCCGGCGGATCTGCGCCTGCTCAACGCCAAGGACCTGTTCATCAGCCAGGCGATCCTCACCGGCGAATCGCTGCCGGTGGAGAAGGCCGGTCCGACCCAGGCGCACGCGGTGGAAAGCGGCGCGCATGGCGTGCAGAAGGGCAATCCGCTGGATCTGCCCACGGTCTGCTACATGGGCACCAACGTGGTCAGCGGTACGGCTACCGCGGTGGCGGTGGCGACCGGTGCGCGCACTTATCTCGGCTCGCTGGCCAGCAGCATGGTCGGTGAGCGCGTGCAGACTAGCTTCGATCGCGGCGTGAAGAGCGTCAGCTGGCTGCTGATCCGCTTCATGCTGGTGATGGTGCCGGTGGTGCTGGGCATCCAGTGGTACAAGCACGGCTTTCTCGAGGCGCTGATGTTCGCGCTGTCGGTGGCGGTGGGCCTTACGCCGGAAATGCTGCCGCTGATCGTCACCGCCAACCTCGCCAAGGGCGCGATGGCGATGTCCAAGCGCAAGGTGGTGGTGAAGCGCCTCAACGCGATCCAGAACTTCGGCGCGATGGACGTGCTGTGCACCGACAAGACCGGCACGCTGACGCTGGACAAGATCGTGCTGGAGCGTCACCTCGACCTCGACGGCGAGGATTCCGACGACGCGCTGGAATACGGCTACCTCAACAGCCATTTCCAGACCGGTTTGAAGAACCTGATGGACAAGGCCGTGCTGGCGCATCGCGATCTGGAACCGATCGTGACGCGCTACCGCGTGGTCGACGAAATCCCGTTCGACTTCCAGCGCCGCCGCATGTCGGTGGTGCTCGCCAATGGCGACGGTCAGCATCTGCTGGTGTGCAAGGGCGCGGTCGAAGAAATGCTGGCCATTTCGTCCACCGAGCGGCGCGGCGATGAGATCGTGCCGATGACGGACGAGCGCCGCCGCGAAATCAAGGCGATGACGCGCCGCTTGAACGAAGACGGCCTGCGTGTGCTGGTGGTGGCGGTCAAGCAACAGGCGCCGAGCCATCGCGCCTATGGTGTGGCCGATGAGGCCGAGTTGACGGCGGTCGGCTGCCTGGCCTTCCTCGATCCGCCCAAGGACACCGCCGCCACTGCCATCGCCGCGCTGCACGGCCACGGCGTGGAAGTGAAGGTGATCACCGGCGACAACGAAGCGGTGACGCGCAAGATCTGCCGCGAAGTGGGCCTCAACGTGGAAAACTCCGCGCAGGGCCGCGACATCGAGCCGCTGGACGACGTCGCGCTCGACGAACTGGTGAAGCGCACCACCGTATTCGCCAAGATGTCGCCGCTGCAGAAGGCGCGCGTGGTGAAATCGCTGCAGCGTCAGGGCCACACCGTGGGCTTTCTCGGTGACGGCATCAACGATGCGCCAGCATTGCGCGAAGCGGACGTCGGCATTTCGGTGGACACCGCCACCGATATCGCAAAGGAATCGGCCGACATCATCTTGTTGGAAAAAAATCTGATGGTGCTGGAGGAGGGCGTGCTGGAAGGGCGCATCACCTTCGGCAACATCATCAAGTACATCAAGATGACGGCCAGCTCCAACTTCGGCAACGTGTTGAGCATGGTGGTGGCCGCGTTCTTCCTGCCGTTCCTGCCGATGTTGCCGTTGCAGATACTGGTGCTGAACCTGCTGTACGACATCTCGCAGCTGTCGATTCCGTTTGATCGCATGGATGACGAATACCTGCGCAAGCCGCGCAAGTGGGATGCCAGCGACATCGGTCGTTTCATGTTCTGGATCGGCCCGACCAGTTCGGTGTTCGACATCACCACGTTCCTGCTGCTGTGGTACGTGTTCGGTGCCAACAGTGCAGAGCACCAGGCGTTCTTCCAGTCCGGCTGGTTCATCGAAAGCCTGCTCACGCAGACGCTGGTGGTGCACATGATCCGCACGCGCCGCATTCCGTTCCTGCAGAGCATCGCGGCGGCGCCGGTGCTGGCGCTGACCACGGCGATCATCGTGATCGGCATGGTGATTCCGTTTACGCATCTGGGCACCAAGCTGGGCATGCTGGAAATGCCGGCCGTGTATTTCGGCTGGCTGGCGCTCACCGTGGTGGCGTATTGCGCGCTGACGCAGATGATGAAGCTGCTTTACATGCGCCGCTATTCGAGCTGGCTGTAATACGAACGGGATGCAATCGTAGGTTGGGTTACCCCGGACGTGATCCGGGGGTAACCCAACAATGCTGCTCGAATATGTTGGGTTACGCTGCGCTAACCCAACCTACGTTTGGCATCCCACTTACACGAAAACTTAAAAAACTCAGGGGAGATGTGCCATGAAAGGCACCTTCGCGCTCTTCGACATCGCCGGCTACGTGGCGCTGTTGCTGTGGGGTACGCACATGGTCACCAGTGGCGTGCTGCGCGGCTACGGCAGCGCGCTGCGCCGTTCGCTGGGCCGCTTTCTCGGCACGCGGCCGAGTGCGTTTGCGTTCGGCGTATGCATCACCGCGCTGCTGCAGAGCAGTACCGCCACCGGCATGATGGCCACCTCGTTCGCCGCCAACGGTTTTCTTGGCCTGGCGCCGGGGCTGGCGGTGATGCTCGGTGCGAACGTCGGCACCACGCTGATCGTGCAGGTGATGTCGTTCAACATTGCGCTGATCGCGCCGGTGCTGGTGCTGCTCGGCACTGCGCTGCATCGGCGCAGCGACGACGTGCGCTACGAAAACCTCGGTCGCGTCGGCATCGGCCTGGGCCTGATGTTGCTGGCGCTGCATCTGCTGGTGCTCACCATGGCGCCGATGGAAAACGCGCAACTGCTCAAGGCCGGTCTGCGCGCGCTGGCGGACGAACCGGTGCTGGCGATGCTGGTGGCGGCGGCGCTCACCTGGATGTGCCATTCCAGCGTGGCGGTGGTGTTGTTGATCGTCTCGCTTGCTACCGGTGGCGTGATCGATGCGCCGGGCGCACTCGCGCTGGTGCTCGGCGCCAACCTCGGCAGCACCTTGCCGGCGCTGCTCGAAGCGCATACACCGGTGGCCCGTCGCCTGCCGTTGGGCAACTTGCTGGTGCGCGCATTCGGTTGCGTCGTGTGCCTGCCGTTGCTGCATCCCTTGGCGCACTGGCTGGCGGCGCTGGGCGATACGCCCGCGCGCATCGCGGTGAATTTCCATACCGCGTTCAATCTCGCATTGGCGCTGATCTTCCTGCTGCCGGTGAACAAGCTGGCGCAATGGCTGGTGCGCTTGCTGCCGGAGCCGCCGCGTCCGGCCGATCCGGGCGTGCCGCTGTATCTGGAAGATGCCGCGCTGGAAAGCGCCGGCGTGGCGCTGGTCAATGCCACGCGCGAATCCATGCGCATGGCCGACATGGTCGAGGGCATGCTCAAGGACGTGGTGGAAATCCTGGGCAAGGACGACACCGTGCGCGCCGCCGCGATCAGCAAGATGGATCCCTATCTGGACCGCCTGGGCGTCGCGATTCGCCAATACCTGGCCGACCTGGTCGGCGAGGCCTTGAACGAAGAGGACGGCGAGCGCAGCCAGGAGATCCATGCGTTCGTGATCAACATCGAGCACATCGGCGACATCACCGCCAACAACCTGATGGAGTTCGCCGCGAAAAAGGCCCAGCGCGGGCAGGATTTCTCGGCCGACGACATCCAGGACCTGGCCGCCATGCACGCACAGGTGATGGAAAGCCTGCGGCTGGCCATCGCCGTGTTCATGCGTGGCGACCTGCGCGCCGCGCAGCAGCTGATGGGGCGCAAGGAATTGCTGTGGCGTCTGGAGAACGACGCCTCCGATCGGCACGTGCGCGACTTGCGTCAGCAGCGCGATGGCGGTGGCGGCGACGTCTACCTGCGCATCCTGCGCGACCTGCGTCGCATCCATTCCCATCTGGCGGCCATCGCCTATTTGCCATTGGAACGCGCCGGCCTGCTGCAGGGCAGGTTGGTGCAGGCCCCTCATCACACTCTTGCCGAAGGAAAAGCCTGAACTTGGACAGTCACACGCAAGCGGAACCTCCCACTATTAGCCCGCCCTGCTGACTGCTGCCTTCGCGTGACCGGAGGCGGCGGTTTGGGCGGCCAAACCGCGGTCCGGGGCACGCAAGCTTTTGCCTTGCTCCCTTCACCGTATTGCAACAGCTCTGTGGCCTTGTGGGTCACGGGCCCAGGCGCACGTGCGCCGATCGAAGGGAATAAAGCACCATGTTTCACTTGTCGAACAAGAAGGGATATCGCCTACCGCTCGCCATCGCCATGGCGTTGAGCGTGGCGGGTTGCTCGCATGGCGCCAACGAAGCGGTCGAGCCCGCGCCGGCCATGACCATAGAGCATGGCCTGATCAAGGTTCCCGATGGCTCGCCGCTGCGCAAGGAACTGCGGATAGAACCGGTGCAGCTGCGGCAGGCGCCGCATGCGATGGTGTTTCCCGGCAACGTGGAAGCCGATCCGGCGCGTACCGCCAACGTGCTGCCGCCGCTTACCGGCAAGCTGATGGAACTGAAGGTAGGCCTGGGCGACCACGTCAGCAAGGGACAACTGCTGGCGGTGATCGATTCGGGCGATTACGCGCAGGCGTATGCAGATGTGGCCAAGGCAAGCGATGCGCTGGACCTGGCGCGCAAGACATTGGATCGCGCGCGTGCGGTGAAAGCGGCCGGCGGAAACGCCACCAAGGATCTCGAAGCGGCACAGAGCGGCTACAACCAGGCGCACGCGGAATTCGATCGTGCGCAAACGCGCCTTGCCGCCGTGGGTGGCGCATCGGGCACCACGGCGCGACCGATGCAGATCCTCGCACCCACCAGCGGCTACGTCACCGCCTTGTCGGTATCGCCGGGCGCCTACGTCAACGACACCAACGCGGCGATGATGGTCATCGCCAATCTCGATACGGTATGGATCACCGCCAACGTACCGGAAAGCGACGTGGGCCAGATCGCCAAGGGCGACAAGGTGGACGCCGTGCTGTCGGCCTATCCGAACGCGGTGTTCCATGGCGCGGTGAGCTTCGTCAATCCGGTATTGCAGGCCGATACGCGGCGTGACCTGGTGCGCGCCGTATTCGCCAATGCGGACGGCAAGCTCAAACCCAACATGTACGCCAACGTCAACATTGATGTTGCGCAGCCGGCGCAGGTGTTCGTGCCCGAATCCGCGCTCTTGATGAACAACGACGCCACCAGCGTGTTCGTCGAGGTATCGCCGTGGACGTTCGAGCGCCGCACGGTGGATCTGAGCTATGACGAGAGCGACGGCACGCGCGTGCTCAAGGGACTGAAGGCGGGCGATCGCGTGGTCGTGCGCGGCGGAGTGCTGCTCAATGATTAATGCACTCTTCCGCTTCTGTTTCCAGAAGCGCATGTTGTTCATGGTGGTGACGGTGCTCGTCCTCATCTTCGGCTATTACTCGTGGACGCAGCTCGCCATCGAGGCGTATCCGGAACTGAGCGACGTCACCGCGCAGGTGACCACGCAGGTGCCGGGCCTGGCGGCCGAGGAAATCGAACAGCAGATCACCATTCCGCTGGAGCGCCAGCTGGCGACCACGCAGGACCTGGTAAGCATGCGCTCCAGCAGCACCTTTGGGTTGTCGTTGATCACCATGGTGTTCAAGGATGGCGCCGACGATTACTGGGTGCGCCAGCGCATCCAGGAGCGCCTGGGGCAAGTGACGCTGCCGACCGGCGTAACGCCCGGTCTCGATCCGGTAAGCGGACCGGCCGGCGAAATCTATCGCTACACGCTCACCTCCAACAGCAAGAATCTGATGGAGCTGTCTGAGATCCAGCGCTGGATCGTGATTCCGGCGCTGCAGCAGGTGCCGGGCGTGATCAACGTCGACAACTTCGGCGGCTTCACCAAGGAGTTCCAGCTCGAACTCGATCCGGCGCAGCTGCTGCACTATGGCGTCAGCGTCAACCAGGTCACCGCGGCGATTTCGGCGAACACGTCCAACGCCGGCGGCGGGCGCATCACGCGCGGCGAGCAGTCGTACATCGTGCGCGGCATCGGCATGGTGCATTCGCTTAAAGATCTGGGCGACATCGTGGTTACGCAGAACAATGGCGTGCCGGTGCTGGTGCGACAGCTCGGCAAGCTGCGCTACGGCCATCAAGTGCGCGAAGGCATCCTGGGCAAGGACAACAATCCGGACACCATCGAAGGCATTGTCGATCTGCTCAAGTACCAGAATCCTTCGCGCGTGCTGGACGGCATCCACGCCAAGGTGGCCGAGCTCAATCAGCAGCTGGCCGCGCAGGATGTGCAGATCGTGCCGTACATCGATCGCGACGACCTGGTCAACGCCACCAAGGAGAAGGTCTTCCACACCGTGATGGAAGGCATCGGCCTGGTCTGCATCGTGCTGATCCTGTTCCTCGGCAGCCCACGCTCGGCGCTGGTCGCGGCGGTGGCGATTCCGATGTCGCTGGTGACGGTGTTCATCCTGATGCAGTTCACGCGCATGCCAGCGAATCTGTTTTCGCTGGGCGCGATCGACTTCGGTGTGATCGTGGACGGCGCGATCGTGGTCACCGAGGCGATCCTGCGCAAGCGCGAACATAAACCTACCGAAGTGTTGACGCAGGACGACGTGATGGAAGTGACCGGCCACGTGGGTCGCTCGATCTTCTTCGCCACGCTGATCATCATTACCGCGTACTTGCCGCTGTTTGCGTTCGAGCATGCGGAAGGCAAGCTGTTCCGACCGATGGCCTTCACGGTGGGCTATGCCCTGCTGGCGGCCTTGCTGTGCACGGTCACGCTGACGCCCGCGCTGGCGTACCTGGCGCTGCGCAAGCCGCGCAGGATCTTCCACAACAAACCACTGGAACGCCTGCAGGCAGGCTTCACGCATAGCCTTGGCCGCTTGTTGCATCGCCTTCCGCTGGCGTATGCGATCGCAGGCATCGCCTTCTGCGGCGTGCTGGTTTTCGGCGCGACGATCGGCCGCGAATTCCTGCCCGACCTGGATGAAGGCGCACTGTGGTTGCAGGTGCAGATGCCGACCGGTCTTTCGTTGGACAAGGCCAGCGACATGACCGCGCAACTGCGCAAGGTCGTGCGCGAGTTTCCGGAAGTCTCCTACGTGGTCACCCAGTTGGGCCGCAACGACAGCGGCACCGATCCTTGGACGCCTTCGCATGCGGAGGCCGCAGTGGGCTTGAAGCCGTACAGCAGCTGGGCGAACGGCGAGACCAAGGCGGAATTCCTGCGCAAGTTCAGCGCGCGGATGCAGCAGATGCCCGGCATGAGCATCGGCATCAGCCAGCCAATCATCGACGGCGAGAACGACATGATCGGCGGCGCACACAGTCCGCTGGTGCTGCGCATCTACGGCGACGACCTCGATGACATGCGCCGCGTCGGCAACCAGATCGTGGATGTGCTCAAGGGCGTGCGCGGCACGGCCGACGCCTCGATCTTCCAGGAGCCGCCGATTCCGCAGCTGTCGATCAAGGCCAACCGCGATGCGGCCGCACGCTACGGCATCAACGTGAGCGACATCACCACCCTGATCCAGACCGCGATTGGCGGCGCGCCGATCACCCAGGTCTATGTGGCCGATCGCATCTACAACGTCACTGCGCGCGTTTCCAACGACGTGGCCAATAACCTGCAGGCGGTGGGCGAACTGCCGCTGACCTCGGCCACTGGCGCGCAGGTGCCGCTCAAGCAGGTGGCGGACATCAAGCTGACGATGGGTGAGAGCACCATCGCGCACGAGCATGGCAAGCGCGAATTGACGGTGCGCATCGACAATCGCGGTCGTGCGCTGTCCGAATACCTGAGCGATGCGCAGGCGCAGATCGATGCGAAGGTGCATGTCGATCCGCAGCACTATCAGCTCGAATGGGCGGGCAATTTCCAGAATGAGCAACGCGCGCAGGCGCGCCTGACGGTGGTGATGGGCATGGTGCTGGCGATCATGGCGGTGCTGCTGTTCGCCGAGTTCGGCAAGTTCCACCAGGCCGTGCTGGTGCTGGGCGTGGTGCCGCTGGCGACGGTGGGCGGCCTGCTTGCGCTGCACATACGCGGGGAAACGTTGAACATCGCCACCGCGGTCGGCTTTATCGCGCTGTTCGGCGTGGCGGTGCAGAACGGCATCATCATGGTGTCGAACATCAATCGCGTGCGCAGGGAAGGCTTGTCGTTGTTCGAAGCGGTAGTGGTAGGCGCCACCGAACGCTTTCGTCCGGTGTTGATGACCGCCACGGTCGCCAGCGTCGGCATGCTGCCGGCGGCGCTGGCCACCGGCATCGGTACCGACGTGCAGCGCGGTCTCGCAACGGTGGTGGTGGGCGGTCTGCCGATCGCCACGCTGCTTACGCTGTATATCCTGCCCAGCCTTTACTTTGCGATGGAGAACTTCATCAACAAGCGCTGGGGTCATGCGCCTGGGGAGGTGGAGCTGTGAGCATGGCGACGCATGTTGCTTTTCTTCGGCGCCACGTGTGGGTGTTGGCCATGAGCCTCGCGCTTGGCGCTTGCGCGGTAGGGCCCGATTACCACCGGCCCGCGGCGCCATCCGCTCAGTCGTATGCAGCCGATGGTATGCCGTCGGCCACCGCCTCCGCACCGGATGGTCAGGCGCAAACCTTCACGCCCGGCAAGGACATTCCCGGCGAGTGGTGGACGCTGTTCCACTCCGAGCCGTTGAATGGCCTGATCGACGATGCGCTCAAGCACAATCCCGACACCGCCGCGGCGCAGGCGGCGCTCAAGGCGGCATGGGAAAACGTCTATGCGCAGCGCGGTTTCTATTGGCCCTCGGTCAATGCCAGCGTCGATCCCACACGCCAGAAAATCGCACGCACGCTGGCCAGCCCGGCATCGTCGGGTGCGATGTTCTACGACCTGACCACCGCCCAGGTCAGCGTGTCCTATTCGCCCGACCTATGGGGCGCCAACCGCCGCCAGGTGGAGTCATTGGTGGCGCAGGCGGACGCGCAGCGTTTCCAGTTGGAGGCGAGCTATCTCACGCTGACGTCCAACCTGGTCAACGCCGCGGTGCAGGAAGCATCGTTGCGCGCGCAGATCGACGCGACCCAGGACATGATCGACAGCCAATCGAAAATCCTGGATACCGGCAAGCAGCAGTTGACCTTGGGTAATGCATCGGACAGCGACGTGGCCGCGCAGGAAGCCACGTTGGAGCAGACGCGGGCATCCATGCCGGCCTTGCAAAAGCAGCTCGCGCAACAACGCGATCTGCTTGCGGCCTTGAGCGGACGTACGCCCGATCAGGATCTGCCTGCGCGCTTCACCTTGGATAGCCTGCAACTGCCGCAAGACCTTCCGCTGAGCTTGCCGGCCAGGCTGGTGGAGCAGCGTCCGGATGTGCGCATGGCCGATGCGCAACTGCACGCCGCTTGCGCGCAGGTCGGCGTGGCCTTCGCGGCGCGCCTGCCGAACATCAACATCACCGCGAGCTGGGGCAGCGCCACCGATCAGATGCATACGCTGTTCGGTTCCGGCACGGGCTTCTGGAATCTCGGCGCCGCCATCGCCATGCCGCTGTTCGACGGCGGTACGTTGAAGCACAAGCAGCGCGCGGCGGAGGCGGCCTATACGCAGGCGGCGGAGCAGTATCGCAGCACCGTGCTGGGCGCCCTGCAGAACGTGGCCGATACCCTGCACGCGCTGCAATCGGACGCCGAGGCGATGGCCGCTTCGGCACGCGCCGAGCAGGCGGCGGCACGTAGCTATGGCATCGCGCAGAAGCAGTACGCGCTGGGCGATATCAGCATGGTGGCCTTGCTCAACGCGCAGGTGACGTATCGCCAAGCCCAGCTCGCCCTGGTCCAGACGCGCGCAGCGCGCTACGCCGATACGGTGGCGCTGTTCCAGGCGCTGGGTGGCGGATGGTGGAACCGGCACGACGTGGCAGTGGCGGGTGGCAGGTAATTGTCTTACCGTCATGCCGCCATCGCCGGAGCGGCGGGCATGTGAAAAAGCGGGCGTAAGCACATCTGCCAAAGGAGCGCGTCGATGTACCTGCTTGACCACCCGGTTGTCTTGTTTGTCGTCGTTGCCGTCGTCTTGCTGCTGGCGCATGAAGTGGGCTATCGCCTGCGCGCCTTCGCCAAGAATCGCGATGAGGAAGAATGGGAAAAGCAGGTGCATCAGACACGCAACCAGATTGCCGTGCTGCTGAGCCTGCTGATCGGTTTCGCCCTCAGCATGTCGCTGTCGCGTTTCGACCAGCGTAAGAGCCTGGTGCTGGAGGAAGCCAATGCGATCGGCACCGCCTACCTGCGCGCCGGCATGCAGGCCGAGCCGGTGCGGAGCGCGGCGCCCACGCTGTTTCGTGATTACGTGGATGCGCGGCTGGGCATCTTCGGCAGCATGTCCGATATCGATACCGGCCATCTCGCGGTAAAGCGCGCGAAGCAGATCCAGGACGAACTGTGGAGCCAGGCGACCGCCGCCGCGCAGCAGACGCCGACGCCCATCGTGGCGCTTTACGTTGCGGCCCTGAACGACATGATCGACCTGGACGCCAAGCGCGTCGCCGCCAGACGCAATCGCGTGCCGCAGGATATCTGGGCCTTGATGGCCGTACTCGGCGTGCTGACGTCGGTGATCATCGGCTACGGCCAGCGCCATCGTGCAGCGCTCGCCACCTTCGTACCGGTGTTGATGGTAGCGATTTCGATGAGCCTGATCGCCGATCTGGATTCGCCGGTAAATGGCCTGATCCAGGTGAGCCAGCAGAGCATGCAGATGCTCAGCGATGAGTTGCACGCGCAGTTTTGATTGCCGGACGCAGATCGTAGAACGTAGGCTGGGTTAGTGCAGCGTAACCCAGCGATTCCGCAACGAAACGACATGCTGGGTTACGCTGCGCTAACCCAGCCTACTCAGGCTTCCGCGTTGCGCCGGCGTCGCCACCACCACAGCAGCAATACCAGCACGACCACGGCTCCTAGCAACCACAAACTATGCTGCCCGCGCTCGATCCACATGCCCAGCCATTCGCGCCGGTTCGCGCCGAAATAACCCAGGTAAACCCAGAACGGCACGCTCACCAGCGCGGCCAATCCATCCAGCAACAGAAAGCGCCAGAAGCTCACGCGATGCGTGGCGCCCGCGGTGATGAACACCGCC
>CBJMMB010000023.1:0-36588 GCA_966430775.1 uncultured Dyella sp. | reverse complement strand
CGTTCGCCGTGCGCATACCAGCACGTTCGGTTCGAACACCTACATGCTTTACGGCGTGGTCAATCGGCTTTCGATCGGAATGATTCCGGTGATCGGCTACAACCAGGTCAGCCATGGACCGAACAGCTCGAGCGTCAACGTGGGCGATTGGACCTTGCAGGCGCAATACCGGCTGACCGAATTCCAGCAAGGCAGCTGGATACCGACCACGGCCATCCTGTTGCAGGAAACCTTGCCCACCGGCAAATACGATCAGTTGGGCAACCGCCCCGGCGACGGCATGGGCAGTGGCACCTACACCACCACGGTGTGGCTCAATTCGCAGATGTATTGGTGGCTGCCGAATGGGCGCATCCTGCGTACGCGCTTCAATATATCGAAGTCGTTTTCGCGCAGCGCACGCGTGAGGGGCGTGAGCGTGTATGGCACCGATGAAGGTTTTCGCGGCAGGGTGAAACCCGGCAACGGTTTCTTTGCCGACCTGGCTTTCGAATACAGCCTTACGCAGCGGTGGGTGCTGGCGACGGATTTTACGTATAGCCATAACAGCAATACGCGCCTGGCGGGGTTGGATTTTATCGATCCAGGCAATGTGCTTGTGCCGCAGAATGTGCGCTTGAATTCGGGATCCAGTACGTCGTTCGGCGTGGCGCCGGCGATTGAATACAACTGGTCGCCGGCGATCGGCGTGTTGCTGGGGACGCGGGTGATTTTTGGGGGGCGCAACAGTACGGGTAGTGTGACGCCGGCTGTGGCGATCAATTATGTGTATTGAGCGCCGTTACACCGGTTGGGGTGCAAACCCTGAGATATCCCCACGTTTTCGTTCGATATGTTGAACGAAATCAGCAGGCTATCTGCCAAGCACCTAATTTTCCCCATTATCTCACCGTCATTCCGGCCTTCGCCGGAATGACGATGTGGCTTTCTTAGCAATGCACCAAGTATGAAGCTCTTCGTTTTTGCTGGAGAAAAGCACGGAGCAAAATGTGGAGATATTTCATACCCCAACGTAACGCGATAACAGGCATCACGATGTTGGGGTTTGCACCCCAACCTACGCGAGCGCCAGTGCAGTGAGCTCATCGAGCTCGGCATCGTCGAAACCTGCTTGCAGGCGCGCGGGACGATTGAACGGGCCGCGCAGGTTGCGGCCCATATAGTCGCGCACCAGGTCGAGGAAGGTTTCGCGCGGGTCCACGCCATCGCGTTCGCAGCACCAGCGGAACCAGCGTGTGCCGGCGGCGACGTGGGCGACTTCTTCGCGCAGGATCACTTCCAGTATCGCGATGCTGCGTTCGTCGCCGACGCCGCGCAGGCGTTCGATCATGCCAGGTGTGACATCCAGGCCACGCGCTTCGAGCACGCGCGGCACCAAGGCCATGCGCGCGGTATCGTGATGCGCGGTTTTTTCGGCCATTTCCCATAGGCCGTTGTGCGCGTCGAAATCGCCATACGTATGCCCGAGTTCGGCGAGACGCTGCGCCAGCATGGCGAAATGGCGCGCTTCATCGTTGGCGCAGCTGGCCCAGTCGCGGTAGTAATCCGCGGGCATGTTGCGGAAGCGGTAGACGGCGTCCCACGCAAGGTTGATCGCGTTGAATTCGATATGCGCGACGGCGTGGATGAGTGCGGCGCGGCCTTCGGGCGTGCCGAGGCCGCGATGCGGTACCTGGCGTTGTGGGACGAGTTGCGGGCGTGCCGGGCGGCCGGGTGAGCCGATGGGTTCTGGCGCGGAAGATATCGAATCGGGATGCAGTTCGCCGGATTGCAGGGCGTGCCACGTTGCGTGCGTCAGGCGCAGTTTCTCGGCCGGATCGGTGGCGTTGAGGCAGCGTTTGGCGGCGGTGTGAAGGTCGCTCATGGTGTTATGGGTTGGCGTGCAAACTCCAACGTGGAATCTCATGCATGGCGGTGTTGGGGTTTGCACCCCAACCTACGGCAAGCCTTCGCCCCTCACCCTAACCCTCTCCCCCCCATCTTTGATCGAGGACGGGGGAGAGGAAGCAAGACATCACGCGCTGCGACGCGCCGCTTTCGCATCATCCGAACGCAGCATTTCGATCTGCTCCAGGTAATGCTGATCCAGACCCGTGATGTATTCGCCGGAGAAGCACGAGGTATCGAAATGCTTGAGGCTTTCGTTGCCGTCCTGCACCGCCCAGATCAGGTCTTTCAGATCCTGGTAGATCAACCAGTCGGCGCCGAGCATCTTCTCCACTTCGCCCACGGTGTGGCCCGCTGCTACCAATTCGGCCGCCGCGGGCATGTCGATGCCGTACACGTTCGGGTAACGCACCGGCGGCGCGGCGGAGGCGAAGAACACGTTCCTGGCGCCGGCGTCGCGCGCCATCTGGATGATCTGGCGCGAGGTGGTGCCGCGCACGATGGAATCGTCCACCAGCAGCACGTTCTTCTTGCGGAATTCCAGCTCGACAGCGTTGAGCTTGCGGCGCACGGATTTCACGCGCTCGCCCTGCCCCGGCATGATGAAGGTGCGGCCGATGTAGCGGTTCTTGACGAAGCCCTCGCGGAACGGCACACCCAGCATTTCGGCCAGCGCGCTGGCTGCGGTGCGCGCGGTATCCGGAATCGGGATCACCGCGTCGATGTCGTGATCGGGACGCTCGCGCAGGATTTTCTCCGCCAGTTTCTGGCCCATGCGCAGGCGCGCCTTGTACACCGACACGTTCTCGATCATCGAATCGGGGCGCGCCAGGTACACGTATTCGAAAATGCATGGCGCATGCACTGCGCCTTCCGCGCACACGCGCGTGTGCAGCTGACCATCGTTGGTGATGAATACCGCTTCGCCCGGCGCCACGTCGCGCAGGCGCTTGAAGCCGAGGACGTCCAGCGCCACCGATTCGGAAGCGAGCGCGTATTCGCGTCCTTCGGCGGTGATGCGCTCGCCCAGCACCAGCGGGCGGATGCCGTTGGGATCGCGGAAGCCGAGCAGGCCATAACCCAGCAACAACGCGAGGCAGGCGTAACCGCCGCGCGCACGCGCGTGCATGCCGGCTACTGCCTTGAAGATGTGATCCGGTGTGAGCGCCATGCGATCCTGGATCTGCAGCTCGTGCGCCAGCACGTTGAGCAGCACTTCGGAATCCGAATCGGTGTTGATGTGGCGACGGTCGTCCTCGAACATCTCGCGCCGCAGCGTTTCGGTGTTCACCAGGTTGCCGTTGTGCGCGATGGCGATGCCGTAGGGCGAGTTCACGTAGAACGGCTGCGCCTCGGTGGCGCCTTCCGAACCCGCGGTGGGGTAACGGCAATGCCCGATGCCGACGCGGCCGCGCAGCCGATTCATCGCCGACTGGTTGAACACGTCGCGCACCAGGCCGTTGTCCTTGTGCAGTCGCAGGCGCGCACCGTCCACGGTGGCGATACCGGCTGCATCCTGCCCGCGGTGTTGCAAAACGGTAAGGCCGTCATAAAGCGCCGATGCCACCTCGGTGGTACCGACGATGCCGATGATTCCGCACATGGTGTTGCTACCCGTTAGTGTGATGTATTGCGCCGGCCGCGCTCGAAGCTGCAGCTGGAGAAGTGGTGCCATGCGCCGGCGCGCTGCCGGGCAGGTTGGGCAAATGCAAAGGGATGTTTTCCGGATGCAGATGCTGGCGTACGTTCGGCGGCATTTCGTGCTCCAGCCAGGCCGCCAGATTGTTGAACTGTGGCAGCAGCGTCGATTGCTGCCACATCGGTTCGCGCGCGAACGGTGACTGGTCGACCAGGAACACCAGCAGCGCCACCAGCAACAACCCGCGCACAAAACCGAAAATCATGCCAAGCAGACGATCCGTGCCGCCCAGCCCCGTGCTGTCCACCAGCGTGTGGATGGCAAACCGCACCAGTGCGCCAAGAATCAGCACGCCGATGAAGCACAGGCCGTAACCGACCAGCAAGCGCAACAGCGGCGTCTGGATCGAATGCTCGAAATGCGCCGATACGTCCGGCCCATAGGTCCAGGCCACCCAGAACGCCGCAATCCACGTCGCCAGCGCCAGCACCTCGGATATGAGGCCGCGCCACAAACCCACAAGGACCGACAATGCCAGTACCGCGATGATGATGAGGTCGACCGCGTTCATGGCGTCGTTTCCGGCGTCAATGGATTCAATGGGCGCTGACTACGTTGCCGTCGAGGCCCAGCTTGGCCTTGATCTGGTCGCGCAGCGAAACCGCATCGGCGCGCTGGGTTTGCGGCCCCGCGCGCACGCGCCACAGCTGGCGGCCGCCGGCGCTGACCGTATCGACGAAACCGTCGAAACCGTTGGCGCGCAGCTTGTCGCGCAGGGCCAGCGCATCCGACTGGCTGCCCATGGCCGCCACCTGCACCGCCCAGGCACCTGCCTTGGCGGGCGTGCCGGCGGCGGGCGCCGGCACATCGCCTTGAGGCGTGGTGGCGCCGCTTTCCAGGCGCGCCGGCACGCTGGGCATGGCCTGGGTGATCTTCAAGCGGGCAGCCTCGGCCTGGGCGCGGGTTTCGAACGGGCCGGCGCTCACCAGCGTCAGCGACTTGCCGGCGCGTTGAATGCTCTGGCCGCGCACCGGATAGCCCATGGCGCGCACTTTCTGCATCAGGCGGTTGGCGCCGTCCGTTGCATAGGCGCTGAGATTCACCGCATAGATGCCGCGCGCGGCGGTGGCCGGCGGCGTATCGGGAATGACCGGCTGCGGCGGCGCCTGAACTTGCGGCGCGGCCGGCGGGCGGCTTGTCGCAGCGGCCGTCTTGGGCGCCGTGGCGGGAATCACCGGTTGCGGCGCCGGCTGTGGCTGCGGCGGGGCCTGCACGACCGGCGTGGCGGGACTGGGCGCGGCGGTGTTCACCGGCGTCATGCCCTCCACGTTGGCCGCCGTGCTGGCCGGCGTCGGCGCCGCGCTGGTGGCCGGGGCCGTGCCGGAGAGGCTCATGGTCTTGGTCTGCAGGTCGCGATCGGGCGCCGGGGGAATGGCCAGGCTTACCGATTGATCCGCGCTCGCTGTGGACGGCGGCTTGCTCGAAAACATCATCGGCACGAACAGGATGGCCAACGCAACGAGTACGGCAGCTCCCAACAGGCGTGTGTTCAAGATGGACTCCAGACAACCAACTTGTGCGTGACGCGGCGGATTATACCCGCCCGTGCCGGGTTACATGACAAATGGGCGACGAGCCGCTGGTAGGTTGGGTTAGTGCAGCGTAACCCAACGCTTTCGAAGCGGCATCGTTGGGTTACGCTGCGCTAACCCAACCTACGGCGATTCAGCCGCCCGCTTCGGTCAATACCGCCGAGGCCACGAAGAACGAGCCGAACGCCAGCACGCACTCGCCGCGCCGTGCCGAAGCGCGCGCCGTCGCCAGCGCCTTGTGCACGCTGTCGTGCGTATCGAACGCGGCGCGCGGCAGCGCCTGATGCAATACGCCGGCGAGCACGGCGGCGGGGAGGCCGCGCGAGGTGTCCTGTTCCAGGCCGGCCAAGTGCCAATGGCCGATGCGCGAACCCAGCGCCGTCATCACGCCGCCCACATCCTTATCGGAAAGCGCGCCGTACACCGCATGCACGCGGCGGACGGGCTGCGCATCGAGCCAGGCGGCCAGCGCGCGCGCGGCCTGCGGGTTGTGGCCGACGTCGACGATCAATTCCGGATCGCCGCCCAGCGATTGCAAACGCGCCGGCGCGCGCGGAAAGTGCATGCCCACGCCAGCGATGCGTTCCAGTTCCACCGGATTGACCACCTGCAAGGCATGCAACACCGCGATCGCCGCGGAGGCGTTCGCGTATTGCACCGGCGCCGCCAGTTCCGGCGCGGGCAGATCCAGCACGGTGCCGTCGCGGTGATGCCAGTGCCAGCGATGCGCTTCGCGCTCCACGTAGAAATCGTGCCCTGCCCGCTCGACGTGCGCACCTTGCGCGGCGAGCGCGTCCAGCAAGCCCTGCGGCGGTTCGGCATCGCCGACGATGGCCGGACGATCGCGCCGTGCGATGCCCGCCTTCTCGCGGCCGATGCTGTCGCGATCCGGGCCCAGCCATTCCACGTGATCCAGGTCCACCGTGGTGACGATCACCGCGTTCGCATCGATGATGTTGACCGCGTCCAGCCGCCCGCCGAGGCCCACTTCCAGCACCGCGGTATCCAGGTCGCTGCGCGCGAACAGATCGAGCGCGGCCAGCGTGCCGAATTCGAAATAGGTCAGCGAGATGTCCCCGCGCGCCAGCTCGATGCGTTCGAAGCTTTCGATCAAGGCCGTGTCTTCGGCATCGACGCCGGCGATGCGGATGCGTTCGTTGTAGCGCAGAAGATGCGGCGACGTGTAGCAACCCACGCGTTGCCCCGCAGCGGCCAGCATGGCTTCGAGAAAGGCCACGGTGGAACCCTTGCCGTTGGTGCCGCCCACCGTGATCACCTGCCGCGCGATCTCCGGCGCGCCCATGCGTCGCCACACGGCACGCACCCGATCCAGTCCCAGATCCACGCCGAGCGCGTGAATACGTTGTTGGTAGTCCAGCCATTCGGCGAGGTTGGTGGGTTTCACGCGCAGCTCCGGGCTCAGGCCCGCGGACCATAAAGGGAGTGGCGTGTTTGCACAATGCTTTTTCAGAACAGATGCATGCCGCTGGCATGGAACGCCCAATACATGCCGAACGCCGTCCAGAACATGCGCTTGAGCGCCTTGCCGGCCAGGAACGCGCCCAGCAGGGCGAGCATCCACGGCATGTATTTATCCAGCGTGCTGCGCGTGTCGTTGATGGTGTTCATGGCGTGTTCCTCCCGTTGGTGTGGGAGGAATCATGCGCGGCGGACACACGCGGCGGCAGGCGCAGGCGTCACAGGTCGTATCTGACATCCGTCATGTCGATCTGTCGAGCAACGGCTTCAACAGATCCAGCGGCAGCGGAAACACGATCGTGCTCGATTGCCCGCTGCTGGACATGCTCGCCAGTGTCTGCAGATAGCGCAGTTGCAACGCCTGCGGTTGCTCGGCCAGCTTGGAGGCGGCGTCGCGCAGTTTTTCGGCGGCCTGCAGTTCGCCCTCGGCATGGATCACCTTGGCGCGGCGTTCGCGTTCGGCTTCGGCCTGGCGGGCGATGGCGCGCACCATGGTGTCGTTGAGGTCCACATCCTTGATCTCGACGTTGGTGATCTTGATGCCCCAGGGGTCGGTGGCTTCGTCCAGGATCTGCTGCAGGCTGTGGTTGATCGAATCGCGCTGCGAGAGGATTTCATCCAGCTCGTGCTGGCCGAGCACCGAGCGCAGGCGCGTTTGCGAGAGCTGGCTGGTGGCCTGGTAGAAGTTCTCCACCTTCAGCACCGATTTGTCCGGCTCCATCACGCGGAAATACACCACCGCGTTGACGCGCACGGAGACGTTGTCGCGGGAGATCACGTCCTGCGGCGGCACGTCCATCACCGTCACGCGCAAGTCCACGCGCATCATCCGCTGCACCATCGGTACCAGGATCACCAGGCCCGGCCCCTTGGTGCCGGTGTAGCGGCCCAGGGTCAGCACCACGCCACGCTGGTATTCCGGCAGCACCTTGATCGAGGACGACAGCAGCGCAATCAGGAAGATCACGATGACGCCAGCAAAACCGATCATGACGTTTCTCCTTCGCCTTTTTGACATGCAGTCACGCGCAGCAACAAGCCGTCGCGGCTGATCACCCGCACCCGCGCACCGGCGGGAAGCGCCGCCTCGCTTTGCACGCGCCAGCGTTCGCCGCCGATACGCGCCCAGCCTTCGCCACCGGACGCCACCGCCTGCAGCAGTTCGCCGGCGCTCTGTTCCTCGCCATTGAACGCACGCGTACGACGCGCGCGCATCACCAGCCGCAACAGCATGGCGAGCAGCGCCATCGCGCAAAAACCCAGGCCGGCGATCACGCCCAGGTTCACCGTATAGCCCGGCACATCGCTGCGAAACAGCATGATCGAACCCAGCACGAAGGCGATCACGCCGCCCACGCCCAGCACGCCGGCAGTGGGAATGAACACCTCTGCCAACAACAAGGCCACGCCCAGCGCCATCAGCGTCAGGCCGGCGTAGCTCACCGGCAAGAGTTGCAAGGCGTACAAGCCGATCAGCAGGCAGATGCCGCCAGTGACGCCGGGATAGAACGAACCGGGATGGAACGCTTCCAGGATCAGGCCGTAGATACCGGCGAGCAGCAATAGATAGGCGATAGTGGGATTGGTGATGATGCCGAGAAAGCGCGCGCGCCAGTTCGGCGGATAGTCGTGCAACGGCAAACCGCGCAAGGCAAGCGTCAACGTGCCGCCGTTGACGTGCACGCTGCGCCCATCGGCCTGCGCCAGCAGCGCATCGCTATCGGACGCGACAAAGTCGACCACGTGCTGCGCCGCCGCTTCGCTCGCCGTCAAGGTCGCCGCACCGCGCACCGCCTGCTCGGCCCACGCCGCGTTGCGTCCGTTCAGTTGCGCGAGCGAGCGAATGGTGGCGATCGCATCGTTGAGGATCTTGTTGCTTTCCGCATCCGCGCCGGAACGTGTGTCGGTCTTGTCGCTGGATTTGCTCGATGAAGGCGCGTTGTCCAGCGGCGAGGGCATCGGCGTACGTCCCCCCATTTCGATCGGCGTCGCTGCACCCAGATGCGTGCCTGGTGCCATCGCCGCAATCGGGCATGCATAGAGAATGTACGTGCCGGCCGAAGCGGCACGTGCACCGCTCGGCGCCACATAGCCAAGCACCGGAATTTTCGCCGCCAGGATGCCGGCGATGATGTCGCGCATCGATTCCAGCAAGCCGCCGGGCGTATCCATCTGCAGCACGATCGCCTTGGCGCCGTCATCGGTGGCGCGCCGGATGGCGCTGGTTACGTATTCGGCAGCGGCCGGGCCGATCGGGCCGTTCAATTCGATGCGCGCGACGAATGCCTCGCTTGCCGGCGCCTCGACAGTCGAGCGCGCCCAGGCCAACGCCAGTGCGGCGCACAGGGCGGCTCCCCACACGATCCACGCTTTCCGTGACATCACGCTGGCTCCCGGCCGACATGCTCACTATGCAGCCGTCGCGTGTGGCGGCTGTGGCAGGGATATTACGCTGATGTATTCGGTGGTGCGCGTATCGCTCCCTGACAGTCTGCTCTATCTGCTGAGAAAACGTAGCCGCACGTGGGGGTGGACCATTGCCTGCGGCGCTTTCGGTCCCTAAAGGGCCCGAGTCACTTTTCTTTGCTGGCCCAAAGAAAAGTAACCCAAAGAAATGGCCTTAAAGGCTCGCGGCATGGGAGGGGTACAAGCCTGAACCTTTCCATCGATACGGAAAGTTGCTCGCCCAAGGTTATACGTTCCGGCTATTCCGCGAGGCGCCGTGGCGCTAAGGACTTAAAGCGAACCTGCCAACCCTCTAGGCCTGCTTTAAGCCTTCAGTGCCACGACGCCTTGCGGTATCGCGACAAAGTGGAGGCGGGCGGACCAACTCTCATCGCAATGCCTCAAACCTTCTGGCTTGTAATCTGCGTAGCGCCATGAGCTCTTCAGGCCATTTCTTTTGGTTACTTTTCTTTGGGCCAGCAAAGAAAAGTGACTCGGTCGCCTCGGCGATCGAAAGCGCCGCAGGCAATCGCCACGTCCACGCAAAGCTGGCTTCCTTCGCACGGTCACCTAAAAGTGAGATACGTCAGGGTGCAAACCCCAACGTCGCCATGCATGCGTGGATCGCCATGTTGGGGTTCGCACCCAACCTACATTATTGGCCGACGTAATCGACACGCCAGATCGAATTCGATCCGTCATCGGTCACCAGCAACGATCCATCCGGCGCCGTGGTAAGGCTCACCGGCCTACCCCACACGCGTCCATCCGGTAGTACGAAACCGGTGAGGAAATCCTGGTAATCGCCGCTTGCCTTGGGCGTGTGATGGCGCGGGATGCGGATCACCTCGTAACCCACGCGCGTGGCCTTGTTCCAGGAACCGTGTTCGGCGGCGAACAGATCGCCCCGGTATTCGGCGGGAAAATGGTCGGATTCGTAGAAGGTGATCTGCAGCGATGCGTTATGCGGCTGCAGCAGCACGTCGGGCGTGATCACCTTGTCCTTCAACTCCGGATGCTTGCCCTCGTGACGCGGGTCCTGGTGGCCGCCCATGTACCACCACGGCCATCCGTAGAAACCGCCTTCGCGCACGCTGGTAATGTAATCGGGCACGAGGTTGTCGCCCAGGCCGTCGCGTTCGTTGACGGTGGTCCACAGCTGGCCGTTCTTCGGATCGATCGCGATGCCCGAAGGATTGCGGATGCCCGAGGCATACACGCGCATATGGGAGCCATCCGGATCGAACGCGAGAATGTTCGCGCGATGTTTTTCTTCCGGCGTGGTATCCGGATCGTCTACGTTGGACGCCGAACCCACCGCGACGAACAGGGTCTTGTTGTCGAGCGAGAACGCCAGGTCGCGCGTCCAATGGCCACCGCTGGGCAGGTCGGCGATATGTTCGGCCGGGCCGCGCGCTTTCAGGTCACCGTTGCGATAAGGAAAACGCAGCACGGCATTGGTGTCGCCGATGTAGATCCATTGCGGATTCGATCCGTTCGGATAGAACGCAATGCCGTACGGCCGCTTCAGATCGCTCGCGAACACGGCCGTCTGCGCCGGTTTGCCATCCGCCGTCATGCCGCGGTACACGCGAATCTGGCCGCTGCCGCTTTCGGCGAGAAAAATATCGCCGTTGGGTGCGGTGCGAATCACGCGCGGCGTATCCAGGCCTTCCGCATACAGATTCACCTTGAATCCCGGCGGCGCCTTGGGCAGCGCGCCTTCGGGACGCGACACCATGTCCGGCCCATTGCCGGCCGAATGCGTGGCGTAAGGCGCAGGCAGGTCGGCGACGGTGATCTTGCGCGTCGCACCGGGTATTTCATAACGGAAATCGGTGAACGGCGGCGTGGGTGGCGGCGTGGTGATGGTCGAGGCGGTCGGCGCCTGCGTTTGCGCAGCGGCAAGCTTCGTCGCGGGCAATGTTTTCAGATAGGTAACGATCTGCCAGCGCTGTTGTTCCGGCAGGCTCGCCCAGGACGGCATGCCGTTGTTCACCGCGCCCTTGGTAATGAACCAGAACAGCGCGCCTTCCGTCGCCTGCTGCGCAGGCCCTTGTCGCAACGCCGGAATATTGCCGCTGCCCTGCCCCGCCGCGCCGTGGCAACTGGCGCAATCGGTGGCATACAAGGTGGCGCCGGCGCGCGCGGCATCGGCCTGGCCGTGATACGGATTGGCCACTGCAGCCGCGGCGCTCGGCACGCCATGGAAGGTTTCCTGCGCCAGCACGGCCGTTGCCGTAGCCATGCCGATGGCGCATGCGAAACACGCCGCGAAAAAAGTTACCGACGACATCGAAGAGTGCTTCGCCATGAGCTGCCTCTGATCGCGATGAACGGGAGCGCTGCAGCGCGATCCATGCGTTGCAAGCCGCCCTGGATTGTCAGGTGTTTGGTGTGGCAGGGAGATGCACGATGCTACGGAAACATTGCCCGATCACGTGACCCTGCCATCAGTCATGCTTCCGAATCGTCGTCTGGCTCGACGTCGATTTCACGGAAGTACTGATCGATCTGGCTTTTCGCCTCCGCTTCCCAGCGTGCGGCGCCGCCGCTCGCAATAACATGCTGCCGGGGATCTTCCGGAAAATAGATCACGCCGCTGCGCGAATCGGCATCGCCATGGGAAGCGTGCTCGAACTTGATGCCGCGATACTCGCCCTGTTGCTGCTCGGAACTCATGCATGCCCGCCGGTAGGTTGTCGGCGGAGGAGTGTAGCGTGTCGGCCGGGCGGATCGTCCCCGCCGACAACGATTTTGATCAACCGAAGGTACGGCGGGTGACGCTGGGCGCCAGCGGGCGATGGTCAGAAATTGACACACTGAGCGCACCCAGGGCGATGCCGAGCAAGGCCAGCGCCAGGCCGGAAGGCACTTCGGAAAGCACGCGAACCACCTTGGCCGCGCCATACCAGGAGTGTGGGTTGTCCACGAAGCTGCACATGCCCGGACACACGCCGCGGACCCAGGTGAGCACGGTCGGCTGATGCGTCCAATGGCCGTCGTGCAGCCACTGCAAACCCTGGAAACCCAGCCACAGCACGGAGGCCATGTTCAACAGCACCGCCGACAGCCACAGCGAAAACGCCACGCCTTCCCGGGCCAGCTCTTCAACGCGTATCGTGGTCATGAGGGTTACCTGCAAGATCGAAGGTTCGGACAGGCAGCAGCATGCATATCCCATGCCCGTTTTCGCGCCGCGCGCCTTCACATTTGTGAGCGAACGTGCAGCCAGTTCACGTTGCGCAGATGGGTCTTTCGCCGACGATCGCACCGATGCATCGCGCCGCTTCGCCATCGCTGTTGATCGGTTGTGCCGGCTGGAACATTCCGGCACAGCACGCGCATCGTTTTGCCGTCCAGGGCACGCATCTGGAACGCTACGCGCGCCGCTTCAACGCGGTGGAGATCAACTCCTCGTTCTATCGCGCGCATCGCCCGGCGACGTATCGCCGCTGGGCCGCTTCGGTGCCGGATGCGTTCCGCTTCGCGGTGAAGATGATCAAGACCGTCACGCACGTCCAGCGTCTGCGCCAGGCGGAATCGGCGCTCAAGCAGTTTCTGGATGAAGCGATGGAACTGGAACGCAAGTTTGGTTGTGTACTGATCCAACTGCCGCCCAGCGCCGCCTGCGAACTGCCGGTGGCCGATGCGTTCTTCGCCCTGCTGCGCACGCATTACGCAGGGCCGGCCGTGTGCGAGCCGCGGCATGCCTCCTGGTTCGAACCGGCGGTGACCGAAATGCTGAAGCGCCATGCGATCGGCCGCGTGGGCGCCGATCCGTTGCCGCATGCCGGTGCGGACGAAGCGGCCGGCGACGATACGGTGCATTACTTCCGCCTGCATGGTTCGCCACGCATGTATTACGATGCCTACGACGACGCCTTCCTGCAGCGGATGGCCGAGCGGTTGCGCGCAAGCACGGCGTCGGGCGCGCAGGGCTGGTGCATCTTCGACAACACCGCGCTGGTTCATGCCGTCGACAACGCATGCACGCTGATGGAACGCCTGGGCGTATCGCCACCTGCCGATTAAAGTCGCGCCGCCCCACGCCGATAGCACCTACGACCCACCCGTCCGTTCAATGCTGCAAGGGGAATCGGCCATGACTCAATCGGTAGTCCACGACCTGATGCTGCACAATCTTTCCTGTCCGCAATGCCGCGCCAGCGAGCCCTGCCTGGTGGCCGAACACATCGAGGACAGCTGGCCGCGGCGCGTCGCACTGGAAGCCGCCGCCAGCCTGCGGAAAATCACCACGTTCGATGAAGCGCTGGCCTCGTAGCGCCGGTGCAGAACAATGGCCCAACAGGACATTCGATTGGCCCTGTCCGGATAGAGCCGGACGTTCGCGGCCGCCGTACACTGCCCGAACATCCACCCTTGACATTAGTCATCCGACTGATGGCGCTGACGTGATTTTCCGCTTCCACGTCAGCGCTTTCTTTTTTTGCCAGCCCCCCCGGGCCCGCCCTCAGAACTCACCCGATGAAGACGCCGCCGGCAACGCGCGATCGCCCGCCAGCTGCTGCGCCGTAGCGCGGGATTTTTCCCAGGAATCGGTCTGCCCCAGCGCCTGATATACGCGCGCCTCGACCCAGGCGGCACGCCAGTCCGTAGCGCTCCAGGCAGACAGCCGCCCGCTTATCGCCACCGCCTGGTCCACGTGTCCGGTTTCCAGCAGGGCCAGCGCGTAGGCCTGGCCGACGCTCACGATCACTTCCGGCACGCCCAGCTTGTCGGCCAGGTTCATGGCCCGCTTCAGCTGCTCGATGGCCTGGTCGCGGTGGCCGTCGATCCATGCCTGCGCCGCCTGCGCACGGAGCGCGTAGACATGGGTCCAGTCGTTCTTCACCGACAGGCCCGCTTCCCACGCCAGCATCGCGGCGATCTGCTGTCGCGCCTGGTCGGTCTTGCCGGCGCGCTGCAGGGCGGTGATGCGTGTCAGCCATACCTCGGCGTAGTCGCGCTGATCGTCCTCCTCCAGCGCCGGCGTCATGGCATCGGCCGCCAATGCCGCGGCGCGATCGTTGTCGCCGCTGTCGAGCGCCAGCGAGGCCAGCGACTTGCTCACTTGCGCGTGCAGGCTCGCGTCCTTCGCGGCGTCGGTCTCGTTGAGCACGCGCTCGAACAAGGCCTTCGCCTCGGCGGTGCGCCCGTTGTCGGCCAGCGCGGTGGCGCGTACCGAACTCAGTTCGCGGCGCATGTCGTCGCCGACGAAGCCGAAATCCTTGGCCTTTTCGTCCAATGGCCAGAAGTGGTCGGTGGTGGCCAGCTCGTCCGGAAATTTCAGCAGCATCTGTTGCGCGTAAGCCAATGCATCCAGCGTGGAGGGCAGCATCGAACGCATGCCCATGCTGACGAACTGATCGTAGGCATGCTGCAGCAAGGTCGCCGCCGCATCGGGTTGCGAACGGCGCAAAGCGAGCACACCCATGGCGAAATCGGATTTGGCCACGCCGACCAGTTCGCCCGCCAGCGAATAGTTGACGCGCGCGCGGCCAAGATCGGCGGTGGCTTCTTCCAGCTTCCACAGATTCTGGTTGAGATAGCCGCGGCTGAGATACGCGGTGGCCAGCGCGCCGAAATTCTTGTCGCCCTGCAGGACGCGTATGGCCTCATCGAGCGCGCTGGTGGCCTGCGCCCATTCGCGACGGTTGGAATGAAGCGTGCCCAGCACGGTGAGGATCTCGCCGCGCAGCACGTTTTCCTGCTTGTCGGGCAGCTGTTTCAGCAAGGCTTCCAGTTGCTGCTGGCAGGTGTCGGCGTGCCCTTCGTCGCATTCGAGCGAAGCGCTGAAATAAGCGATCTCGTGATGGTTGCGCACGTCCGGCGGTGCATGGTCGATCAGCTCGCGCGCCGTCTGCGGCTGGCCGGCGAGGCGCGCAGCATCGATGCGCTGCAGATATTCCTGCACCGTGCCGCCGGTCAGCGACAAACCACTGCTGCGCGAGGTGTAGCCCAGTTGCGCCAGCAGCAGATCGCTGGCGGTGCGCGCGGCGACCAGCACATCGCTGCCGGTCGCCTCGGCTTTCCACACGCGGCCGTCCTTGCTCTTCGCATCCAGATCCACGCGCCAGTGATCACTGGACAGTTCCGCACGCGCATGCACCACCAGCGCGTACGAAGAAAACCTGGCGCCCGAAGTGTCGTCGCTGTCCTTGAGCAAGGCGAGCACTTCCTGGCTGCTCTCGGTGGGCACCTTCGCATCGCGCAGGCGCGTGGCGATCATGTCCATCATCCCCAGGTGCAGCCATTTCCAATCGTCCGGCGCCACCACTTCCACCGGCAGCACCACCGCGGCGCTCTGATGGAACTGGAAGTTCGCCTTCGCTGCACGGTGGCCCTGCATCTGCCATCCGGCATAGACCAGTGCGAGCGCCAGCGTGACGAACAAGCTGATCCACAGCGAGCGGCGAATCGGCACCGTCTTGCGCCGATCGCCGGCATCCGGTGCCGCCGCTACAGGCGGCGGCGTCGCTTCGGCGCTGGTATGCACCACTTGCGTGTCCAACGCCCAGCGATAGCCCACGCGCGGCACCGTCTTGATGCAACGCTGTTCGGTGCCGGCATCACCCAGCGCGCGGCGCAGGCGCACGATGGTCTGCGCCAGCAGGTTGTCGCTGACGTCGGTGCGTCCCCATACCGCTGAAATGAGCTCGTCCTTGCCCACCGGGCGTTCGCGGTGTTCCACCAGGTACACCAGGCAATCGAACGCACTCGCCGCCAACTCCACCGGCTCGCCGTTGCGGCGCAACTCGCGCCCAAGCGGATTGAGCTGAAAATCGTCGAATCGGTAGATAGTCGCCCCCGTGCTCGTCATGGTCCTGGTCTGTATCGAGCCGTTCGAGACGGATGATACATGTCAGCCAATCGCCTGGCTGCGCGGTGGGTGGCAATGTTGGCCATTGCATGCACCGACGGGACGCGGATGACAGCGTCCGGTTTCGGCAGCATCGCTATCCAGGCTGCGCGAACACTCCTACAACATGCCGTCCGCATTGCCGGGCAACGACCGATCGCCGGCAAGTTGTTGCGCCTTGCTGCGCGCCTTGTCCGCCGCGGCGCCCTGCCCCAGCGCCTGCAATACGCGCGACTCCACCCACGCCGCGCGCCAATCGACGCCGGCCCATTCCGACAGACGGCCGCTGATCGCCACTGCTTGATCCACATGCCCGGCCGCCAGCAACGCCGATGCGTAGGAGCGGCCGACGTCGACGATGGCTTCTGGTTCGCCCGATGCATCCGCGGCAGTCATCGCTGTCTTGAGTTGCTGCAGCGCCTGGTCGTGTTGTCCTTCACTCCAGGCCTCGATGGCTTTGGCGCGCAACAGCCACATCGTGACTGCGTCGTTCTGCTTGGGCAGGCGCTCGCTCCACGCCTGCATCGCGGCCACCGTGCGCTTGAGTTCGTCGGTCTTGCCGGCGCGTTGCGCAGCGACGATGTTCACGTACCAGGCTTCGGCGTAGTCGCTCGGATCGCCGTCGTCGGCCAGCGTGTTGCCGGCCATGGCTTTACCGATCCACTGCAATGCGCCGGGTGTGTCGTCGCGATCCAGTGCGAGCTTAGCCAGACGCATGCTGATCAGCGCACGCAACGAGGCTTCCTCGTCGGCGCTTGCCGCCGCCAGCGTGCTTTCGAGCAAGCTGATGGCGTCGGCGCTGCGACCGTTGTCGGCCAGCGCCACCGCGCGCGTGATGCTGAGTTGGTGGCGCACGTAGTGGTCGAGAAAATCCATGTGTTTCTGCTCGAACGGCCAGTACTGATCGGTGGTGGCCAATTCGTCGGGATAGCGCAGCGTCAGCTTCTGCGCGTTCGCCAAGGCATCCAGCGCCGAGGAAAACAATTGCCGCATGCCCATGCGCTGGTATTGCTCGTAGGCGTGTTGGAACAGCGTCAGCGCTGTCGTGTAGTGCCCACGGCGCAATGCGATCTCGCCCATGGCGCGATCCACCTTGGCCTGGCCGACGGTATCGCCGGCCAGCGCGAAATTGACGCGGGCGCGGCCCAGGTCCAGCGTCGCCTCGTCCAGCTTGCCCTGATAGAACTCCAGGTGCGAGCGATCCAGATAGGCGTTGCCGAGCGCTTCGTTGTCTTTCTGTCCTTGCAACAGGCGCACCGCTTCGTCGAGCGCGGTCACACCTTCGGCGTATTGGCCCTTGCGGCGGTAGGGAAACCACAGCGAGGTGAGTATTTTTCCGCGCAGCACGGGCTTGTCGGTGGCCGATACGCGCGCGCGCAGATCGCTCAGCGATTGATCGCACGCGTCCAGCTTCGCTTCGGCGCAATACAGTTCGGCCTGCGCGTATTCGAGTTCCGGCGTGTGGCGCATGGCCGGCGGCGCTTCGTCGATCAGCCGGTGCGCCACCTCGGGCTGTCCGGCAAGCTGCGCCGCTTCGACACGCAGCAGGTATTGCAGCAACGAATCGCCGCCGGCCGATGGACTGACGCCGCCGACGTAACCGAGCTGCACCAGCAGCAGGTCGCTCGCCGTGCGCGCCGCCGCCAGCACGTCGTCGGAGGAGGATTCCGCCTGCCAGCGCCGCCCGTCCTTGGCCTTGGCGTCCAGGTGCACATGCCAGCGGTTATCGGACAGCGCCACATGCGGTGTCACCACCAACGCGAACGACGACAGCTGCGTGTTGCCCGATTGATGCAGCAGGTTGAGCACGTCGCGGCTGCTTTCAGTGGGTACTTTCGCCGCGCGCAGTTGCGTGGAAAGCATGTCCATCAAGCCCAGGTGCAGCCAGTTCCAGTCGTCGGGCGCGCTCACTTCGGCCGGCAGCACCACTGCCGTGCCGTCCTTGAAATGCATGGGCGCGGCAGCAGGGCGCATGTTCGCCAGCTGCCATCCCGCGTAGCCGATGGCCATGGCGAGGGTGAGCACCAGCGCGACCAGCAGCGGACGGCGAATGCGTACGGCATGCGCAGGGCGTTGCTGCGTATCGCTCGCGGCGCGCTGCTCGCCTTGCATGGTGTCCGCCTCCGGCACTGACGAGGACAGCACCGCCGTCTCCGGCATCCATCGATAACCCACGCGCGCCATGGTCTTGATGCAACGCTGTTCGTCGCTCGCATCGTCCAGCGCCCGCCGCAGCCGCACGATGGTTTGCGCCAGCAGGTTGTCGCTGACGTCGGAGCGGCCCCACACGGCAGCGATCAATTCGTCCTTGCCCACCGCGCGCTGGCGATGTTCGATCAGGTACACCAGGCAATCGAAGGCGCTGGCGGCGATCACGACGGGCTCGCCAAGGCGGCTCAACTCCCGGGCGCGAGGGTCGAGGCGGAAGTCACCGAAGGCGTAGATTGGGCTCCCCATGGGGGCACTTTAGCATCCGCGGGTGGCTGTTTTTGCCATCGCTGGTGGAGGCTGCGCAGCGCTTTTTGATATCGCTTTGGGGTGTGCTGGGTTACGCTGCGCTAACCCAGCCTACGAGGCTGTCCCGTAGCTTACGGCAGCGGAACATTGAAGGCTTCCTCGGAGGCAACGTTGACGTCGAGCGCCGCCTGCGAGCAGGAGAGATTGCTCACCGTGGTGACCAAGGCCACGCCGTGCGTGTTGTAGGCCACGCACTGGAAAGGAATGTTCGTCAGCGTCAGCACGATCGACGCGTCGGCGGGCACCGGTCGCGTCCACTCGGCCCTGGCATCGCAGGTGGCGCCTTGCGCCTTGCCCGCCACCACCGCCAATTTGCCGCCGGAAAAACACACGGCCGCGGCCGGCTGGGTTTGACTGGCTGATGCCTGCTGATTGTGCAGGGCGAGGGCTTTTGCGCGCCCCAGCGCTTCGCGCAACAGTCCGGCGGCTTCGCGCTGATGCGCCGACTGCATCCACGTGCGCAGCAGCGGAACGCCCAGCGTCACCAGAAACGCGAGCATGCCGATGGTGATCATCGTTTCGATCGCGGTGAACCCCGGCGTGTTGCGATTACGGTGCATGATCGCGCATCACCACGTGGTGACCGAGCCGCAATTGCCGGCAACCGCGCCGGTGGTATCGCTGCGCAGTTCCAGCACGCAGGTGGACAAGGGTCCGCTGAGTCCTTCCGCCTTCAGATCGTAATAGGTGGCGCCGGAAGTAAGCACATAGCGGAAGCTGTTCGATTGCGACGGATGCCAGCCCTTGTACGCCTTGACGATGTCGTCGGTCTTGATACCGTCGTGCACGCCGTAGGTCAGCTGCCGCTGCAGTTCGTTCTCGAGGTTGAGCGACAACGCGACCAGGTCGGCCTTCGCCGCCTGCACCTTGTTGCGTGTCATGTAGTTGCCGTAGGCGTTCATCGCGATCACCGAAAGCACGGCGATGATCACCATCACCACCATCCCTTCGCTCAGCGTGAAGCCGCGCTGCCAGCGCGCGCTTTTCATGGTTGTTCTCCCCCGTCGTCGTTTCGAGCCGGCCATACCGTCGAAGGGAGGTATGTCGGTGCCGCGCGCTTGCGCAAAGGACGGCCTGCGCGGTTTTTCATCAACGTGCCGGCGCTGCGTTGGCTCGAATGCGTATGTAAAAAATGGTAGGCCGCCGCGGCCAGGCGAGCCATGGCATCACGCAGCCCAATCTCTGTCACAGTGGGACATGGCGCACAGTGCATGCCGGTGGTTTGGGGCCATCGGCACAAGAATGACCTCAACTGACAGCTAATCGAGCCGCAAAGGCGATGGCCGTCGCGCGCGCGTGAAGCGATCATGCGCACCAAGAAAGTACGATCGCGATGCCTGTGCATCATCAGGCGCACGACGCGTTCGTGACGATTCACCACAGTCACGCCGCCTGGTTGAACCTCATGTCCGAAACCCAAGCAGTCACTACCGCCTTCAAGCGCATGGCGGAGCTTCGCGCTATCTGCGACCGGGAGCTGGCCGAGCTTTGCGCGCACTATCCGGAGATCAGCCTGGCGGTGGTGACGACCGCCGATGCGCGCTTGCTCAGCGTGCGCTCTTCCATCGTGCAGGAAGGCCACCGCGTGGCCGCGATGACCGGCACGCTGCTGGGCCTGTGCGAGACGCTGGCGCGCGAGTTGTCCGGCGGCGTATGCCAATCGACCGTGGTGTCGATGACCGATTACACCTGCATCTTCGTGCGCATCGCCGATCCGCGCCATCCGCTGGCGCTGGCCATCGGCGTGGGCCACAACATCATGCTGGCGCTGTCGCGGCGCGTGGCGCTGGATCTGGCCGCGCGCATTTCTTCGCACGTGCAAAACCTTCCTTAAGCGATCTTCATGCCGGACGAAAACATCAAGCACATCAAGATAGGCATGGCCGGTCTCTCCGAAGAGATCGAGCTGCGCCTTTCGCTCGCCTGCGGTTTGCTGGCCGCCTCGCAGATCGATATCGAGATCCAGGATTGGCAGGGCAACGAAAGCGACATCCTGATCGTCGACATCGACAGCGGGCACGGTCGCCTGGCGTATGAAATGGCGCAGCGGCGCAACCTGCCGGTGCTGGTGTTTCCGCGCAGCGGCGACAACGAAACCCAATACGCCTCGAAGCTGGATCGCGACGCGCCGGCCGCCGCGCTGGCTCGCGCGCTGCAGGAAAAACTGCAGTCCTCCTCGGACGTTTCTTCCGACGACGTGCAGGGCCTGCTCGGCATCTGCATTCGCGAGGCCGGCTGCAACCAGGATCTCCTGGTGAAGCGCGGCGGCATCGCGATGATCCTGCGCCATTCGGCCGGACGCATTCTCGCGCGCTCGGTCAGCGACCTGACCATTGCCGAAGCACGCGTGCTCGACGGCACCTGGCTGTGCATGACGCGCCCGGCGAAAGATCCCTATCAGAACGAATGGCTGGTGTCGCGCAGCCTGGATGGTTTCCTGATCAAGGCGTGCGTGAAATACCGCGACAGCCTGCCATTGCTCGGCGGCAAATTGTTCCGCCTCACGCGCTGGCCGGACCTCGGCAGCGTCACCGAGGACATGGATGCGCTGCGCCTGTCGGCGCTGCTGCAGCGTTCGGCCTGGTCGGCCGAGGCGTTGGCGCAACACACCAAGCTCAGCGCGGACATCATCAATGCCTTCCTGTGGGCGACGCTGGCCAGCGGTGCGCTGGCGCGCGCGGACGGCAACACGGTCAAGCCGGATGCGGCGCAAGCGCCGGCCGCTCCTTCGTCTCTCATCCAACGCGTTGCACGGCACTTCGGGCTGAAGCTGGGTTACTCGCATGCTTGATTCTGAAAAGACCATCAAACTGCTGTTTCTGGGTCCATCCGGTGCCGGCAAGACCACGGCGATTCGCGCCATATCCGATATCCCTCCCGTGTCCTCAGAGGTATCCACGACGGATGCCGCATCGGGCGCCAGCGTCAGCACGACGGTGGCGTTCGACTACAGCACCATCCAGCTCAATCCGAACGAGATCCTGCACGTGTACGGCCTGCCGGGACGCGAGCATCTGGATTTCATGGCGGCGATCGTCGGCCCCGGCGCGCTCGGCGCCGTGTTGATGCTGGATGCGTCCTCGCAAACGCTGGCGCAGGATTGCCGCACGGCGGTGGAACAGGCCGCGCGCATCGATCCGAACCTGCGCTTCGTGATCGGCCTCAGCAAGACCGATCTCGCGCCCGAGTTCTCGATGGAAACGATGTACGCGCTCGCCCGCCGCATGAGCCTGTTCGTGCCGATCTTCAGCATCGATCCGCGCGATCCGGCGCAGGCCACGCAGCTGGTGCGGGCGTTGTTGTATCTGCTTTGACATGTCGCGCGCGCGCCGCACGGCGCGCATCGTCAGACAGGAATCGCACGTACGGGACACAGGGCGCGCGCGAAGCGTCGCATGCGCGCCATCCGCGGTTCCCGTTTGACGATGGACGATTCCCGCTACCACAACATCACGCCATCTGCGCCGCCGCACCCGCACCCTGCGCCGCCGCGCCGCGTTCCAGCTTGTACGGCAGCTTGGAGCGGTACTGGCTGGGCGATTCGCCGGTCCAGCGGCGGAACGCGCGCGTGAGGTTGGCCGCATCGGAATAGCCGCGGCGGTTGGCGATCTCGTCGATCGTCATGGTGGTGTTGAGCACGTCGCGCAGCACTTCCTGCTTGCGCGCCTCATCCACCAGCTGGCGGAAGTTGAAGCCCAGATGACGCAGCTTGCGCTTCAGCGTACGGCTGGACATGCACAGGGCCTGCGCCACTTCTTCCATGCCGAGGTACGTACCGTCTTCGAGCGGCAGCAGACCCTTGATGCGCGCGATCAGGCAGTTGTTCTGGCCCAGCGCGATGCGTTCGCGCTCGCACTGCTGCTTCACCTGGGTGAGCACCAGCGAGTGCGCGGTCGGCAGCGGCAGGTCGAGGTAGGCGCTGGGCATGCGCACCTGGCACAGCCCGGTGGAGAAGCGCACCTTGGGCAGGCGGCTGACGTAGGCCGCGGCGTAGGTCGGCTGCTCGTCCTTGAACCACATCTCCACGTCCGGCAGTTCGCTCTGCGTGAGCTGGCTGGCCAGGCGGGCGGTCATGGTGGCCAGGCGCTCCAGCGAGGCGCTGCGCAACAGCGCGCCCGGGGCCAGGTCCTGGATGTTCAGCTCGGCCAGGCCGTCGTGTTCGTGCAGGTAGATGCAGAACCCGGTGGTGCGCACGTCCAGGTAGCCGGTCCACAGGCGCAATGCGTCGCGCAGGGTCTGGCAGCTCATCAGCCCCAGACCCAGGATGCCGTGCCAGGTGAGCGCGCTGCGTAGACCCAGTTCGAAGCCCAGGCCGGCGTCGCCGGTCAGGCGTATGGCGTTTTCCAGCAGGGCAGCGTCTTGCTGCGTGGTGAGACGCAGATCCCCTTCCAGCTGGGCCGAGCCGATGCCCGTATCCGCCAGCGCCTGTTCCCGGCTGATACCCAAATTCTCGAGATACTCGAGCAGGCCAATTGCATATTCCGCGGAGACGTCGCCCCGGTACCACTCGTTCATGTCCAACCCTCGTCGTTCAAGTTCCGAGGGCGGCCGATCCATTCTCGACCTGTCACCCTCGAAGGCGGGGTGGATCATCGGGATGGGCTCGTCCACACGCATGCGGTTTGCCTGCGCGGGCCATGCTTTTGCTATGACAAGCTTTTAAATCAGATAGTTAGACGCGAAAAATCTGCTTGTGAATCGCGTTTTCAGGGATGAAAAATGTCCCCAGTCATCGCTGGTGATGTCCTGTGAGGACAGATGACGGGTCCAAAGAGGCCTGTCATGCGGGGTGAGGTGGGCGTAAATGTGGACAACTGGGTGGCGGGAAGGGAGTGGCTCGGTGGGGACAAGTGGATGGTCGGTCGGGATAAGGATATCTCCGGGGGCACCCTCGCAGTTGAGGGTGGCAGATGACGTGGGGCGCTGCGTAATGTTTCGTCATCCCGGCGAAAGCCGGACGTAGCGCGAAGCGCGGAGAACGTCCGAAGGACGGCCCCGAAGGGGTGAGCGAAGCGAATCATCCAGTGTCTTTCCGCTTTAAAGTCACTGGGCCCCGGCGTTCGCCGGGGCGACGACATCTGAGATTCGGGGCTGATCGGCCGGAGGGGGACTCACTCAGGCCCGCTATGTGCGTCCCTCCATCACACACATATATATGTATGCGGCACAGCCCCGCCCTTCCCCCACAGAAAGGCCCGACATAACAGCAAAACGTCCCACCGGGCTAATGGTCTCTCCGGCGCCCGCTTTTACACTGGCCCCATCCAACCGCTTCCCTGCATGGGCTCCGGCACGGTGTTTCGCGGACTCGTACCGCGAGCCGCAGGGAGCAGCCGTAAGCGCTACATGATCTCCCCTCAGAGCCGGTTGGACTGGCGGGGCTGGCGAAGGGTTTCCCACTTTCGCCAGCCCCGTTTTTTTTTGCCCGCCATACCGGGATCCGGCAAAACGATTCCCTCCCCCGCTGACGCAGGAGAGGGAACGGCCCATCGATCTACGCTTTAGAACGGCGCGTTGGGCGACACGCTGCTGTAGGTGACGAACGCGTTGCTGCAATCGACCGGCGCCGGATTCTGCGTGATGCCATCGACGAAGGTCACGCCGCCGCCATGCTGCTGTTCCAGCTGCTTGGCGAAGCTCACCGCACCCGGGCCGAAGGTGAACGCCACGTTGGCCGGCAACACGCTGGGGCTGCCGTTGTGGCCCTTCATGGAGGTGGTCGGCTGGGCGCCGTCGAACTGCACGTTGTTCAGCGCGATCTGCAACGGATACTTGCTGTAGGCCGCGAACACCGCCAGGCCGCCGCCGTAGGCGGTGCTGCCGGTATCGTGGAAATTGCTCACGCTGATGTTCTTGAACGAGGGGTACTTCGTCTTGCTCTTGGCGGTGCTGTAGAACGCGTCGAACACCAGCGGCTGGCGCACGTTGCGCATGCATACGCCCTGGTAGCTCACGCCGTTGACCAGGCCGCCGCGCGTCGCGTCCGACTTGATGCGGATGCCCACGCTCTGCGCGCTGTCATGGCCGTCCATCACCAGGTCGCTCACCGTCATGTCGCTCACGCCGGTGTTGGTTTCGCTGCCGATCGACAGGCCGTGTCCGTAATACAGATGATTGTGCGCAAACATCAGGTGCTGCGAGCCCGACCCGGAGCCGGCCTTCACCGCCACATGGTCGTCGCCGGTGCTGATGTACGAATAGGCCAGCAGCACATGGCTGGATTCGCCCGGGTCGAAGCCGTCGGTGTTCTTCACCGTCTCGGGCGTGAAGCAGGTGGCATAGGTGCCCGACACCGTGTCCGGCGTGGTGCCCTTGGCGCAGGCATAGCCGGGTTTGCTGTAGGCCAGGCTCGGCGAAAGAATCTTGATGCCCCACGCAGTGATGCCGTCCAGGCCATCGAGCACCACGTGGAAGTTCGGCGAGTTCTGCAGCATCACACCGTACAACGTGAAGTTGCTGCCGCCGTTGATGTCCAGCAGGCGCGGGTTGTGCTGCGTGACCTTGGACGTCTTGGTCTGATAGGCCACATCCCACCAGGTGCGGATGCCGGCGTTGGGGCCCTTGCTCAACACCGCACCGCCGCGGCCATCGATCACGCCGCCGCCGATGATGCCGCTGTTAGTGAGGTGGTTGCCGTTGAACAACGCATAGCAGGACGACGAGCCATTGGTGTTGGCCACGCCGCAGATACCCAGGCCACTGTCATAGTCGGCCGGATTGCGCGAACCGAACACGGTGATGTCGGCGTCGATCCACAGCATCACGCCGGACTTCAAGGTGATCGGTCCAGTCAGGAAACCGCTCTGGCCATTGTTGCCGGCGATCAGCTTCACCGTCTTGCCGGCCGGACAATTGTCGATGGCGGTCTGGATGTCTCTGGTATCCGGCGCCGACTTGGTCGGATCGGCATCGACCGATGCATCCAGTAAACCGTTCACCGGCTTCTGCGTTGCCTGGACCTTGGCGCAGACCAGGCTGTCGTCAGGCAACGAGGGCTCGCTGATCGTGCCCCACGAGGTCTGCACGCTGAGCGGCGAGACAGTGGTGGCGGCGAACGTCGTGGCGAACATCATCGTGCCTAACGTGGCGCACATGGCGCGTACCAACAACTTCTGCGAGAAGGACTTTGCGTTCATGCAATGCTCCGTGGATAAAACCGTTGATAAAAAATGTCTGCACTTGCGTGCGAATTTCGGCCAAAGCAAACCGTCACTCCGGCGCCTGCCGGAATGCGCTCGAGCGAAAAAACATATGGCAGGCTCCATCCGAAGCACTGCCGCATCCCCTTCTGCATGCGTATCGCCATGCGCGTTTGCGCAACAGAGCGACCTGTCATGACGAGCGATGTTAAGTGCTGTGCAGCGAACGATTGTTGATGTCTCTCATAAATCCAACAACGTCATCGTTTGTCGTTAATCACGCACGCAACTTGTCATCAGCGACCACGCAGGCCTGTCGAAACAAGTCGCGTGCAAACCTCTTCATATCTGCTCCAGGAAAACCGAAATACGTGCGCAGTTTTGCGTTTGCGCGCTAAACCAGTTTGCCTTTCACACCGCACTCACGAGCCGGCCATCCGACAGAGACCACGCTATGCCGACCGGCACATCCTTCGAACGCCATGCAAACAATCCATCCGACGGCAGCGCGGCTTCTTCGCACGCGCAGGAGTCATTGTTGGCCGAAGCGGCTCGCGCACTCGAAGCGCATGGAAACCATGCCACCGCATTGGACGGCGTTCTTTCTGCAGCCTTGCGGTATCTGCAATGGAACGATGGATGGCTGCTTGGCCGGAAAGTACAGGAGTGGCGTGTACTGGCCAGCCGCGGTGGCGGACTGCCGGCAGATACGCACGTCACGGATCCGGTAGTGCTGCGCGCCATCGACGATGCCGCCGGTTTGCCGAGCATGCATTGGCGCACACCGGGCTTCGATGTCTTCGTTCCTCTGCGCTTCAACCGCCGCACGATCGGCTTGCTGGTGCTGATGAGCGATGCCGATGCAGAAGCGCCGAATCCAACGCAGCTCGCTTCGTTGCATACATTGGGCGTCATGCTCGCCGCCGCACTGCTTGTACCCGCGCAACCGATCATCGCCGCAGGCAGCATGATCGAGCGACTTACACCGCGAGAGCGGCAAGTTTTTGCCCTGCTGCCGCATGGCCTGACCAATATCGCCATCGCCAAGCGCCTGAACATTGCGCCCGGCACGGTGAAAAGCCATGTGGAGCGCATTCTGCACAAGCTTGGGCTTGCCGATCGAACGCAGGCGGCGGTGCATGCGGCGCGCTATGGGTGGGGTGATGGTTGATAGTGCGAACCACACGAAGGGCCACCATCTCTATTACGTGAAACACTACGCGTGATTTTCCAACCGCCTAGTCGTCATTCCGGCGAAGGCCGGAATCCATGCTTCGGACTGGCCATGGATTCCGGCCTTCGCCCATCGCTGTCCGGGGAAAGTCTCTGCACGTCTTGCAAGAATGGCTAAAACGTTCGTCATCCCAGCGAAAGCTGGGATCCAGCGACTTACAAAGCGTCAAAGGCACTGGATGATTCGCTTCGCTCACCCCTTCGGGGCCGTCCTTCGGACGTTCTCCGCGCTGCGCGCTACGTCCAGCTTTCGCTGGGATGACGATTCGGTAGCGTTGAATTTTCTGGGGAAATTGCCGCGCATCGCGCATTTTTGAAGAGCTTCATTTCCCCGGACAGCAGTGGGCCTACGCCGGAATGACTATTCGGTATTTTTGTAGCGACCAGCCAATTGTTATCTCTGACTTCAAAAAGCTTCTTTGCATCACAGGCAATTCTTTTGTCATTACAGGCCGAATCTTCCATACAAGCGTTGACGCCCACAGCACTGCCCCGTAGCTTCGCCTCACCTTGCAACGATTAACCGGATTTTCACCTCGATCGCAAACATCCGCTTCCGAACGAGGCCATCACGCAGGAGCGCCGGCGTAGCAAGCAACGCGGCGAAACCAACAACAAGGGCTGTCCGCAAGACACGCAAACCACTTTATTCGGCGACTGCCGATATGGGGCAACAAACATGTCGATGATGAGGCGATATTTCACGCCAGGGGCACTGCTGCGCCCGAAAAACCTCGCGCTGGCCATTGGCCTGGGTTCCATCGGTCTGGCGCATGGCCAGGCCACCACCGGTTCGATCTTCGGTGCAGCACCGGTCGCCAGTGGCGAAACCGTGGTCATCAAGAGCAATACCGGCTTTACGCGCGAAGTGCCGGTGGATAGCAACGGCCGCTATGCGATCGCGGCGCTACCGTTGAGCAACTACACGGTGACGCTGATGCGCGACGGCCACGCCGTCGATTCGCGCTCGGACGTGACACTGAAAGTCGGTACGGGCACGGAAGTGTCCTTTGTCGCGGCCGGCGCCGACGCCAAGAATCTCAGCACCGTCACGGTGACCGGCAACAAGTTGCCCGCGGTGGATGTGACCAGCGTGGATTCGCGCACGGTGATCACCTCGCAACAGCTCGCCACGCTGCCGCTTGCGCGCAGCGCCGAAGCGATCGCCCTGCTCGCTCCTGGCGCCGTCGGCGGTTACGGCGGCTTCACCGGTCCTTCCGGCAACGCGCTGGTCTCCTTTGCCGGCTCGTCGGTGACGGAAAACGCGTACTACCTCAACGGCTTCAACACCACCGATCCGCTCAGCGGTTTCGGCGGCATCACCCTGCCGTACGGCGCCATCGACCAGCAGGAAATCCTGAGCGGCGGCTACGGTGCGGCGTACGGTCGTTCCGACGGCGGCGTGATCAGCCAGGTCGGCAAGCGCGGCACCAACGAATGGCATTTCGGCGCGATGGTGCAGTGGACGCCGCGCTTCGCCATGGGCGATTCCGACAATGCCTATTACGTGTCGGGCAGCAAGGCCGGGCAGATCTATCGGCGCTACAACGGCGCCAAGAACTGGGAAACCACCGAAAGCGCGTACCTGGGCGGACCGATCATCAAGGACAAGCTGTATTTCTTTGCCGCGGTGGAAGGCGACAAGGAACAAGGCAACCGCTACGGTGCGGTAACGTCCCCGTACAACACGCAATACCAGTATCACAACCCGAAGTACTACACCAAGCTCGACTGGAACATCAACGACAGCAACATCCTGGAGGTGACTGCCGCCTCCAGCAAGCACGAGTACCAGGGCGCCAACTACAACTACGATTACACCACCGGCACGACCGGCAGCCTCAACAATTACGACACCTCGACCAAGACCTCGGCCGACGTGCACGTGATCAAGTACACCAGCTACATCACCGACGATCTGACGCTGAGCGTGCTGTACGGCAAGCAGAAGATCCGCTACTACAGCGAGATTCCCGGCTACGACGGCACGTATCCGTATATCGGCACGGCGGAAAACGAGAACCCGGCGATCACCGGCGGCTCGGTCATCACCAACAATCAGACGGTGCTGACGTTCGACAATCCCAACCACCGTTCCACCAATACCAACTTGCGCCTGGATCTTTCGTACAAGCTGGGCGATCACACGATCACCGCGGGTATCGACAACCAGGACAGCCACGATGTCGATGATGGCACCAGCACGTCCGGCCCTGGCTATGCGTGGTTCTACTATCACGGCGACGCCAACACCGCGATCAGCGACAGCCCGTTCGTGGATGCACCCGGCAATTACGCCGGCGGTTCCTCCGGTTACTACGTAGCCAAGTACATCTACAACACCGCCGCGTCCGTGCGGGTGAAACAGCGCGCGCAGTACATCGAAGACGCCTGGCAGATCAACGACCGCTGGCTGGTGAAACTCGGCATCCGCAACGACCAGTTCACCAATTACAACCCGGATGGCAAGGCATATATCCGCCTGACCAAGCCGCAGTGGGCGCCGCGCGTGGGCTTCAGCTGGGACGTCAACGGCGATTCCTCGCTGAAGGTGTACGGTAACGTCGGCCGCTACTTCCTCGCCATGCCGGCCAGCGTGGCCTTGCGTGCCGCGGCAGGTTCCACCTATACCAACGAGTACTACACCTATACCGGCATCGACGCCAACGGCATTCCTACCGGCCTGACGCTGATCAACTCGAGCACGGGCGGTGCGGTATCGGCGAACAACGAATACGGACAATCGCCCGATCCCAAGACCGTAGCCTCGCAAAACATCAAGTCCGAATACCAGGATGAATACCTGCTGGGCTTCGCGCAGCAGTTCAATCCATCGTACGTGTGGGGCATGAAGGCGCAGGTACGCAAGCTGCGCAACATCCTGGACGATATTTGCGATACCGACACCATCGCCGCCAAGGCCGCCTCGCTCGGCTACACCGTCGATACCAGCAGCATGAACGGCTGCTACCTGTCCAACCCCGGCCGCAGCAACACCTACCTGTTGCCGAACGGTTCGGGCGGCTATTACGCAGTGAACGTCACTGCGCAGGATTTCGGCATGCCGCGCGCCAAGCGCAACTACTACGGCCTGGAAACCTTCCTGGAGCATCCGTTCGACGGCAAGTGGTACGGCAAGGTCGACTATGTCTACTCGCGCAGCTACGGCAACTCCGAAGGCCAGGTCCGTTCCGATATCGGCCAGCAGGATGTCTCCGCCACGGTGGACTGGGATTTCGGCAAGGTAATGGAGTACGCCAACGGTTATCTCGCCAACGACCACAAGCATCAGTTCAAGGCGTATGGCTCCTACCAGCTCACGCCCGAATGGATGCTCTCGGGCAACCTCGCTTTGATCTCCGGCGCGCCCAAAACCTGCCTGGGGTATTACGGCGCCGACCAGACCAACCCGATCGGTTACGGCAGCTACTACCACTATTGCGGTGGTCAGCCGTCGCGCCCCGGCGATGCCGGACGCCTGCCCTGGCAGCACGTGCTCAGCCTGTCGGCCGAATATCGCCCGATGTGGGCCGACAAAAAGCTCGGCTTCAACGTGATGGTCTACAACGTCTTCAACGAGTCGGTTCCCACCTCCACCTATGCACGCTACGGCAGCAGCACCGCCTTGAACGTCAACTACGAACGCGTGAATTACTGGAGCACGCCGCGTTACGTGCGCTTCGGCATCACATACGACTTCTAACCGCCAAGCATCATCCCGTTCCGACCTATCTTCCCTGGCGGGAAACCGCCGGGGATTTTTTTCGTCCATGGCGAACTGGCGCACGCGATCGCCATGGCGTGCAATGGCCCGAAATGACCCAAAGTCGAACCGACCGGACAAGGCGGCGCAGGCGGTGACTGTGGTTAGCTAGAACCGTTTGCCAACCCACGTCGCCTTTGCGAAAAAAATCCCCGGAGTGTTATCCATGAAGTTCACGCGTCGCTCGTTTCTCGGCGGAGCCATGCTCGGCGTAGGTGCCTCGGTCATGCCATCAGCCTGGGCCAGGATGGATCCAGCGACATCCCTCAAGCCAGCGCCGGCGACGCACGGCAAGTCCACGTTGACGCCGGATGAAGCGCTTGCATTGCTGGTCGAAGGCAATCAGGCGTTCTTGCGCAATGAACAGCACACGCCGGATCTCAGTCCCGCGCGCCGGTTGGCGTTGGCCGCCGGACAGTCGCCGTTTTGCGCCTATGTCTCCTGCTCGGACAGCCGCGTGCCGCCTGAGCTCTTGTTCGGGCGTGGGCTGGGCGAACTCTTTATCGTGCGCAACGCCGGCAACACGGTGGATACCGTCGCCATGGGTTCGATCGAATACGCGGTGGCGGAACTGGGCGTGCCGCTGATCGTCGTGCTTGGCCATGAAGCATGCGGCGCAGTGAAGGCGGCGATGTCCGTGGTGGAAAAGAATGCACGCTTTCCCGGCGCCATCGACAACATGATCGAACCCATCATTCCAGCCGTACTGCAGTCCCGCGGCCAACCCGGCGATCCGACGGAAAATGCGGTCAAGCAGAACGTCCGGCGCGTGGTCGAAGTGCTGCGCCAGGAAAGCGATCCGATCCTGTTGAAGCCGCAGCAGGAAAATCGCCTGAAAGTGGTGGGCGCCTATTACCACCTCGACACCGGCATGGTCGATTTCTTCGATCGGGGCTGATTCAAGAAAAACGCCTCTACGCAGCGGCCTGTGAGCAGCTTTTTTGAATATGCGCACGGGCCGCGTCGCTGCTGTTTTCGTTATGTTTTTTGCGACGCAACAAACACTTGCCTGATAAATTTTGTAATCCCCGTTCGCAGCTAAAGTAACTACGCTTTTGCTATACGTGCCCGCTGCCAAGACCACATGGGAGGAAGGGCATGCGTCGTAACGTATTGAAATGGGTGTTCGCCAGTTCGGTGTGCGCGGTGGCGACCTGCGCGATGGCGGCCGGTGCGAATCAACAAGCGTGGGTGGACACCTGGGCGGCGGCGCCGGATACCACCGGCCCGGTGCTCAACGCGCAGACGGTGCGGCAGATCGTGCGCACCAGCGTGGGCGGTACGGAGGTACGCGTTCGTCTTTCCAATCTGCTCGGCAACGTGCCCGTCACGCTGGGACCGGTGCACGTGGCATTGAGCGCGCAAGGCGCGGATACGGTGTCTGGTAGCGATCATGTGCTGCTGTTCGGCGGCAAGCCCACCGTGACGATTCCCAAGGGCGAAAGCGTGCTGAGCGATCCGGTGAAGATGGACGTGAAGGCGCTGCAGCAACTGGCGGTGAGCCTCTACGTGCCGGCCGATACGCAATACCATCCGGCGACGATGCACAACGCCGGAATCGCCACCAGCTACATCACCGAAAGCGGCGACGCCACCGCGGCCGTGCATTTTCCACGTGAGGAAGTGAGCGGCAGCCGTTTCTACCTCACCGATGTCGAAGTGTCGGGCCCGGCCGCGAAAAGCACGCTCGTGACCTTCGGCGATTCGATCACCGACGGCGTCGGTTCCAAGGACAACAAGAACGAACGCTGGCCGGACTATCTGGCTGCGCGCCTGCAAGCCGATGCCAAGCTTTCGTCGATCGGCGTGGCCGATGCGGGCATCGGCGGCAACCGCATCCTGCACGACAATTTCGGCCCCAGCGCGCTGTCGCGTTTCGATCGCGATGCACTGGATAAACCCGGCGTGCGCTGGATCATTTTGCTGGAAGGCATCAACGATATCGGCGGCTCGGGTTATGCGTGGGAAGCGAAGGACAAGATCACCGCGCAGCAATTGATCGACGGCATGAAAACGCTGATCGCCCGCGCGCACGCCAAGCACGTGAAGATCTACGGCGCCACCTTGACGCCCTATGGCGGCAACGGCTGGCCGTATCACAGCGTGGCGGGCGAAAAGACGCGCCAGGAACTCAACACATGGATCCGCACTTCCGGCGCGTTCGATGGCGTGGTGGATTTCGACAAGGCTGTGCGCGATCCGGCAGCGCCGGAAAAGATGCTGGCCGCATACGACAGCGGCGATCATCTGCATCCGAACGGTGCGGGTTATCGCGCGATGGCCAACGCGGTGGATTTGAAGTTGTTTGGTGATAAGCCGTAACTGGCCTTTTCGGTTTGCACTTTTAGCGAAATTTCTGAAATTACCTCGTCGTCATTCCGGCGAAGGCCGGAATCTATCCCCAGTACGGAGCGTGGATTCCGGCCTTCGCCGGAATGACGGCGAGGCAACCACGTAGGTTGGGTTAGCGCAGCGCAGCCCAACATGTTCCAGACGAATTGTTGGGTTACGCTTCGCTAACCCAACCTACGCGGCATCTCAGCCATACGCTGCCCCACGCAAGCAAGAAACGCCGCACCCAGCATGGCCGAAGGCGGCCGCAACCCTGTCCTTTCGGGACAATTTCCGCTGATTTTTGGCGCCTCGCGATATTGACCTCATCTGACAGTTAATCGACCTAAGTAGCGATAGCGGTTATGCGCATTAACCGCGATGATTTCCCTGCGTGTTGTATGTGCCTAAGAACGTTAGGCGTGATGTCGTCGCAGACCCGGATATACGAGCTCAAGGTTCTTTAGGGGAAGGCCTGAAGTTGTCGCGTCCGGGAGGAAATCCTCCATGAAAGTGCATATCGGTTTGGCCGGCCTTCCCTACGAAGTGGAACTCAGGTTCTGGCTTGCCTGCAAACTCCTGATGTCCTCCTCCACTCCGGTTCAACTGCAAAAGTGGGACGGCAAACCCTGCGACATCCTGGTCGCCGACCTCGATAGCGAGCAAGGCCAGGTCGCCTATGAACTGGCCATGCACAGCGATACGCGCGTGCTTTTCCTGAGCAAGGACGAGCGCACCGATCACTTGAACGGTACGCGCGTGGACAAGCATGCCGCCGCGTCGGCGATCGCCAAGATGCTCGAGCACATGCTGCAAGGCGTCCCTGGCGGCTCCGATGACAACGCGGTCAAGGGCCTGCTGGGCATATGCCTGCTGCAAGGCGCGAACGGACATGAAGTGCTGGTGCGCAACGGCACGGCATCGGTGGTGATTCGCCATGGCACCCGCCGCATCTACGCCAGTTCCAGGGAAGAGCTCGAAGTGGCCAAGCAGCAATTGCTCGACGCCACCTGGACCTGCATGGCGATCGCCGCCCCCTGCGAGCATCAATACGAAGGACTGGTTTCCGAAAGCCTGGACAGCTTCCTGGTATCGGCCTGCCATCGCCATCAAGCCAGTCTTGCTCCGATCAGCGACGCCACCTATCGCCTCGGCGCGTGGCCGGACCTGATCGCGTTTCCGGACAACCGCGAAGCGCTGCGCTTGTCCTCCGCGCTTTATCGCAAAGGCTGGCGCGTGCAGACCCTGGCCGAGCATTGCGGCGTATCCACGCAAACCGTCAACGCCTTCTGCTGGGCCATGCAGGCCAGCGGTGCGCTGAAGCTCGAAGACGATGCGGACGAAGCTGCCCTCGAACCTGTCGAGGGAACCCTGGCGGTACCGCTGGTGCAGCGAATGGTGCGTCGTTTCGGCTTGAAGGCGCGGCAGCTGCATGCGTAATGACGCGTAGCTTGGGTTATCCCGGACTTGATCCGGGGGTAACCCAACGTCCTTGAAGCAATATCGTTGGGTTACGCTCCGCTAACCCAACCTACTCCTGCGGTCATCATCACCGCAGCTGCATGCACCAGCTCACCGCGATCGAGTAATACCGTCCACCGGCGTAGCATCGCTGCTCAGCTGTTCGACCAACGCATCGGCGCCTTTGTCGATGCCTACGCGCGCGGCCTTCAGCGCACCAAAGCTGGCGCCGACGTTCATCGCGTTCGGATATTGCTTGGTGATGTAGGCGCTGAGCAGTTGCCGCGACAGCGCATCGTAGATTTCCACCGAATAGATCACCGACCCATTCATCGCGCCTTCCTTGCCGCGTATGGCCTGCACGCTGTTGTACAAGCCGCCGCCGATATCGAACTTCGTCACCGTGCCAAGCACCGCCTTGGTAGTTTTCGCGCCGGTCAAGGTGAGCTTCACCTGCAAGGTACCGGGGCCGGGTTCGTTCACCAGTTCGAAGCGCGTGGCCAGCTTTTGCCCGAACGCGCTTTGCATATAGCTGGCCAGCGCGTTGCGGTCTTCGTTCGACATGGCGCCGAACTGATTGTCGACGCCCTGATATACCGCGACGGGTTCCAGCATGATTTTCCGGTACGAACGCCAGTTCACCGGCGTGTCGTAGCGATACGGCACGCGGCTGTTGTGCGTATCGGGACTCAACTGCGGCGAGGAGGCAAGACCGGAATACGGCACCGGTTTCACGCCTGCGCAACCGGCCAGGGCCATGCAAACGGCAACAGCCAGCCAAGGCCGACCGTGGATCGACTTTTTCATGGGGATATCTCGAGTGTGGTTTTGAAGGGACACCTGCCGCCCAAGGGAGGGCAGCAGCTACGCCTGGGATGGAGCGGGATACAGGCTAGCAGCGGCCTGCTGGATTTGCAAACCGTCTGGACGGTTTTTAAAGGTGACGTTTATAGATGGCGATGCCGGGATTGCGTCCCGGCCTACGTCAACGAGCAGCCTGCGTTAGATAGGTATCCAACTGCGCACTGGCCCAGTCGACGGTGTTTTCCAGCTCCGGAAGCGAAGGCGCCAGTATGGCGCGCCAGAGCATCATCGCCCGCGAAGATTTGCGGATGCTTCCCAACGCCAGGCGAATGCCGTCCACGCGTGTCGCCAACAACTTGCCCATGTCTGCGGCAGGAACGAGTCCAGGCCGCATCGTTTCTATCGCCCACCAATCGAACAGATCGCGCGGCGTCAAGGTGGCGCCGCGAAAGAACAACTTTTTCGCCAACACTTCTGCGATGGGGTCAAGCGCAAACGTCGTATCGTCGCTATGTTCCGGCGGCAGGTCCAGAAGCCGGGTACGAACGATAAAATCGATCTCCCCTTCCGGGAAACGCAGCTTGAGATAATCGGCCGCTTCCTCGTAGTCGCAGGTCAACGCTTCCACGTTATCGTTCAAGCGCGGCGTTAGATAACCGATCCATTGCGCATCGGTGAAGAAAAGATCGATGTCATGGCTTATGCGATGATCCAGCGCGATCATGAGCCTGGTGCCACCACCTAGCAGTGGCCGAAAATCACGACCGCTTTTGTGTGAAACATCGGCCGCGATGCGCAGGGCCGCAGTCTCCAGCACGCGCCAACTTCCCGCGGCGCGAAATCGGGCGAGATCCTCGATCAATATGCCGCTCACAACATATGCTCGACGGCATGTTCCCAGCGCACCACCCTGGGCATGGATGCGGCCAGCGATTCTCGATAGAGCTGCTCCACATGCGAGAGATCGGCTCGCGCTTCCGCGGCCGCATGCAGTATCAGTTGCGGCGACAATTCGGCGAACAGGCTGCTGACCAACGCCGCGGCGTGTGGATCTTTCGATAGCGGCGCTACCGAACCTTCCCGCAAGGCGAGCGCCAGTTGATCCGCCGTGAGAACCTGCCCCACGGGAACATTGAGATGCGTAATGGCCAGGTCGAGCCAGTGCTGCGAATTCATGATGGATGATCGCTCAGATCGACGTGGTCACCCTATAGCGGCGATCGTGCGGAGTCAACATAAAAACCTTTGGCGACAGCGACTTAAGCTTTCATCGCTTACCGGAATCCTGCTTTGTAACCGCCGCGCGCCGCGATGACTTGGCCGCCTTTTTCGCATCGCCTGAACCCGCCCATTTACCGTCATCCATCAGCCGACGAAACAGCCGCTCCCGCTCCGCGTCGGAAAACGGGCTCATGCCGAACATGGCCGAGAGCAGC